>NZ_JAYMGI010000001.1 GCF_035825295.1 Actinacidiphila sp. DG2A-62
CACAGCGGCAGAAGCGAAACCCTCAGGGCTACCGGGATCGGACGTGCCGGTGCGCGGCGGAAAGGAAGACGAACTCGCGACGCCGCGCCGTAGCCGCAGGCGAAGCCCCACGGCCAGCCACGACGTTCACCGCGCCCGCCACCTGGCGGCGGCGACTGCTCGGCAGGTGAGGATGCGAACGGCCCCAGCCCCCTGTGTGGGGAGGCCGGGGCCGCGGTGCCCGGGAGGCCCGTGCGACGACGGTAGCGAGCGCGCCGCCTCCTGCCACCCCTGCGGACACGACGATCATCAGCCGGCCGTGCGGGCCCCCATCGCGGGGTGTTCGTCTCGCAGGCGTTCCAGGGTGGCGGCGACGTCGCCGCGGTCGTCCTGGTCGGTCAGGAGACCGGTGATGAAGCGCAGGAGGCTGCGGGCCAGGCCGATGCAGCCGGTGGTGGGGAGTCGCGTTGCCAGTCCCGCAGCGCGGACAGCAGGACGTCCCCGACGCGCTCCAGGATGAACGAGTCGGCGGTGGGGTCTTCGTCGTCCGGCACGGTGGTGACGGGCAGGACCAGGTCCTCGGTCAGCCGCAGCATGAGGAACGGCAGCTCGGGGTCGGCTTCCTCGCGGCCGACGACATTGGCGCCGCCGCCGGCTTCGAGCGCCATGAGGTAGGCGAAGGCGCGGTCGACCTGCTCGGGAGTCAGCGGGGTGCGGGGCGGGGCCAGGTACGGCATGAGCGTCTCCTGTTCGTTGGCGGCCGCCGTGCCGGTCACGGCGGCCTTCCCGGACAGGCTCGGTCTCCTGGCCTGTGGATAGCGGTCGGCGATCCGGCGGCGACTGTCCACAGGCCAGCGGCCCGAACGTGTCCGTATGACGAGCGATCACGACGACAGCGCCCTGCCCGCACCCCGCCCGCCGCGCGGTGCGGGGCCAGTTCCACGACGGCCTGGAGGCGGCGGAGCGCGCCGGAGTTCACCCGGCCGGTGCCGAAGGGTGCGGGCGCGCAGTTCCGGTTCCTGCTGGCCGGCGCGAAGGGCTCCACAGCGGCCGTAGCCGCCCGTCTGGGCATCTCCCGCCGCACCGTGCAGCGGTACGCCGCAGGCAGGCTCAGGCGGCCGCAGAAGGCCCTGCGGGCGGCCCTGGAAGAGGAGACCGCGCGGGACTGGCAGCCGGGGGTTCGCGCCCGGGTCCGCGAACAGGCCTCCTCCGGCGGCGGCTTGCTGATCGAGGCCCGTGCCCGGTTCGGGTTCCGGGCCGCGCTCGGCTCCACCGACGACCCGCGCATGCGGCTCATCCGGCAGACCGTCTCCCCGGACCACGCGGGCCGGGACCCTCGCCGCCCGCGAGCGGGGCGCGACCGAAGCTGAGTTGCAGGAGCTGGTAGCGCAGGCTCTCGGATACGCCTACTTCGGGAATTTCGGTGATCGGGCGAAGGGGGTTGAGGCGGTATTCACCGACGTGGATTACATCGACTTCCGTTTTTGAGCGGGCCACGCGGGAGAGCTGGGTATACCTGGCTCTCCGAATTACCGAGCGGACCCGTTCCCGTGTGCAAGAGAGCCGCCGATGCGAACGCCCCGGCACGCAGTCCACCGTCCTCCCGGCCCGCGCGAGGCGGTCGACCCCGCCCGCATCGGCCGGCGCGTGGTGCGCCGCCGCGCCACGGGCATGACCGCCGACGCGGTCGCGGCCGCGCTGGACGACGCGCGGTTCATGGCCCGGCAGGCATCCCGGCACGAGGACCTGGCCGACGACCCGCGCGGCCGGGCGGAGCTCGCGGAGTGGGAACGCATCGACCAGCTGCTCGCCGCCGCGGGGTCGGGCGCGGCTCACGACCCGCAGAGCGACGACGTCGCGCGGGCGGAGCTGGCGGCCGACGCCGCGGCCGCCGCCGCACGGGAAGCCGGCCTGCGCGAGCAGGCGCGGATCGAGGCCCGCGCGGATGAGCTCCAGGCGCTGCGCGAGCTCGGCACCCTGCACAGGCCGAACCCCGTCCGGGTGACGAGGCGGTGCGGGACCTGCTCACCCGCCGCGCCGGCCACTACGTCCAGCGAGACCTTGACGCCTGGTTCGCGCACGCCCTGGCCACCGGCCGCGGCCACTACGCCGACCCGGCCGCCCGCCAGGCCGCTGCCGACCTCCTACCGCGCCCGATCCTCACCCACGCCGCGCTGCTGGCCGCCCTCGCCCGCCTCCAGCCCGGTACCGACGTCGACCATCTGGCGTTCGCCGGCCGCCTCGCGAACGCCGACCCGGAAGCCGCCGCGGACCTGGCCGCCTTCCTGGACCGCGCCCTCGGCGGGCAGTCGTGAGCGCCGACCGCACCGTCGCGGTGTGGGTGACGGTCTCGGCTGCCGGCACGCAGGGTGGAGACCCTGACCGCCGGTGGCCGGGTCCACGTCGACGTCCTGGCGCCGGTCGGCGAGGCGGACCCGGAAGACGAGGCCGACGCCTACAACCCGGTCTGCGACTGCCCGTGGGTGCCCAGCGACTGGTGCGATCCTTGCGGCGGCTGCGCAGCCTGCGGGGAGTGCACCCACCGCCCCGGACCGCCGCAACGCCGGGTGTCACGCTGACGCAGGGTGAGCGTTACAGCGGCCGGTGAGCGTGACACCTCGCGTTACACCACCACCGCGCCGCCCGGATGACTGAAGCCGCAGGTCAACGCACATCATGGCCACGCTTGGAGGGTAGGTCGGCGGTCTGCCCGGGGTTGTCACGATCACCGTGATCACCGGCCAGGAGGGCCGATCCGGGCCCTTCCGGGGTGAGCGTGACAGCGTTACACCTGCCCCTGATCTCACCGACCGTGAGTGCCGCGCCCGGTCCGGCCGACCGGCCGCGCCTCACCTCAGCCCGGAGCCTGTCACCCCGTAACCATCCCGGGACCGGCTCGTTGGACACCGCGATCCCCCACCTCCGAAGCCCCGGAGCCAAGCCCCCACGGCGCCCGGGGCTTCGTGCTTCCCGATGTCCGGTCAAGGGGATACGGGCAGCCCTGCGGCCGCTACCGTGGCATCAGCCCGCAAGCGCCCTGGAGGCCCGTGATGAGCGACCAGCCCGCCCCCGACGACGTCCAGCTGTCAGCCGGCGGCCGCGAGGCACTGACCCCGGACGGGGCGCAGGCACTGCGCGCGTACGCGGCCCGCACCCGCGAGAACGCCGACCGCCTGGCCGCCGTCCTCGAGGACATCGCGCTCAACGGCCTGCCCGACCCCGCGGACTGCACGCCGTGGGAAGAGCTGCGGGAGCGCAAGCTCGCGCAGCTGCACGCCGCACGCGGCCACGTCGCCTGATGTCGCGCCACTCCCGCCGCGCCCGCATCACCTTCAGCGAGTCGGCGGAGAAGCAGATCGAAGCCCTGACCGACGAAGCCGAGCTGCTCGCCTGGACCGCGCCCTGGCGGTGCTGTCCGTCGACCCCGACGCCGGCGCCCGATCCCGGATCCCACCCCGGCCTGCGCGACTACCGCGACGACGTCGACGACGTCCGCGTGATCTACTTCGTCACCGCGCTGCGCACGATCGTGGTCGTCGCCTACATCGAGGCCTGACCTGCTGCGCCGTACGGGTGACCGCCCTGGAACCGATCAGCGCATCGCGCTGACGATGAGGGCATGACCACCTCCGCAGCCGACCGGCTCTTCCCAGACCACCGCGTCTTCCAGCGGATCCCTCACCGGATCCGGCTGGGTGCAGGCGCCGTCATCGTCACCTCGATCGCCGCGGTGGCGCAGGCCGGCGCTGTTGTCGCCAAGTCCGCCATCGAGCAGCGAGGACTGACCCGGCGCGCGGAGATCAGGGCACAGACGCAGCGCTCGCAGCAGAGCACTCAGCCGGGCAGCAGCGACTGACCCTGTTGCTGGCGGGCACCACCACGCACAGCCCCTCGAGCAGCGCGCGGTGCAGCAGGACCACTTGGCCGTGCTCCACCGGGATCACGGCCAGGTGGTCAGGGCGTCGACCAGGACGCGCAGCTGCAGTACGACGTCCTCGCCGGCGGCGGCCTGGTCCAGGATGTCGGCGGCCGGCGCCAGGACGTCGATCAGCCGCCCGGCCCGCACCTCGGGCGCCACCTCGCGCAGGGCAGCGCGCAGGAAGTGCGCGTCCCACCGGCCGCGGGCGAGGCCTTCGGCAAGGTCCCGCTCTGCAGGGTCCGGCACCCAGGCGCCGGCCCGGTAGCTCTCCAGCAACACCGCCGCGTCCCGGCACAACGCCTGTCCCAGCGCACTCGTGGTCGTCACACAGCCCCAACGACACCCTGCCGTCGACGGCACGGGAGCAGTACGCAACGCACCGAAGCAACACCGGGCAGCACCCCGGTTGCTGCCCGGGCTGCTGCTTCGGTGCGTTGCTCCGGTTGCTTCGGAGCTTTGGGACAGTCGGGCATGGCAACGGCGCCGCACCTCGGGAGTGCAGCGCCGTCATCTGGGGAGCAACCTCTGGCCGCGTGGCCGTGAAGGCCGTTCGAGCTGGCGAGTGCAGGGAGGGCCGGGCTTCGGGTACGGGGCGTCCTCGCCCCCGTCGGGGTCCGGGTCGAAGTCCGCGCCGGTGCGCGGGTCACTGCTGCGCGGGGGGCGGATGTCGCCGGTGGGCAAGTTCAGCGGCCACATGAACGTGGCGGGGTCCTGGAGGTGGTTGAGCATGTGGGTCAGCGATTCGTAGCCGGCCAGCAGCGGGTGGATCAGCACGGTGCCGCGGCGCTGGCGGTCTCCGAGGATGGCCCTTGTCGCGCAGCTGGCTGATCGCGCGGGACGGCGGCGCGTGATGTCGAGGCGCTCCGCGAGTTCCTGCTGCCTCACGCGGACCAGTCCGCCGGGCTCCTGGCGGGCGGTCAGGACGTCGAAGACGCTCACGGGCCGCGGGGCAGGCAGGGCGTTCGGCAGAGCCTCGAAGCATCCCCCCTCCGGGTTGTGGAAGCCGGGCGCGCTCATCGCGCAGGTTCCCCTCTCCCGACCGGAATGACGATCTCCTCGGCTGGTCAGCAGCGTGTCCTTACCCAGCTTCGCAAGCAGCGCGCGCTGCTTGCGACTGCCCCACCGGTAGTGGCGTAGAGCGGGTGCAGCCGGTACTGGCCGCGTCGCCTCCTTCCAGGCCGAAGTTGTGCCGGGTGAGCTCTCCGACGGCGCGGAGCACCTTCGACTGCGAGCAGCCGAACTTCCCACCGCCCAGGCTCGCCTGGGTCATCTCCACCAGGGCCTGCCGCCGTTCGTGGCGGACGGTCATGCGGTCCAGCACGTTCCGCGAGGTCGCCGAGAGGGTCCCAATTTCACAGGCGCTTCGCTCTGCGTGACCGCGCTTCGCGCGGTCTGCCCGGCTCCGCCGGGCCAACCCCTCCGCTTCGCTCCAGGGTTGACGACCCGCCATGCGGCGGGCTCCGCCCGCCTCCTGACGGCCCGTGGCCCCTCGCTCCGCTCGGGTCCAGGCGGTGCGCGCTGCGCACCGCAACCGGTGCCCGAACAGGCATCCGTGCGGCCCGCGAAGGGCGGGCAACAAGCAGGCTGACTAGAAGGGAGGGGGCGGGCGCGGTGGGCCGGCCCGGGCGGAACGGGGCAGGGGTGCGGCGGCCGGCGGGTGACTGGGGTGACCGGGCTCGAGCAGGGGGCGGGCAGGGGTGATCGAGTGCGCGTGGGGTGGGGGTCAGTTCCGGACAGTTCCGGTCGCGGGGGCCAATCCGTGGTGCGTCAGTTCTGCGAGTGCGCTAGCCTCTGGACTCAGACACCACCCCCGGAGCACACCCGCCCGGGGCGCATCGCGGCGTCAATCCTCGGTGCCTGCTTTGGCGGTTGAGTCGCCTAAATCGGCTCAGCGAATGCAAGGGAAATACGATCGCTAACCTGATTTCGACGGCGGGCAATTACCTCAGGCGGAGAACGGAAGGCTCAGCTGTTTTACAGCGGCTAACACAATGAGGTGGTTCGGTCCTGGTGGCCCTGTCCAGGGTGGTTGTTGCGCGTTCGGTTTGGTGTGAGTGCTGAGCCGTGGAAGGTGTCGGATGACTTGTGGCAGCGGATCGAGCCGCTGTTGCCGAGGCGGGAGCGGCGGTTTCGGTATCCGGGCCGCAGGCCGGTGCCGGACCGGGATGTGCTGTGCGGGATCTTGTACGTGCTGCATACCGGGGTGCAGTGGGAGTACCTGCCCAAGGAGCTGGGCTTCGGCTCAGGGATGACGTGCTGGCGGCGGCTACGGGACTGGAACGAGGCTGGAGTCTGGCAGCGTCTTCACGAGGTCCTGCTCGCCGAGCTCAACGCGGCCTCGCGCCTGGACTGGTCACGATGCGTGGTGGACTCTTCGCACGTCAGGGCGTTAAAAGGGGGCTCGCGACGGGCCCGTCGCCGGTCGACCGAGGCCGGGCGGGCTCGAAACACCACCTGATCACCGACGGGCACGGCACCCCGCTGGCAGTGCTGCTCACTGGCGGCAACCGCAATGACGTCACCCAGCTCCTGCCACTGCTCGACGCGGTTCCGCCGGTGCGCGGCCGACGTGGCCGCCCGCGCCGCAAGCCCGACTCGCTGTTCGCCGACCGCGGCTACGACCACGACGTCTACCGCGACCAGGTCCGCGCCCGCCGCATCGTGCCGGCCATCGCCCGCCGGGGAACCAGGCACGGCACCGGCCTGGGAACCTACCGCTGGGTCGTGGAACGCACCTTCGCCTGGCTCCACGGGTTCAAACGACTCCGCACCCGCTGGGAACGAAGGGCCGACATCCACGAGGCCTTCCTCAAACTCGCCTGCTGCCTCATCACTCACCGACAACTCAGCTCATTGTGTTAGCCGCTGTTAGTGCCGGAATTCGGGGTGCGGAGGTACAGGAGCTGTGCGGCTGCCAGGCCGTGCGGCGGAACCGCCCACCGTGGTCGGCCCTGCCCTCTTACTTGCGGTCGTCGTGGCCGGTACTGCCCGGGACTCGGCTCCGTTGATGCCGCCCGCTGCCCGTCTGGAGTTTCGCCGCCGGGGCCGAGGTGGGCGGCGGGAGTGGGTGCCCGGGGTGGGATCGGAGGCGCGCCTAAAAGATCAGATAGCGGCGCGGCGCTGACCTGCGCAAACGGCACCGATGCATGCAGCCAGCGTGCATGCATCGGTGCCGTCGGGCCTGACTTGTATGCACGTAGGTGACTAGATCCACAGGGTCAAGGGACACGCCCGGCAGGTGCATGGATCCGCTGAATAACATGCAGGCGCTGGTATGTTATGCGGCCCCGACCTTGATCCAAGGAGAGCCCGTGGCCCAGCCCTTGAGGCGCAGCGAGTCCGCGCCCGTGCAGGCGGGACGGCTGGCTCCAGCTCCTGCGCCGGCGGACACCTTCGACGGGATGGAGTCGGCGCGGCAGCTGCTGCAGTCGCTGGAGAAGCTGGCCCGCAAGGGCGGCACGTTCAGCACGAACCCGGACGTCAAGCCGTACGCCTTCTACGGCCAGCAGCACCTGAGCATGTCGCAGGTGATCCAGGCGAACCTGTGGAAGTTCAACCTGTCGGCGACCTCGCGGAACGTGCTGGACCACATGACCGTCCACCACGACGACCAGGCCCTGGTGGAGATGACCCAGGCGAGCCTGGCGGTGAAGTTCGGCTGCTCGCAGTCGAAGGTGTCCCGCGCCGTCGGAGAGCTCACCCGGCACAACTTCGCCTGGAAGGAGCGACGCGGCCAGTACCGGCTGCACCCGCTCTACGCCTACCGGTGGGGCAGTCGCAAGCAGCGCGCGCTGCTTGCGAAGCTGGGTAAGGACACACTGACCACCAAGGAGATCGTCATTCCGGTCAGGAAGGAGACCTCGCGATGAGCACGCCCGGCTTCCACAACCCGGAGATCTTCGAGGTTCTGCCGAACGCCCGCCTGTCCCCCACGGCCCGTGACGTCTTCGACGTCCTGACCGCCCGCCAGGAGCCCGGCGGACTGGTCCGCGTGAGGCAGCAGGAACTCGCGGAGCGCCTCGACATCACGCAGGCCGCCGTCTCCCGCGCGATCAGCCAGCTGCGCGACAAGGGCATCCTCGGAGACCGCCAGCGCCGCGGCACCGTGCTGATCCACCCGCTGCTGGCCGGCTACGAATCGCTGACCCACATGCTCAACCACCTCCAGGACCCCGCCACGTTCATGTGGCCGCTGAACTTCCCCACCGGCGACATCCGCCCCCCGCGCAGCAGTGACCCGCGCACCGGCACGGACTTCGACCCGGACCCCGACGGGGGCGAGGACGCCCCCGTACCCGAAGCCCGGCCCTCCCTGCGGCTGGCCGGCTGAACGGCCCTCACGGCCACGCGGCCAGAGGTTGCTCCCCCCAGATGACGGCGCTGCACTCCCGAGGTGCGGCGCCGTTGCCATGCCCGACTGTCCCAAAGCTCCGAAGCAACCGGAGCAACGCACCGAAGCAGCAGCCCGGGCAGCAACCGGGGTGCTGCCCGGTGCTGCTTCGGTGCGTTGCGTACTGCTCCCGTGCCGTCGACGGCAGGGTGTCGTTGGGGCTGTGTGACGACCACGAGTGCGCTGGGACAGGCGTTGTGCCGGGACGCGGCGGTGTTGCTGGAGAGCTACCGGGCCGGCGCCTGGGTGCCGGACCCTGCAGAGCGGGACCTTGCCGAAGGCCTCGCCCGCGGCCGGTGGGACGCGCACTTCCTGCGCGCTGCCCTGCGCGAGGTGGCGCCCGAGGTGCGGGCCGGGCGGCTGATCGACGTCCTGGCGCCGGCCGCCGACATCCTGGACCAGGCCGCCGCCGGCGAGGACGTCGTACTGCAGCTGCGCGTCCTGGTCGACGCCCTGACCACCTGGCCGTGATCCCGGTGGAGCACGGCCAAGTGGTCCTGCTGCACCGCGCGCTGCTCGAGGGGCTGTGCGTGGTGGTGCCGGCCGGCAACAGGGTCAGTCGCTGCTGCCCGGCTGAGTGCTCTGCTGCGAGCGCTGCGTCTGTGCCCTGATCTCCGCGCGCCGGGTCAGTCCTCGCTGCTCGATGGCGGACTTGGCGACAACGGCGCCGGCCTGCGCCACCGCGGCGATCGAGGTGACGATGACGGGCGCCTGCACCCAGCCGGATCCGGTGAGGGATCCGCTGGAAGACGCGGTGGTCTGGGAAGAGCCGGTCGGCTCGGAGGTGGTCATGCCCTCATCGTCAGCGCGATGCGCTGATCGGTTCCAGGGCGGTCACCCGTACGGCGCAGCAGGTCAGGCCTCGATGTAGGCGACGACCACGATCGTGCGCAGCGCGGTGACGAAGTAGATCACGCGGACGTCGTCGACGTCGTCGCGGTAGTCGCGCAGGCCGGGGTGGGATCCGGGGATCGGGGCGCCGGCGTCGGGGTCGACGGACAGCACCGCCAGGGCGCGGTCCAGGGCGAGCAGTTCGGCTTCGTCGGTCAGGGCTTCGATCTGCTTCTCCGCCGACTCGCTGAAGGTGATGCGGGCGCGGGGGCGGGAGTGGCGCGACATCAGGCGACGTGGCCGCGTGCGGCGTGCAGCTGCGCGAGCTTGCGCTCCCGCAGCTCTTCCCACGGCGTGCAGTCCGCGGGGTCGGGCAGGCCGTTGAGCGCGATGTCCTCGAGGACGGCGGCCAGGCGGTCGGCGTTCTCGCGGGTGCGGGCCGCGTACGCGCGCAGTGCCTGCGCCCCGTCCGGGGTCAGTGCCTCGCGGCCGCCGGCTGACAGCTGGACGTCGTCGGGGGCGGGCTGGTCGCTCATCACGGGCCTCCAGGGCGCTTGCGGGCTGATGCCACGGTAGCGGCCGCAGGGCTGCCCGTATCCCCTTGACCGGACATCGGGAAGCACGAAGCCCCGGGCGCCGTGGGGGCTTGGCTCCGGGGCTTCGGAGGTGGGGGGATCGCGGTGTCCAACGAGCCGGTCCCGGGATGGTTACGGGGTGACAGGCTCCGGGCTGAGGTGAGGCGCGGCCGGTCGGCCCGGACCGGGCGCGGCACTCACGGTCGGTGAGATCAGGGGCAGGTGTAACGCTGTCACGCTCACCCCGGAAGGGCCCGGATCGGCCCTCCTGGCCGGTGATCACGGTGATCGTGACAACCCCGGGCAGACCGCCGACCTACCCTCCAAGCGTGGCCATAATGTGCGTTGACCTGCGGCTTCAGTCATCCGGGCGGCGCGGTGGTGGTGTAACGCGAGGTGTCACGCTCACCGGCCGCTGTAACGCTCACCCTGCGTCAGCGTGACACCCGGCGTTGCGGCGGTCCGGGGCGGTGGGTGCACTCCCCGCAGGCTGCGCAGCCGCCGCAAGGATCGCACCAGTCGCTGGGCACCCACGGGCAGTCGCAGACCGGGTTGTAGGCGTCGGCCTCGTCTTCCGGGTCCGCCTCGCCGACCGGCGCCAGGACGTCGACGTGGACCCGGCCACCGGCGGTCAGGGTCTCCACCCTGGTGCCGGCAGCCGAGACCGTCACCCACACCGCGACGGTGCGGTCGGCGCTCACGACTGCCCGCCGAGGGCGCGGTCCAGGAAGGCGGCCAGGTCCGCGGCGGCTTCCGGGTCGGCGTTCGCGAGGCGGCCGGCGAACGCCAGATGGTCGACGTCGGTACCGGGCTGGAGGCGGGCGAGGGCGGCCAGCAGCGCGGCGTGGGTGAGGATCGGGCGCGGTAGGAGGTCGGCAGCGGCCTGGCGGGCGGCCGGGTCGGCGTAGTGGCCGCGGCCGGTGGCCAGGGCGTGCGCGAACCAGGCGTCAAGGTCTCGCTGGACGTAGTGGCCGGCGCGGCGGGTGAGCAGGTCCCGCACCGCCTCGTCACCCGGACGGGGTTCGGCCTGTGCCAGGGTGCCGAGCTCGCGCAGCGCCTGGAGCTCATCCGCGCGGGCCTCGATCCGCGCCTGCTCGCGCAGGCCGGCTTCCCGTGCGGCGGCGGCCGCGGCGTCGGCCGCCAGCTCCGCCCGCGCGACGTCGTCGCTCTGCGGGTCGTAGACCGCGCCCGACCCCGCGGCGGCGAGCAGCTGGTCGATGCGTTCCCACTCCGCGAGCTCCGCCCGGCCGCGCGGGTCGTCGGCCAGGTCCTCGTGCCGGGATGCCTGCCGGGCCATGAACCGCGCGTCGTCCAGCGCGGCCGCGACCGCGTCGGCGGTCATGCCCGTGGCGCGGCGGCGCACCACGCGCCGGCCGATGCGGGCGGGGTCGACCGCCTCGCGCGGGCCGGGAGGACGGTGGACTGCGTGCCGGGGCGTTCGCATCGGCGGCTCTCTTTCACACGGGAACGGGTCCGCTCGGTAATTCGGAGAGCCAGGTATACCAGCTCTCCCGCGTGGCCCGCTCAAAAACGGAAGTCGATGTAATCCACGTCGGTGAATACCACCTCAACCCCCTTCGCCCGATCACCGAAATTCCCGAAGTAGGCGTATCCGAGAGCCTGCGCTACCAGCTCCTGCAACTCAGCTTCGGTCGCGCCCCGCTCGCGGGCGGCGAGGATCCGGCCCGCGTGGTCCGGGGAGACGGTCTGCCGGATGAGCCGCATGCGCGGGTCGTCGGTGGAGCCGAGCGCGGCCCGGAACCCGAACCGGGCACGGGCCTCGATCAGCAAGCCGCCGCCGGAGGAGGCCTGTTCGCGGACCCGGGCGCGAACCCCCGGCTGCCAGTCCCGCGCGGTCTCCTCTTCCAGGGCCGCCCGCAGGGCCTTCTGCGGCCGCCTGAGCCTGCCTGCGGCGTACCGCTGCACGGTGCGGCGGGAGATGCCCAGACGGGCGGCTACGGCCGCTGTGGAGCCCTTCGCGCGGGCCAGCAGGAACCGGAACTGCGCGCCCGCACCCTTCGGCACCGGCCGGGTGAACTCCGCGCGCTCCGCCGCCTCCAGGCCGTCGTGGAACTGGCCCCGCACCGGCGCCGGCGGGCGGGGTGCGGGCAGGGCGCTGTCGTCGTGATCGCTCGTCATACGGACACGTTCGGGCCGCTGGCCTGTGGACAGTCGCCGCCGGATCGCCGACCGCTATCCACAGGCCAGGAGACCGAGCCTGTCCGGGAAGGCCGCCGTGACCGGCACGGCGGCCGCCAACGAACAGGAGACGCTCATGCCGTACCTGGCCCCGCCCCGCACCCCGCTGACTCCCGAGCAGGTCGACCGCGCCTTCGCCTACCTCATGGCGCTCGAAGCCGGCGGCGGCGCCAATGTCGTCGGCCGCGAGGAAGCCGACCCCGAGCTGCCGTTCCTCATGCTGCGGCTGACCGAGGACCTGGTCCTGCCCGTCACCACCGTGCCGGACGACGAAGACCCCACCGCCGACTCGTTCATCCTGGAGCGCGTCGGGGACGTCCTGCTGTCCGCGCTGCGGGACTGGCAACGCGACTCCCCCACCACCGGCTGCATCGGCCTGGCCCGCAGCCTCCTGCGCTTCATCACCGGTCTCCTGACCGACCAGGACGACCGCGGCGACGTCGCCGCCACCCTGGAACGCCTGCGAGACGAACACCCCGCGATGGGGGCCCGCACGGCCGGCTGATGATCGTCGTGTCCGCAGGGGTGGCAGGAGGCGGCGCGCTCGCTACCGTCGTCGCACGGGCCTCCCGGGCACCGCGGCCCCGGCCTCCCCACACAGGGGGCTGGGGCCGTTCGCATCCTCACCTGCCGAGCAGTCGCCGCCGCCAGGTGGCGGGCGCGGTGAACGTCGTGGCTGGCCGTGGGGCTTCGCCTGCGGCTACGGCGCGGCGTCGGCGAGGTCCTCGTCTTCCTTGTCGGCCGGCGCGGGCAGTTCCTCCGGCACGTTCCGAAGCAGCGTCCCGGTGAGCCCTAGAAGGGTTTCGGCTTCCTCCCGGCTGTACTGGAAGTTCTTGGTCACCTCATCGAGGTGCATGGCGCCGGACGCCTGGCTGTAGAGCGACTCCCAGATCCGCCACCAGCGCTCCGACTGGTTGTGGTCGCGCGGGTTCTTCTTCCCGGGCCGGTCCCACGGGACGTTCTCCTTGAACCAGTCCAGCGCCATCCGCACTTCCAAAATCGCGGCGCGGTACTCGTTGCGGGTGATCAGCCGCTGCGCCGCGCGCAGGTGCGCGCCGGGGATGGCGCGCCGGGAGTCGTGGAGCGGGTACGGCACGGACATCTCGAACGCCGAGGACAGGGCGACCTGATCGACCTGCTCTTCCCAGCGGCTGCGGGGCACGGTGATGTAGGTCGTGACGTCGGCCGTGCCGGGGAAGCCCGTCGCCTGAGGGAGGGTCGCCCTCATCACGATCTGGAATCTGACGTCGCCGCCGGAGCGGCCGGCCTCGATCGCGTGCAGCTGGAGGTTCGTCAGGGGAAAGTGCATCTGCTGTCGGTGGATGGTGACCTTCGGCGTGTAGGCGAGGTTCCCTGTCCACCGGCCGAGGCGCGCTTCGTTGATCGGGGCGGGGGCGTGCCCGATCAGGTCGGCCTCCAGAGCGAGGATCTGCCCCGCCTCGGTGAACGGCGAGACGGCGATGGCTGCCTGGAAACGCAGCTCGTGGCCGCCGATGGAGCGCAGGAGTGCGACCTGCTCGTCAGGCTCGACCGTGAAGCGGGTGTTGTCCTCGAAGCGCAGTTCGTGCACAGGTCCCCCAGTTGGGTGCAGTGATCACCCGATTCTGCCCCGCCCGGGCCCGGGACGCCGCCGGTTTCCAGGGCCGGCGGCCGCAGCCCTGTCGGTCGGACGACGTGCTTCCGCGAGCAGCGCATTTACGATGAGCGGCGCCCCTTCCCGGCAGCTCGAATGCCGGGAAGGGGCGCTGTCGTACGGCCGTTGCTGCCGGCTGGCTCGCCGGGGCGGTCAGTCGACGCCGTAGTCGATGATTTCGTCGTCGCTGTAGTCGTCCAGGATCTCTTCGACGGCGTCCCGGAGCTGCTGCGCGATGGCGTCGGCGACGTCCGGCGTGCAGATGATCTCCACGCTGACGTGCCGGAAGCCGGGGTCGTCTTCCTCTTCTTCGCCCTCGCTGGTGGGGGCCGGGTCGGTGGCGGTCATCAGAAGTCCAGTTCGATGTAGTCGATGTCGGTGAACTCCACCTCGAGGCCTTGGGCGCGGCGGCCGCGGTCCTTGAAGTAGATCTCCTGGAGGCCTTCGGCGGCGATGGCCTGGAGCTGCTGCTCGGTGGCGCCGGCGGCCTGCGCGTCGAACAGCCTGGCCGCGTAGGTGGGCGGCAGGTGCTGGGTGATCCGGCGGATCCGCCCGTCGTCCGTGCTGCCGGGGGCGGCGGTGAACCCGAACCTGGCGCGGGTCTCGATGACGATGCCGCCGCGGGAGGCGGCGTGCTTCTTCGCCCGCTGCTGCACGCGCGGCTGCCAGTCCTTGCGGACCTCGCGCTCCAGGCGGGCCGCCAGCTCCGCGCGGGGGCGGCGCAGGGTGCCCTTCAGGTAGCGCTCCACCGTCCGCTGCGTGACCTGGAGGCGGGCCGCAAGCGCGCGGGTGGAGCCCTTCTCCGCCTTGAGTAGGAACCGCATCTGCGCCTGCGCGGACTTCGGGATGGGCCGGGTCGCGGTGTTTGCGGTCGCCCGGGCCAGTGCGTCTTCGATCTCGCCCACGGTCTACTCCCCGTCGTCCAGCGCGCCGTCGCCTTTGATGTGCCGGGCCGGGTTGTGCTGCTGCTCCAGGAGCTCCACAGCCCAGAACAGCGGTTGCGTTCCCTCGTGCTTGACCATCCCCGGCGAGACGCCGAGCCGGAACGTGCCCGGCGCCGGCTTCCCGGCCGGGTCGTAGGGCAGGACGTCCAGCGGCGACGGACCCGGCGAGGGGTAGACGACGCAGTCCGACAGCAGCGCGATCGGCAGCAGCGCGTCCTGGTCGAACACCAGCGAGCCGGTCGGCGCGGGCTGGCCTTGCGTCGCCAGCGCGGTCTTCACCAGCTTGCGGTGCATGTTGACCCGGGCCGCCGAGATCACCGCCGCGCGGATGTCGGGCCGCCAGGTCGGGCGCTCCAACGCGGGCCACCGCTCGCCCGGCCGGTAGTTCGTGCCCTGCGGGCGCTCGCGCAGCTTGCCGATGCCGCCCTTCACTGTGGACTTGATCGCCGACAGCACCGCCGCCATGCCCGGGTCACTGGCCTTGTGGCCGGCCATCGCGTCCAGGAACGCCGCGGGCGTCAGGTCGGCGGTCACCCCGAGGTCGGCCATGGTGGCCTTGTACGCCTCCGCGAGGTGCTTGTACCAGGGATCCAGGTACGGGCTCGCGTCGCGCCGCAGGTACGCCTCGAGCGGGCGGAGCTCCACCGGCAGCCGGAACTGCTCGATCAGCTCGACCGCGTAGGCGACGGTCGGCGTGGCGTACCAGGCCGGGCCGGTCGGCCGGCGGCCGTGCGGCGTGAACGGCGACGGCAGACGCGGGTCCAGCTCGATCCCGGACAGATCCACCAGCCACGACCCCGGGACGGTCTTGTCGAACCGCGGCGCCTTCACGTGCTCCGGCGCCCCGAGACCGACCATCAACCGGTTCGCGGCCGCGAGGAACGCGGTGTTCACATCGACGCCGACCGCGAACGGCTTGCCGCACTCGGCATCGGTGAGCAGCTCCGGCTCTCGGATCCAGTCGAACGCTTCCTCATCGAGGACCTCGGCCGGGGTCCGCTCGTGGGTGCGGGGGAACAGCGCCGCGACGACGGGGTGTTCGTCGGGGGCCTCCGGCGGCGCCGGGTCCACCGCCGTGGTGAGTGAGCCGGGCACCGGCCCGGACACCCACGTGTCGGTCGCCTCGTCCCGGACGGCGCGGGTCGGCGGCCGCAGCGCCGTCATCAGCTCCAGGCCGGCGACCGCGGTGGAGCCGCGCGGGGTCAGCACCCTCGAGGCGTAGGCGGTCAGCACACGGGCGAGCTCCGCCGGCGGCAGCTGGTCGGCGTCGCCCCACGCGCGGGCGTCCAGGGCGTCCCACGGCAGGACGGCGAGCTGCACGCACTGCCGCTCACTGCCCCTGGCCGGGCGGTAGATCCGGGCCCACGGGCCGAACCCGCGCCGGGTCAACTGCCACTTCGCCTTCGTGATCTGCTTGACGACCTTGTGGTCCTCCGGCAGCCGCATCGCGCGGCAGTCCTCCAGGCGCTCCGGCAGCCCCAGCCGCGCGGCGGCCGCGGTGGTGAGGACGATCAGCGGGTCGGAGTCCTTCCCCGACCGGTGCAGCCGGCTCGCGCCGAGCTTCGCTTCGGCCAGCGTCCACTCCACCAACTCCGGCACCGACTTCGCCGGGCACTCCAGCACCAGGCCGCCCGCGCAGTACAAGGAGCCGTCGCCGTCCAGCACACCGAGCGGACCGTGCGCGAACCGCGGATCCACCGCAGCCGCCGACGACGGCGCGGCCGCGGCCTTCTTCGCGGTCGCCTTCTTCGCGGCCGGGCGGCGCGACGCAGACGTGCTCCTGGTCGTGCTCCCGGTGGCGGTCGCCGGGCGCGACGCGGCGGCCGAAGCAGCAGCGGGGGCGGGCGTGGCGGCCTGCTGGGCGTTCTCGTGGGCCGTCATCGCCGCAGCGTCGGCCGCGGGCCCTGTGGGCAGTGGTCGCGCTTCCGGCGCCTGCCGGGGCGCGTCGGCCGGCGCCGCGGGGAAACGTGCAGCGAGGCCTTCGAGCAGCCGCGCGTAGGCAGCGCGCTGCGGCGGCCGCGGCTCCCGCTGCCCCGCCTCCCAACTCCCCACCGCCTCACGGCGCGTCCCCAGAACGGTGGCGATCTGGGCCTGACTCAGCCCCGCGGCCTCCCGCAGCCGCCGGCGCTCAGCAGGTGGCGGCAAGGCATCGGACGGGACCTGTTCCAGCAGCGCATCAACCGCACTGAACAGCTCGTTCTCAGTGGGCAAAGGGCTCACCTCCATGTCGTACCCTATCACGAATCACACATGGATCACACATAGATCACACATAGATCACACATCAGCAACCGCCGCGCAAGTCGAGGGCCGTCGACGCGAAGCAGCCCGCCCTCGCTGAGCGAGGGCGGGCTGTACTGGTGTGTCGATGGGCCAGTAGGGTCCGATGGCCGTGGTCCCTCCCGCTTCCTTCGGGAGGGACCACAGCCTGGTCTACGCGATGGCCCTGCGCCCGTGCCTTTGGATGTTGACCATCTCCTGCAGCCTGCCGAGCGTCTGAAGAAGTGTGGTGTCCCCTTTCAGCTCGTCTGCCGGACGGTCCCAGTCGACGGGCAGGACCTCCGTCACCTTCATCCACTGCCGGGCCTTGACCTTGCTGCTGATGAGCCTGGTTGCAGCCAGGTTGGAGGCGGTGTGGACGACGGTCCAGTCCTGGCCCTCGCGCTTCTCGATGTGGAACCGCTGGGTCGCATCCTGATTGGCGGTCATATCGACCTGCTCTCTGTTGATTTGTCATGGTCCCTGCTGACATCAACCAATTTATAGACCCCTAGAAGACTCGTCAAGACCTCTAGAAAAGAATCTTGGAGACCTCTAGAATCCCGGTATGGACACCTCGCAGACCGAGCCCGCCGCTCTCGTCAAGGCCGCCGTCGAACAGGCCCTCGCCCTCCGCGATCCTTCGGAGCGGGCCCGCGCCATCACCGGCATCCTCGGAGTCGTCAAGGAAGCGAACCCCGAACTCAAGGCGGCACGTGAGGCCGATGTGCGCACGCTGCGCGAGACCCTCACCCTGCGCGAGGTCGGAGAGCGGACCGGCATGTCAACGGCCCGTGTCGACCAGATCGCCAAGGGGCGCGTCACCGGCCGCCGGGTCGGCAAGGACGCAGCCTCCACCGATCAGTAGCCAGGGACGCCGGCGGACTCGCTACCCGACGGGTGGCTGCTCCCTGGGGCTGAACCCGCGCCGCCACGCCGAACACCGAGGGCGAGGCCGGTACGCCGTGTCGCACGCTGGAGTGGTGCACTCCGTCGCCCGCGCCTGCAGCACCGGCTTCGAGCCGGCCTGCCCCGCCGAAGACTCGCCGCAGTGCCGCCGCGTAGCCGCCGCACGAAGACCGGCGCTGGCCGGGGCAGCCGCGGCGACGCCAGCGGCATGGACAGCGGCATGGACGTGAACGCGGTCATCGACCGGCTCGTCACCACCGCGCCGGGCGATTTCACCGCCGCCCGCAACGAGCAAGTCGCCGCCGCGCGGGCGGCCGGGGACGGGCAGGCGGTCTCCCGGCTGCGGGCGCTTCGCCGCCCCACCCTGGCCGCGTGGGCCTGCAACCTCCTGGCCCACCGACAACCCGACCAGACCGCGCAGTTCCTGGAGTTGGGCGAGCAGCTGCGGCGCGCGTACGAGGACCTGGACCCCGAGGCGATCCGGGCGCTCGGGGCGCAGCAGGGGCAGGTGATCTCCGCCCTGGCCCGCCAGGCCGCCCGCCAAGCCCGCGAGGCTGGCGGGCGGATCAGCGACACAGTGCTGCGCGAGATCGAGTCCACGCTGCGCGCCGCGCTCACCGACCCGGACGCCGCACGCCAACTCGCCGAAGGGCGCCTGCACACCGCACTCACCCCGCCCACCAGCCTGCCCACCCCCGGACCCCACCGCGACGGCGGCCGCGGCCGCCGTGACCGAGCCGGTGGAGCCGGTGGAGCCGGTGGAGCCGGTGGAGCCACCGACCGCGAGCGCCGCGACACGGCGGCCGCGAAGAGCCCGGCCCGCGGCGCCCGCGCCGGTCGGGCACACGAGCGTGAGCAGGCCCGGGCCCGCGCACGGGAGGAACGGCGCGCCGCCGCGCAGGAGCGCGCCGACGCCGCCCGACGCCACCTCCAGGAGGCCCAGGAGGAACTGGAGTCGGCCGGCGCCGCGGTGGAGGACGCGCGCGGCGCCCACGACCGGGCCCGCCAGGAGCTGGCCGACCTCGAGCAGCGACTCGAGGACGCGCGGGGCGCGGCCGCCGGCGCGCAGCAGCACCTGGACCAGGCCACCGACCGCGAGGCCCAAGCCCGCCAGGCCGCCGACCAGGCGAGCAAGGACGCCCGGCAGGCCGACCAGCAACTGCGCCGTCTCCGCTGACTGCCGCCGGCTGTTCGGCTCGGTCAGGGCTTCAGGGCGACCTCGGGGCTGGTCTCGGTGGGCAGCACCTGGTCGTGGCAGCCGCCGAGAATCTTGCTCATCGCGGTCTTCTCCGCGGGGGGTGATCCACAGTGGGGCTCAGATGGAGGGTGTGGCCTGCCCGGCGTCGACCCGCTCGTCAAGCACAAGGGTGTGCCCCGGCTCGCTGACGCTGTCGGCGTCAAGCTCATGGAGCCATGTCTCGAACCGCTTGTACAGCGGGCCGCACGCTCTGCGGTTCGGGTCAGTGTCCATAAGCGCCAGATACGCGTTCCTGTTCCCCCATGCGCCGTTCCAGAGCTCTTCAAGGATGGTGACGAGATTGTCGCCGGATACGTCTACCGTCTGCATGCCGTTGTCTAGCTTGACGATGCGTCCTGGCGCCAGGTTGGGGTCCTTCTTGAAGAGGTTCTCCTTCTTGTCCGGCCCACTGAGACCTGACTCGTCCCGCGGAACACTGGTGAGCCATTCCGGCGACCAGGCGCCGAAGGCCCTGCGGGCAAGGAAGGCCCACGTGTCTTCGTGGCAGGTCAGCGACACGTACGAGACGGTGGCGGCCTTGTCCATCACCTCAAGGTGGGCGCGGAAGAGGTACCCGTAGGTCTCCTCCCGCCTGGCCTTCTCCTCCTCTTTCTCCTGCTGCTTCTGCTGCGCGACCTGTTCCTGCTCGGCCTCCTTTTGGAGTTTCGCCCTGCGGTCCTCCTCCCTCCAAGCTTTCTCCTGCTCCCATTTCTCAGCCTGGATCTTTCGCTTCTGCTCCTTATCGGCTTTCCATTGTTCAAGCAGAGTCTTGATCATGTGCCCTCCAGGATGCGTACGGTGACGTCCCATGGTCTCGCTGTGTCCCTGCGGAGGTGGGCGAACAGCGCACATGACCAGTCCCACCCGGCCATTTCCCGCCAAAGCTGACGCTGTCGCGACGGGTGGCCACAACCCGCGCCGCTGCCGCGGTGTCTCCGGCGGGGTCGTGGTCGCAGACCACGCTCGGGCTGTGAGCTGCGTCGACTGTGGCTCATGCCGACCGCGGGACGGCAGGAGCGCGCCGACGCCGCCCGACGCCAACTCCAGGAGGGGCAGGAGGAACTGGAGGCGGCAGCCGCCGCGCAGCTCAGAGGGCGGCGGGCGGGGTTCCCAGCGGCACGGTGGCAAGGGGCTGCCACACGATCCTGTGGTGGGTGTGCCACTGCTCCACCAGCGTCAGGGCCGGGAAGACGATCCTGGCCTCCTCGCCGGTTGTGTCGGAGAGTTCGGCTTTGAGGATGGCGCGGTCCGCGGTGCCGGCTGCGCTGCCGGCGTAGGCGATCGTGATGTGCGGGTGGTAGACCTCCGGGATCAGCGGCCAGCGGTCGCCGACCACCCGCTGCGTCGCTCTCCAGGTCGCCTCCCACAGCCGCCGGGCGGCTTCGCCCGGCCGGCCCGGGCGGCTGATCGCGACCGTGCCGATCGTCGGCCGGTCGAAGACCAGCTCCACCGGCTGCTCGCCGGCCGTCGCCTCGCGGACTTCCTGCACGATGGCGTCGATCTCCTGATCGGTGACGCTGTCGCGCGGCCCGGAGTGCAGCACGGTCGTGTGCAGCCACCGTGGCGGCACCGCCTCGAGCCCGGGGGCCCGCAGCAGCTCGCCGAAGTCGTCGAGCAGGAGCTTGCGGGCCTGCTCCACCGAGGGCGGCAGCAGATGCCAGTGCAAGTCGCGCCTGCCGGCCGGCCACGGATGCTCCCGGGCCTCCACTGCTGCGAAGAAGTCCTGCACGCCCGCCCCTTCCTGTCGACCGTTCCCAGCGACCGTATCCCCCTGCCGCCCGCGGCGGAGCCGATGCAGTCAGCTCCGCCGCACGATCACCGGCTGGCCCGTCGGCGACGTCGACGTGCCCCTGGCGGTGCTCGCCGGGCGGGGCGCGGCGGCGCGGCGTCACGGCTGTTCTCCCACGCCAACCACCCTCTGCCGAGCAGGCGCTCGGGGGGTGGCCGCCTGCTCACAAGGGACGGGAAGTACACAGTTTGAATTGAAGCGAAGGATAGATGCCGTATCTCCCAGAACCGTACCGAAGGTCGGTTTGCTGGCTGCGGTCGGAGACCGGTAGAAGGGCGGAGGGCCCGATCACCTTCCTCAATGGAGAGTTGGGCCCGGCGACTCGTGCTGTACGGGCCCGGCTTCCCTGCGAGGGATGTGCCGGGCCTTCGCCTTGTCGGCCCGGAAGGACGGGCCTTTCCGTCGTGACCCGCCAGATCCCGGCGGACAGGCCCCGGACCCGAAAGGGCCTTGGAGTTGACCGTACACATCGGCGGCCTGGCGGCTGCCGTCATCGCCGTCGCCATAGGCATCGGCGTGCTCGTTTACCGCGGAACCCCGCCCGCGGCCGCGAACGGTACCGGCGCCGGCACATCGCGCGGCGAGCGCTTGGCCAACGCCGTTGCGGCCGCGGCCGCCGCCGGCGGGCTCTAGCCGCTCTCGCCAGCACCGTCTCCGTGACCGGGCAGGCGCCGCCCGCCCCGCTCGCCCCGGCGACAGCGCCCGCCGTCCCTACCCCGGCATCGACCACCATGCCGACCTCCACGGCCGGGTAGCCCCGGCGGCGCCGGGCAGGTGAGCCGGCAGCTCACGCCGTACGCCGGACATCCGCGGCGGCCGGAACTGCAGAGACACGTCCGGCGCGTTCGGCGGCGAGGCGTTGCAGGGCCCGGGCCCGGGTGTGGTCCGGCGAGGTCTGCCGGGCCGCGCGGGCGCGCAGTTCCTCGAGGGCGGCCTGCCCGTCGCGGAAGGCTCCTTCCGGCTCACGGCCGTTCCGCAGGGCCTGGTCCTGTCGCTCGATCGCGGCGCGGACCGCCGGGGCGAGCCGGTCGTTCTGCTCCGCCTTGGCGGCCTGGTGGGCGGCGAGCGCCTGCCGGTAGCCGCCGGAGGCGTCCTCGCGGGTGCGCACCGGCCCGGCTTCCGGCGGCTGGCCCGCAGGCGCGGCGGCCCGCGGGTCGGGGAGGTTCTGCCCGCTGCCGGGGGCCAGGATCCGCAGGGAGTGCACCGGCCCTGACTGCCGGTCGCCTTGCTGTCGCTGCGAGGGGTCGTGCAGCGCGGTGTTGATCCGCTTGATCAGGGTGCCGCTGTGCAGGCGGAGTTGGGTGGCGTAGGCCGGGGACGACGGCACCAGGTCCAGGGCCCCGGTCGGTGCGTCGAAGCGGCCGATGCGGACGTGGCCGGCGAGTTCGGGGGCGATGTCGGGCCAGCGGTCGGCCAGGGTTCCGCCGGCGGCGGGGGCCTGCCAGCCGCGTGATTCCATGAGCGCGGCGAGTGCGGCCGCGAACGACAGCGGCTCGCGGCCGTCACCGCGCGGCGTCCTCTTGCGGACCCGGGCGCCGCCGGGCTTGGCCGGTGCGGCGCCCCGGTTCTTTGCCGCCAACCGGGCAGCCTGCAAGGCCCTGCGGGCAAGGTCCGCGCCCGAGGCGGCTCCCGCTTCTTCCGCTGGCGGTCCGGCGGGTGGTCCGGCCGGCAGGCTCGGCTCGGTGGTGGCCACGCCGGTGGTGGTGGTCATGTCGTCCTCCCGGGCCGGTAGGGAGCAACGAGGGTGCTGCGGACGGGGTTGAGGACCTGGTCGACCAGGACGTTGCTGTACAGGCGCCGGGCGTAGGCCTCGCCGGCCTCTTCGACGGCCCAGGTGATCAGTGCGGGGTTGGCCTGGGCTGCGGCACGCAGGTCGGCCACCTCGCCCCTGCTGAGCTGCTCCAGGTCGGACAGGGCGGCCGGAGCGTCGTCGTCGCGGATCTCCGCGAGAACGGGGTGCTGGCGCAGCTCGTGCCTGCGGAGGTCGTCCACTGCGGCGTCGACCATGCGTCGCACGCCGGCAGCTGCTGGTGCTCGCCAGGTGCCCTCGTTGCGTTCCTGCCGGTCGCGGACCTGCGTGATGCGGTCCTTACGGGCGGCGTCCACGGCGGCGTTGCGGTGGTCGACCTGCATCTGGCGCTGCTGGCGGGTGGTCCAGCCGGGCATGGCGGCCATGCCGCGCAGCCGGGCCGCGAGGAACCCTGAGGCGCGCCGTATGCCGCCGGGCGGCTCCTGCCGCAGGTCCAGGGCCGCCAGGACCTCATCGGCGCTCCAGCCGGCGTCGGAGACCTCGCCGACCACCCACGCGATCCGGGCCTTGTCGGCCGGGCGCAGCCACGGCACTCGCCGCATCAGCTCTCCGGCCAGGGAGAACCGCTGCCCGGTCTTGTTGCGCTTTCGCGGCCCGCGCTTGGCCTTCTTCGGGTGGGACGACTTGCGCTGCCCGCTTGCGAGCTTGTCCTCAGAGGGATCAGGGGTACTACCGGCAGTGGAGACAGTTGAGGAACCACCCTGCATTGGGGTGCAACGGCTATCGCCCGAATCCGCGCCCGAGACCGCCTCCTGGCGGCTGTTCCCGGCCTCAGTCGCATCCTGCTCCGGTGCCGGCAGCGAGGCCTTCGCCGACGTCGACAGCGTCTTCTTCTTCGGCTTGCGGACCTTCCGCGCGGCCTTCTTCGCCAGCGTCGCCATCGAGGCCCGGCCCGCTTCACCGATCCCGGCGACCGCCCGCGTGTAGTCCGGCGCCGCCTCATGCCGCTGCACCGTGCGGATCCCCAGCGCCGCGTCGAACGCCGGCGGCACCATCAGCACGAACTCGCTCGCCTTCCGGTCTCCGCCCTTCTCCCGGGTGCCCTGGAACACCCACACCAGCAGGCCCGTCTCCCGCAGCATCCGCAGGTGGTTCTCCACCGACCGCTTGCACAGACCCGTGCGCGCCATCAGCAGCTCGATCCCGGGACGGGGCTGGAGGAACTTCGCCAGCTCCTGGGCAACGCGGACTGTCGTGGGGCCGAACGAGCGCGGCCCGGACTTGTGGTGCCGCCTTGGCAGGTACAGCCCGCTGCCCGCCACCCAGTGCACCGCCTGCATCCAGCTGTAGCTGTCGCACGCGAGCCGCGATGACGTCGCCGACAGCCACTGCTCCGCCTCCGGCACGAACAACTCCGGCAGCGCGTCGACCGCGCCTCCGACCGGCAGGCCGGGACGGCGCGGCGACGGAACCCGCACAGCGGCCATCGCCGCCGCGGTACTCACCGGCCCACCCGGGCCACGAGCGGGGCACAGATCATTCGGCGACCGTGGACCAGGCCGCCTGTGGATAGAGGACGCGAACTACGGACCGCGCGCGGCCCGCCTGTGGACGAAGGAGTGCTCACGCCCTCTACAGGTGTCGCCGCGATCGACGGTGTGACGCCGGTGAGCGACGAATCTCGATCAGCCGCGCAGGCCGGCCCGGGGACACCACAACGTGTGATGTCCGCCACGGTGTAACTGCGGCAAGGCCGCTCGGATGGCTGAAACGACAGAGTCAGGGCACGCCAGAACTGGCGCACCCACCGGTGCCCGTGCAAAATGACAGACGCCTCCTTCCAACGGATGAGGGCATGACGAAGCCCCGCGGGTGCTTCGTGGATCTCCGGCAGAGATCAACTGTTCGACCGGCGCCAACCGGCGAACCACGGGAGAGCCGCCAAGCTCTCCGGTGACATGTGGGCGTGAGCGAGGGTCCAGCTCGTCACGCCAGGGCGGCCAAGCCGCCCGCAGACCTAGGTCATCCCGGCCCCCTCAATCCAGAGGCGGAGACCGGGATGTTCTGCGTTCGGACAGCACGAACGCCCCGGCGAAGGGGCAGCAACCTGTGGCTGCTGGCCCCACGGCGGGGTGCGGTGTCGTCGGCGCTGGGTACGGGTACCCTGATCACGTCGGCGCCCTCCTTCGCGATAAAGGGTGCTCGGCACTGGCTCTGGACCCCTCGCCGGGTCCTCGGCCCTGTGGCCCCTCCCGGCTTCCCCAAGCCGGTCGACGGGGCCACTTCCATTTTGCGTTTTTGATCAACGTTCGGGGTCACCCTACCGTTCCCTCGACACGCAGCGTGCGCGGGGGCATGACGTGTCGTCACCACAGGTGCGGGCATGGGAAACATCCTCGGGCCCGCGACCAGGCGTGCGGGCCGCCCGAGCCGAACGGGCGCGCCTGGTCCCGCCAGACGCGTACTGACCTTCCACCAGGTCCCGCCGTACGAGACAGGGTTGCTGACCACGCCCACTACCTCCCCTCCGATGCGCGAGAACGCGACCGTACGACCGTGGATGCCGGCTTGCCTACACACCTCGAGGTGGGTATCCAACGGCAAGCCCGGACCGTAGCGCGCGGCTGCGCCGGTGGCTACAAACCATTTGCTTTGCAAACCCCTCGTTGCAGCGCTCTGACCTGGGACGTTCGGGCCGGAAAAAATTTCCGACGAGAAGAGCCCCGCCCGGTCTGGTGTCACTGGCCACCTCGTAGCTCTCGCAGGTGAGCGACGAACTCGCGCGCCTCGTCGGCGTGACCGTACTGGGCTTGGAGGACCTGCCCGAGGTCCGCCGCGACCATTGCCAGCGACGGCAGCGAGCGGCGGGTTCCGCTCAGCGCCTGCTCCCCGAACGCCAGCGCCGTGTCGAGGTCGCCTTCCCGGGCCGCGACGACTCCCAGCGTCACCCGGGCCTCAGCGATGCGCATCGGCGCCCGCTCCGCCCCGTCGAAGTCCGTGCTCGCCCGGATGACCTCGCTGGCCAGCTGCTCCGCGAGGCGGTTCTCGCCGACCCTGCGCAGGGCGTCCATCCGATAGAAGTCGTACTTCCCCGGGTCCACCACGAAGTGGTTCTCGATGTTCTCCGGATACGGCAGCCGCTCGAGCAGCTGGCGGCCCTTGTCGAGCGCCACCTCGGTCTGCGTCCGGTCCCCTATCCGCGCCCACGCCTTGGCCTGCTGCGCGTACAGCTGCGCGGCCACGCTCTCGTTCGGCGCCACGGCGATGCCGGCCTCCGCGGCCGCGATGACGCCGCGGTAGTCGCCCCGGGTCAGCGCGAACCAGGCACGCATCTCGTGCGCCCACCCCTGCACGCTCAGCTCCCCGGCCTCCTGGCCGAGCATCAGCGCGGCCTGCCGGGTTGCCTCCGCGTCCCGCGGCCGCCCCGAGTCGTACTCCACACAGCCCACCAACAGCGACAGCTTGCCAGCGAGCGCGATGATCTCGCGGTGCTGCGCCAGGCTCACCCGCTGGTGCTGGAGACCGACGACACGCGCCAGCCAGGCCTTGCCCTCCAAGAGCAGTTGGTCAGCGGGCATGTAGGCGTACTCGCAGCACAAGCGGTCCGCGGTGATGCGCAGTGCATCCAGCGTCGCGGTGTCGACGTCGGAGGCCCGCAGACGGGCGATGATGTCCACGGTGTCCATGCCGCTGACCTGCAACACTTCCGCCCGCCCGTCGCGGCGGCCGCGCTCGGGGAAGAACGCACCCGTGGTGGTGCCGAAGGTCTGAGCGATGGCCGACCGGTACTTCACCGGCTGCGCGTCCCCCGCCTCCCAGCGCTTCCACTGCCGCAGCAGGTCATGCTCGCTGACTTCCTGGTCATCGGGGAGGCGGGCCATCAGTGCGCGTACCGCGTCGGTCTGCGACCAGTCGCGTGCGGCGCGCTCCTCAACCATCCGGCGTGCCCAGTCGGGACGTTCGTCAGCAGCCATGGCTCCCCTTCCCCGTGCGCGGCATGTGGCGCAGCCAGCCCCGAACCGGGGAGCGCCCGCACAGCGCTGGCTGGCCCTTCCGGTGCCGAGCATGGCACGCAGCCACGAACGTGCGGAGGTGACAAGCGCCGGTGACATCTCAGATGTCACCCCCACTTGTCACTTTCCGTAGCTGAAATCCCAGAGCACGGTGATCGCCAGTCCGCACGACGGAGGAGGCGTTCACCGTGACCGGCACGTGCTTAGTCAAGAGCGTCCGCCCGTTCCGCCAGCGCGAGCAGCTCTCGTGGCGCATTCGGGCCGGCAATCAGCACCAGCTCACGGATCGTCGCGCGCGAGGCGTGGTGCGTCTGGATCGTCTCGGGAGCTACGGCTTCCGCGCGCAGCAGGCAGTCGAGGGCCTCGCCCCCGTGGCGCCTCTGCGCGTGCGCTCGCCCCAGGTCCATCAGCAACCGCCCCTGACGCTCAGGCGAGAGGTCGTCGGCGTTGATACCGAGGCCGATGTCCAGCGCCTCGCCGGCATCACCGAGGTCGACGGCGGTGCTCACGGCCTGGATCTCAACGTTGACCGGGCCGAATTCCAGATTGAAGTCGTTCCGGTTCTCACCCAGCCGGGCCGCGATGTCACGCGCCCGGGCGATCTCCTCTTTGGCTTCGGCACGGGCGCCTGCGCGCGCGTGCACCAGGGCCAGGGCCAGGTGCAGCGAGCCGAGAACCGACAGGGCCGGCGGGGTGTCGACAGCCTGGTCTTCCAGGGCGTTGATCGCGGTGCGGGCCGCGTGCTCAGCCTGCCCGAGGCTCCGCAGCCGTACGAACGCCTGAACCATGCGGAAGACGCTGGCGCAGACGTGGAGCGGGTCTCCCGACCGTTCCGCGGCGAAGACCGCGCGATCGGCTGCCACCCAGGCCGCGTCAGCTTCGTCCTGCCGCACGAATGCAGCGGACAGCGCCTGGTAGGCCCGCGAGAGCAGCAGGTGCAGCTCGGTCCTGTGCTGCTCCTGGGCCGTGCGGGCGACGCGCTCGAGCTCGGGGAGCAGGTCCGCGGCGAGGGTGCTGACCTGCGCAAGCTGCCCGGCGTGCGTGAGCTCCCACAGGTCGTCGACGTCTCCCCGCAGCGCGTCCAGCGGCCGGTCGGACTCCTCACCCGCGCCGGACAGCAGGGTACGAAGAGCGGGGTGGCCGGAGATCAGCCGCCGGGTCTCGTCCAGGTCATTGGACAGGGACAACGGGGCGGGCGCCGATGACTGCCCGCCGAGGTCTGCCGGCGCACTGGGCCGCAGCTGCTGTACCGACACCGCGAGTTCGTCGGCCAGCTGCTGGAGCAGGTCGACGCGCTGGACAGGCTGCACCCCGCGCTCTACCTGCGACATCCAGCTGCTCGTCTTGCCGAGCGCCGCTGCGAGTTCAGTCTGAGTGCGCCCCCGCTCCTTGCGGAACTTCTGGACGCGCTGCCCGAAGGCGCGGTCTGCTGGGTCGACATCTCTTCCGGTCGGCTTCATCACCCCTCCGATCCGGGGCGCTTGCTGAGGCTCGGCAGCTCGTTGAGGAACGTCACCTCGGTCCCCGCCAGGAACTGCTCGCGTGCGGCGAGGAAGTGCCTGGTGTGCGCCTGGTCCTCGTGTGCCTGGAACGCCGCTTGGTCGGCGTAGAGCTCGTAGAAGACCCGCACCAGCGGTTCATTGACCGGTGTGTGCACGGCGTATACGAGCGTGCCGGGCTCGGTGCGGATGCCGGCTGCGGTCTGTGCGACCAGCTCATCGAACTGCTGGGCAGCGGCGGTGTCTCGCAGGGTGAAGCGCACTACCAGTGCGTATCCGCTGGGCACGGGGCTGCCTTCCTCTCTCTGTCGCGTCGTCACGGACACAT
Organism: Actinacidiphila sp. DG2A-62; assembly: GCF_035825295.1. Taxonomy (NCBI): domain Bacteria; kingdom Bacillati; phylum Actinomycetota; class Actinomycetes; order Kitasatosporales; family Streptomycetaceae; genus Actinacidiphila; species Actinacidiphila sp. DG2A-62. The sequence continues at coordinate 28,255 of NZ_JAYMGI010000001.1, forward strand.
TCTCACACTAGGCGCTGTAGTGCTAGATAGCACTTGAGGTGTTGACTCGCACTTATAGTGCTACTACCTTCGAGGTGTAGCGCCCGGACCTCCCGCGTGGTGAGGAAAGGCAGCGCTCGTTCCTTGAGAACTCCACAGCGTGATCCACCACCTCGTTCGAGGGCTGTGACCAGGCCGGCCCGGTGAGTGGAGACCCGTCGTGAGGCGCCATTACCGCTGGTGGTGGCAGCTCGGCACGGATGTTGACCCGTCAGGTGCTCATTGCTGGCGGAGAGTCCGGAGGGCCGGCAGCCCCGCGACGTTAAAGAACGACGCGGCACACCTTGATCGCCTAGCGCACGTCCGGATGGATCTCCCGGACGGTGCCCGCGGTCCGCGTCAGTAGGAGATCCGGCACCACTCACCTGGAGGTGCCGCGCAGCTTTCGCAGCGTTCCTGTGCTGCCCGTCTTCGCCGCCCGCATCGCACGGGGCGGCGCTGGCGGGGGATGCAGGACCGACACGCACCAATGCGAAGGCCCCGGGGTTGCAGCCCGGGGCCTTTGTCGTCGGCCACTCCAGCCCAGCTCATCACCAGAGAGTCGAGTAGGAGTGCGACCTTGACGTACATCATGACATCCCCCGCGCCGGTCGTGCGCGGGGACAGCGACCCGGACATGGACGAAGCACTGCGCCGTGTCCGGCAGGACCAGAAGGGCGGCGGAGCGCGGTGACCGCGCCGGCCTCCGCCACGACGTACGGCACGGGCACGATGACCGAGCAGGGCAGGCGCTTCCGGCCTCGGTCCCGGGCTTGTACCTGCGTCACCGGCCAGGCGGGTTCACCGCGCACATCACGGCGTCCGAGCACAGCCTGGCCACGGTGCGGCACCTGACCGCGGACGTCCTCCAGTTCCACGGCGCCGACCTTGAGTCGGCCGGCACCGCGCAGCTTGTGCTGTCCGAACTGGTCGGCAACGCGGTGCGCGCCTGCGGGTCGCACGCCCCGCTGGTCGTGGAGATCTACACGGGCCGCGATGGCATCACGGTGGCCGTGCACGACCCGGCTCCGGAGCTGCTGCCGCACCGCACCGCCGCCGGCGACCTGGCGGAGTCCGGGCGCGGCCTGGTTCTGCTGGATCTGCTCGCCCCCGGCTGGACCGTCGACCGCAGCCCGGTCGGCAAGCAGATCCGCTGCCGCCTGGTCGCGGACACGAAGTAGCGCACCGGGCCGGGGCGGCCGGGAGGTCAGCCCGCTGATGGTGTGCACGCCGCGCCGGAGGGCCGCGATCACCGCGCCCGCCCCGGCCTCCGCTGAACCCCTGACTGATCACCACGGAGGAAACCATGGACTGGCGACACCGCGCCGTGTGCCGTACCGAGGACCCCGAGCTGTTCTTCCCGGCCAGCAACGCGGGCATCGCGCTGCTGCAGATCGAGGAGGCCAAGAGCGTGTGCCGGCGCTGCCCGGTGATGGACCAGTGCCTGCAGTGGGCGCTGGAGAACGGCCAGGAGCACGGCGTGTGGGGCGGCCTGTCGGAGGACGAGCGACGCAGCATGCGCCGCCGCGCGGCCCGCAACCGCGCCGCCAACCGCGCGAAGAACCAGGAGGCGTCGGCATGAGGATCAGCCTTCGCCGTCAGGCCCCGTACCGGGACTGGACCGCCGCCGACTACGACTCCTTCGAGGTCCTGGTCGCCGCCGGAGTCCGCCGCCCCGCGGCCCGCGTCTCCCGCGCCCGCGCCTCCCGCCCGGTGCGCCGGGCGGTGCGCGCCGCACTGCGCAGCACCCACGGCCGGGCCGGCCGCCACGCGCGGCCGGCCACCGAGCCGCTGCACAGCCCCGCCAACTGACCTGCATCGTCTGTCGGTTGCCTCCCCCGCCCGTCCCGCCACCCGCGGGGACGGGCGGGGCAGAGGGGAGCCGGACAGCCCGGACCACCGCAACCCGAAGGAGGCGCCGTGGCCGACCAGTCGCGCCAGCAGCGCACCGCCGACACCGCCCCGCGCAGCACCCGCTACAAGGCGGGCGACTACGTCCTGTACCGCGACGCGGAGAAGTTCTGGACCGGCAAGCCGGGCCACACCACCATCTGCAAGGTGGAGCGCGGCCGGATCAACTACAACTCCGGCGAGACGATGTACGACCTGCTCGAGGTGGCGACCCACCGCCACCTGTTCGCGCACCCCGACTACATGCGGCTGCTCCCGGCGGTCGACGCGATGCACGACATCGACACCGCGCCGCTGAGCGAGCCCGACGCCGGGGCGATGTCCCCGGCCGCCGTCGCGTGGCTGCGCCGGGCCGTGCAGGCCAACACCGGCCGCCAGCCGCAGCTCCCGCGCTGACGCGAGGCGGTCTTCCTCGGCACTGGAATTGCCGAGGAAGACCGCACTGCTCAGGGTGCCACCCCGACCCGATCCCCGTCACCAGCGCCCCCGGCCGATCCGCCGGGGGCGCTGCGCGTTCCAGGAAGGACATCCGGTGACCAAGTCCGCCACCACCAACCGCCGCCGGAAGGCTGCGGCCGCGCCGCCGCGCCAGCGCCGCGCGACTTCGCCGCCGGCACCGGCGGCCCCCGACACCACCGACTCCACGGACAAGCCCGGCGTCGCCGAAGTCCCGGCGCGGCCCGAGGCCGACCCGGCCGTGGCCGACGCCAACGACCGCGCCGCCGACCTCGCGGACACCTTGCGGGAGCAGGCCGCGGCCGACGCTCAGCGCATCCTCGCCGACGGCCAGGCGCGCGCCGAGCAGCTGCTCGCGGCGGCGCGCGGCGAGGCCGCCGCCCTGGCCGCCGCGGCGGCCGCCGACCGCGACCGTCTCCTGGCCGACGCGCAGGCCGTCGTCGACCAGGTCCGCGCGCAGGCCGCCGCCAACGCCGCCGACGCTGCCGCCGACGTCGACCAGGTGCTTGCCGACGCCCGTACTCGGGCCGAGGCCGTCACCGCCGACGCCCGCGTAGCCGCCGGCCAGATCGTGGCCGACGCGCAGCGCGAGGCGGACCAGGTGCTGGCCGACGCGCGGCGCCAGGAGCAGGAGCTCCGGGTCCGCGCCACTGCGGCGGCCGACCATGTGCTGGAGCAGGCCCGCGCCGCGGCCGCCGACGTCCGCGCGGCCGCCGACCGCGCCCGTACGGCGGCCGACGCGCACGCCGCGCAGGTCCGTGCCGCGGCCGAGCAGGCCGCCAGGGGCATCCGGCAGGACGCCGACCGCGCCCTGGCCGACGCCCGCACCGACGCCGGCAACGTCCGCACGGTGGCGGAGCGGAACGCGGCGCGGCTGCGCGAGCAGGCCGGTGCCGACGCCCGCACCGCCCGCGAGGCTGCGGCGGCTGCGGCAGCCGACCGCGCGGCCGCCGCGACCGACCGCGCGGAAGCCGAGCGGATCCTCGCCGCGGCGTCCGAGCGGACCGTGCAGCGGGCCCGGCGCCGGGAGATCCGCCGCAAGGCCCGCCAGGACGCCGCCGGCACCGGCGTCCCAGCGTTGTCCGGGCGGGAGCTGGTCCTGGTCCTGGTCGTCGTCGTGGCAGCCGCGACCGTGTCCACGCTCGGTCTGCTGTCCTCCTACACCGCGCTGGAGACCGCGGCCCGCGGTTGGGGCTGGTCCTGGCCGTGGCTGCTGCCCATCGGTGTGGACGTGTCGATCCCGGCGTTCACCGGCGCCTCGCTGCTGCTGATCCGGATGGACATGGAGCTGCGGTGGGTGCGGTGGGTGCCGCGGGTGCTGACGGCCGCGACGATCTACCTGAACTGGTCGGCCGCGCACAGCCTGGCCGGCCGGATCGGCCACGGCGCGCTGGTCGTGCTGTGGGTGGTGTTCTCCGAGATCGCCTCCCACATCTACGCCACGCGGATCGGCGCGGTCACCGGGAGGACGCGCATGGAGTCGATCCGCCGCTCCCGCTGGGTGCTGGCCCCGGTCTCCACCGCGCGGCTGCGGCGCCGGATGATCCTGTGGGAGATCACCTCCTACGACGAAGGACTGACCCGGCTCCAGCAGCAGACTGTGCTGCGGGCCCAGCTGCGCGAGCAGTACGGCTGGCGGTGGCGCAGCAAGGCCCCGCTGGAGGACCGGATGGCGCTCAAGCTCGGCTCCGCCCCGGCGGAGCTGGCCGACGCGCTCACCCCCGAGGGGTCCGACACCGCCCCCGCCGACGACGCGAGCGCGCTCACCATCGAGCGGGCCGACACGAGCGCGGGCAACGCTCACGGCAAGGTGAGCGCGAGCGCGCCCGCGCTCAACCCCGCCCGCGCTCACGGTGAGCGTGAGCGCAAGGCGCTCACCTCCGGCGCTCACCAAGGTGAGCGTGCGTCGGCGAGCGCGAGCGGTGAGCGAGCGGACGGCGGGCGCTCACGCAGTGAGGCCACCGCGCTTACCGAGCGCCGGGTGACCGCGATCCGGGTCCTGGCCGCCGAGCTCGGTCGCCGCCCCACGTCGGCGGAGATCGTGAGCGCGCTCGTGGACGCCGGGCTCGCCGAGCCGGACATGTCCCGCCCGACCGCTCAGCGACTGCGCGCTCAGGCCGAGGCCGAAGCCGCCTGACGCTCACCGAGCGCCCCTGAGCGCCCACCGCCGGGTGAGCGTGAGCGCCACCAGCACCCCGATCACCCTGCCGCTCATGGTCGTCACCGACCCTTCGCCCGCAGCCGGCGGGCGCAGGGTCGGTGACGGCCACGGCCGGCAGGCCGATCCCCCGCAACCCTCTTCTTGATCCTCTGGAGGACATCGGCATGACCGAGACCAACAACAGTGCGCGGTGGACCTCGGACCACCTGACCGCGCCGGGCGGAACCGCCCTGTACGCCGCGCAGCAGCGCGAGCGGCTGCGGCAGATGGCCGACGAGGTCCAGACGCTGCTGCGCGAGTACCGCGCGGACCTGGAGGACGTCCGGATCGACGGCGACAAGCCGTTCGAACGCAAGATCCGGGCCTTCCTGGCGTCGCGTCCGCTGGCCCGACTGGAAAGCGACCTGCGCGACGCGGTGAATTCCATCGGGCGCCTGGACCGTGAATTCCAGCGCCGCTACGTCGAACTGCCCGCGAAGCGGCAGAAGAAGGCGGAGAACAAGGCGCTGGAGAAGGCCACGAGGAAGGGCGGCGTGAACAGTCGGGTACTGAACACGGCCGAGCAGATCGCCGGAATTTCCCAGGGAATGCAGGACCCCGACAAGAACGGAAAGACCCTGACCAAGGCGGGTGCGCAGCAGGTACCCGCGCAGGGTGCGCAGGGTGCCGAGCCGTCGTTCCTGGATTTCCTGCAGAGGCAGGGCTGATCACATGCCGCTGACTTCGGGACAGGCCAAATACTGGGGGTCCCGGATCGAGGCGACGGCCAGCAACCGTGAGCGCGCCAGTGCCATGTGGGACCTGGCACGCAAGCTCGCCGGCGACGACGACGAGAAGTGGGCGGACCTGGTCCGCACGCTGCGCGGCTGGTCCGAGCGCAACGGCCTGTGAGACCCGCTCATCACGTTCACGTTCATCACCGCCGAACGCCGTGAATCGGGGACCCCAAGGTGCGCGTACACGCGTACGCGCGTAAGGGGGCCCCGGCGCGGCCGCCGCGGTGACCGATCCGAAGGAGGTCGGCCGATGGCCGATGACGACACCGGGACGGTCCTGGGGGTCCCCCGGATCACCCTCCCGGGAGCCGTCGGCGACGACCCGCCGCCGGCACCCGACGCCTTCCCCGTCCTGGCGCCCCTGTCCACCACGCTGGCCCCGCCGGCCTCACTGTCCGTCGTCCAAGGCCCGGACATTTCCCGCGACGACAGGCAGACGGACTCTCAGCAGTCAGCATTCGACGGCGATTTAGACGGTCCCGCACACGGTGTCGGCGCAATGTCCACCGTGATGATGGCCGGGGTCGCGGTTGCTGCACTGCGCGGTGCCTACCACGTCGCCGCATATTTCCGGGCACGCCAGGAACGCCACCGCAGCATTGCCGACCGAGCCGCCGGAAGAACCAATACCGGCGCGGGCGGAATTCGCCCGCGTTTGCAGTCCGGAGCTGAATTTGGGCGGCATCAGGTGCGTAATTCCGGCGGTTTGGGCGGGAGTTCCGGGGGTCGGGTCAATTCGCCCCGGACCAATACCCCGGCAACCTTCCGGGCGGGCCCGACACCCGGCAGGACGCCGGGCGGCACCGGCTCCGGGGGCCGCAACACGGCCCCTGGCGGGGCCTCTGGCGGGCGTTCAGGTGCTGGAGGCACACAGGGGCGGACAGGCCTGTCCGAGGGCCGCAGGACGCCTCTGGTGGCCACGGCTCCGAACGGCCCCGGAAAGGGCTCCGGGGGCCGGAATTCCGGCGTCTCGGGGGCCTTCCGGGACCGTGCCGCGGACCGGATCCGCAACGGTCCGGCGCCCCGTCAGACCGCCCCGTCCCGACCCGATCGCAGCGGTGCCGCGGGCGGAATCCGGTCGGCCGCCCGCCAGCGGGTCGCCGACCGGATCACCTCCGGTTCCTGGCAGCCCGCCGGCGGCACCAGCAGCACCGGCAAGACCCCGAAGACCCCGGCTCAGCCCAAACCGCTCAAGGGCCCGGACACGCTGCGCGGTTCGCTGCGCAACCGGGTCGCCGACCGGATCAGCACCGGCTCCTGGGAGCCGGTCGCGGCCAAGGGCGGCACCAAGGGCGTGTCACTGACCAAGGCCCCCAAGCGGCCGGAGACTATCCGCGGCGCACTGCGCCAGCGGGCGGTCAACTACATCCGCGACTGGCCGGGCAAGCCGGATACCCCCGGCACCCCGGCCGCCCCCGCCGCGGCGCCGGGACCGAAGGTCGACCTGACGAAGAAGCCGAAGTCCGCTGCCGCGCCGAAGGCCAACCTGACCAAGAAGCCGAAGAAGCCCGGCCCTGCAGCCGGCCCGGCTCCGGCACGGGAGCCGGGCCCGCACCGGGGCCCGCACCGGCACCGCCGCCCGGCACCGGCACTGCGACGGGTCCTGCCGCCGCGGCGGGAGTTGGCAGTGCAGCAGCGACCGGCCCGACCGGCCCGACCGGCCCGACCGGCCCGACCGGCCCGACCGGCCCGACCGGCCCGACCGGCCCGGCCAGCACCGGCGCGGTGTTCGGGCCGCCGCCCGGCTGGGGCTACTCCCGCCCGGCTACATACACGGTGGAACGCGCGGACACCGGCGTCGGCGAGCACGCCCGCCGCCCCGCAGCCCCGGCGATCACACAGGGCAGGCCGGCGCGTCCGGCCCGGCCCGCAGCAACAACGAGAGGAGCACGGTCCATGGGCGCATCCAACACCCAGTACGCCGACGCCGACCTGACGATCTACGACGTGATCGAGTCCGACGAGGACATGGCTGAGGAGATCACGCAGGGTGCCGACGACGCCCGGCAGGCCGCCGAGGACTGCGAGGTCCTGATGAACCGGCTGGAGGCCCTGCACGCCAAGATCCAGGAGCTGAAGGTCCCCGGCGTGCTCGAGGGCCTGGTCCTCCTGCTCTGGGAGAAGGCCGGCGAGGTCAAGGCCCGGGCGGAGGCGGTGGCGGAGACCATCCCGGCCGCTTCGGAGGCAATCGCGTCAGCCGGCCAGAAGGCCGCCGAGCGGCACAAGCCGCTGGCCGACGCGGTCCGCGACGCCGGGCACACTGCCCCGGCCGAGCGCGACTACCACAACGAGTAGGAGGGGCACCCCATGTCCGATCTGGTCCCCCGCACCGCCGGGGTCGTCGCGGCGGCCGGCGCCGTCGTCGCCGAGGGCGTGCGCTACGGCGTCGTCCTGGTGCAGCTGACCGCCGCCGGCGCGCAGCTCGCCCATGTGTCCGCGCAGGTCCGCTCCACGTACAAGTACGTGGAGAACTGCTCCAGCAGCGTGGACCGGCTCGCCGACCAGGCCGCCGCGCTCAACGTCGACAAGGACACCGTCGGCGAGCACCGCGACGCCGCGGCGGTGATGCGGTCGGTCCTGGAGGAGGCCGAAGCGATGGCCGCCGAACTGGACGAACTGTCCACGCTGTTCACCGAGACCGCCGAGGCGCACCAGGCCGACTACGGCACCGTCGCCGACGCGGCCAACGCGATGGACGTCGAGATGGCCGACCGCGAGTTCTACAGCAACCGCTGACCAGCCGATCCAGCAGCACGCCGAAGGGCGGCGGACCCACCCGGGCCTGCCGCCCTTCGTGCTGCCCAACCCCGTGAGGAGCAACGCCCATGATCCCCCTCGCACACATCCGCGGTCACATCGCCGTCGCCCGTGACCGTGTCGGCCGCCTCGCCACGCTGGCCGGCGCCGCAGCGCTGACGGCGGGCGCGTTCGTGCCCGACCCGTTCCCTTTCACCGGCCTGGCCGCGCTCGGTACCGCCGCCTACGGCGCGCTGTGGGCCTGGACCCTGCCGCCCGGCCGCCTGCGCGACACCGCGGCCGCCCTCTACCTGACCCCGTCGATCACCATGGGCGTCATCGCCACGGTGGAGCGGGTCATCCACGGCCCGACCTGGTGGCAGCTGGTCGCCGACGCCGCGTGGGCGGCCGCCGTGTGGTGGCTGCGCCCGGCCCGCACCGCCCGCATCCTGGCCGGCCGCGAACCGCACCTGACCGAGGAAGCGATCCGCGCCGCCCGCGAGGCCGCCGCCGCGGCCGGGCAGGCCGGGGTGCAGCACCCGATGAGCGTGTGGTGGGCGCAGCGCGTCGCCGTCGAGGGCGGCGTCGCCCCCGGCACCGCGCTGGTCGACGTCGAGCAGACCGGCCCGAAGGCGCTGCGCGCGGTCATCCGGACCACCGTCGACGGCACCCCGGTGCCGGTGATCTCGATCCCGCACCTGTCCGCGCTGCTGCGCTGGCCGGAGGAAGAGATCACCGTCTCCCCGGTGCCCGGCCGCGGCGCCGATGAGCGCCGCCTGACCGTCGGCCAGGCCGCCGCCGACAGCGGCGACCTGTTCGAGCGCTGGACCCAGCACATCGCCCCCAAGGGGATGCCCGGCACCGTCATCACCTCGATCCGCACCGTCGACGTCGGCTCGGACGGCGGCATCACGTTCGACAAGGAAGGAAGCCGATGACCACCGGCCGCACCATCTACGAACTCACCGTGGAGGCGCCGCCCGGCGACCTCATCCAGTACCACCCGATGCGCCTGGCCGACGCGCTCGGCGTCAAGGACGTCAACCGCCTCGCGATCGAGACGAACGGCGCGTCCAAGGCGCTGGTGACGATCTACCCCGACGACCCGCTGGCCGAAGTGCTCCTGAGTGACCCCGAGCAGCTGCTCATGGACGCCCGCGGCCGCATCTGGGTCGGCCGCTACCACAACGGCCGGCCCGCTTTACTGCGCCTGTACGACCCGAGCTCCGGGTCGGCGCAGCGGCTGCTGCTGTTCGGCACGACCGGCGCCGGCAAGTCCACGGCCGGGCAGATCATCCTCGCCGCGATGAAGCGAGCCGGGATCGCGGTCAACTACGCCGACCTCAAGGGCGGCCAGTCCGCACCCGAGGCCTTCGGCCAGACCGGGGCCGGCGCTGACGGCAACGTGGGCTGGCGGGTGACCACCCAAGAGGGCACCATGGCGCAGCTGCACACCACCTGGACGCTCATGCAGGAGCGCCAGGAGCGGTACGCGGCGATGGGCCGCTCCAAGTTCCTGCGCGACCGCCCCGACCCGCTGGTCTTCCAGGTCATCGACGAAGCCAACCGGCTGCTGGAGAAGGGCGCCCCGTTCCGCAACGAGGCCACCTTCTACATCAAGGACATCGGCCGCACCGGCCGCAGCCTCGGAATCGGTATCGCACTGTTCGCGCAGGCCGGCCACCTCGAGGAAATGGGCGGCTCCGACACGCTGCGCTCCATGCTCAAGGAGGGCGAAGTCGTCCTGCTCCGCTGGACCAGCTCGATGATGCGGCAGCTGGTCACCGACGGCCTGCTGCCCGCCGGCCAGGCCCTCGCGCCCATCCCGAAGTACGCCGGCGCCGGGCCGGCGACCTGCGCAGCCAGTTCGACGAGGACGTCGACGACGAGGACCTGCCCGGCACGCAGGGCACCGGCTACCTCGTCAACGGCCGCTACCCCTCCAGCCGGATGCGGTTCTGGCGCACCGGCTCGCCGGTACCCACCGACGGCCTGGACCCGGAGATCCTCGCCCTGTACGGCGACGGCAAGCCCGCCGAGATCGAGCAGACCGCCTGGGACGCGATCGGCGAGGCATACACCCGGCGCTTGGACGGCCCCGAGGCATACGCCGCGGTCTTCCCCGAGCCCGAGGAAGACGAGGAAGGCGGTGGTGGCAGTGGTGGAGGCCGGGGCGGCAACGGAGGTCGCCGCGCCGGATCCTCCGCGCCGGCTCGCGCCGCGGCGATGCCCGCCGCCGCCCGCGAGCGGTCCCGCACCATCGCCGAACGGGTGCAGGCCGTCCTGGACGCCCACGACGACCACCTGGACGCCAAGGAGGTCCTGGAGCTCGTCAACGCCGACGGCGGCCGCGAGGTCAAGCTCGGCTCGGTCCGCAACACCCTCAGCAGCCTGCGCGGCTGACCACTTCCCCGACGCCTCCCGGCGGGCCGCGACCCGGCCCGCCCTCTCACGAAAGGCCACCCGCCGTGGTCATCACGATCTCCGCCACGCTCCTGCTCGGCATCATCGTTTTCCTGCTCTGGCGCTTCGGCTACCAGCGCCTGTGGCCCGGCATCGCCACCGCGCTGTTCGGCTTCTCGATCGCCTCCACCGGCGCCGCGCCCGGCATCACCCACACCCTGGAGTCGATCTCCGGCTGGGTGTCCTCGCTGTAGCAAGCCCGCACCACGCCGGACCCTGCACGATCTCCCCGCCCCCAGCCGCGCCCCCGCCCGCTGCGGGCGGCGCGGCATGCCCTTGAGAGGCCACTGCCATGTACGAGCCCACCACCGCCCACACCCCGACCGGCCCCGCCTACCCGGCCCCCGCCGCCGACCTGGTCCGCTACGCCGCGCCGCTCCAGGGCCAGGTGGAGCTGTCCGGCGAGCGCCCCGACATCGTGTTCGTGCCCCACGGCGGCGGCTACGTCGGCGTCCCCAAGGACAGCCTCCCGGCCGGCTACCTGCACACGCAGTTCATGCCCGCGGCGCGGCCCCGCGACCTGACCCCGGTCCCGCTGCTGGACCCGCGCGCGCAGATGGTCGCCGCGACCGGCGTCGGAGCCGGCGCCGCGGGGCCGGCATCGGCTGGGGGCTGGGGCAGGCCGCGCCGTTCATCGGCGCCCTGTCCGGCGGCACCGCCCTGGCGGTCATCCTCGCCGGACTGCTGCTCACCAAGCTCACCGGCCGCAGCGGCGGGAGCACGAACATCCACAACGAGACCCACATGGTCGTGACCAACCACAACCGGTGGTTCGGGAAGTCCACCACCAGCAACGCCAGCACCAACACCTCGCACCACCGGTGACCCGGCCGCCCGCCTCGTATCCGAACCCCGCCCGCACGGGCGGCGGATCGGATGCGGGACAGACCGCCCGGCCCCACCGCCCCGCTCACCGCAGGGGCAGTCAGCTCTCCAGGTCGATCAGCAGCCGGCCGTCGTCGTCAATCCACGCCGGGTAGATCACGCCGTCCACGATCGCGTGGTCCACCGGCACGTCGACCTCGTAGTCGACGTCGATGAACAACCGGCCGTCATCGTCCGTGAACGCCGGCCAGATCACTCCGTCCGCGATCACGGCCTCGAACTCCACTGCCACGGCCGCCCCCTCTTCGCTTCCTGCGCGGTGGCACCAGCCTGACGCACTGCCAGCCCCCCACACCAGCCCACGCCCTCAACCAGGAGACTCCCTTGTCCAAGCCCGCGCGGCGCCTGCAGATCACCAGCTTCGGCTTTCTGCACGCCGAACCGCCCGCCGACGTCGATCTGGTCATCGATCTGCGGCCCTTCCGGGACCCGCACGTCGACCCGGCCCTGCGCGAGATGACCGCCCGGGACCAGGTCGTGGTCGACACCGTCCTGCGCACCCCCGGCATCACCGACCAGATCACCGGCCTGGCCTTCCACGCCCACCTCGAGCTCACCGAGGGCCACAGCGTGTCGATCGCGGTCGGTTGCTCCGGCGGCCGGCACCGCGCCCCGGTCGTCGCGGACCAGGTCGCGGTCGCCGTGCGCGAGTACGGGTGGCCCGTCGACCTCGAGCACCGCGACCTCGACAAGCCCGTCGTCAACCGCTGACCGCCCATGGGGGGAACCGTCGTGATGCCCTTCCGCACCCGCCGCGCCAAGGACGGCCGGCCCCGGCCGCGAATCCTTCGCGTGCAGCTGCACCGCGGCAAAGCCGCCGCCGCACTCACCGACCGCGCGCGCCGCACCCCGGCGCCCTGGCCCCGCCGCTCACGGTGACCGCCCCCGCGGCAACCCCGGCCGGGAAGGCCGGCGACCTCGCGGACGGCCTGGTCGACGTCGACCCGTACGACGACGGCACCCCCGGCGGGATCCCGCTGTACGACTGGAACACGGCACCGAAAGCGGAGCTCGCCACGCGCCGCCAGCTGCGGGCGATGGGTCTACGCCCCGGCGGCCATGGCCCGGCGGCGGAGCTGAAGTGCCGGAACTGCTCGTTCAAGCCGCGCACCGAGTGCCGGCACAAGGCGTTGCTGTTCCGCATCGACCTCGCCAAGAAGGTCCGGCCGATGACGCTGGCGAAGGAAGTCGCGCTGGACAAGGCGATGGCCGCGAGGCAGACCTGTCCGCGCTGCGGCCGTAGGTACTACTACTGCCTGCCGCTGAAAACGCTCGGGATGTGCGTGTCCTGCCACGACGACGTCCCTGCGGACCCCACCCACTACACGCTCCCGCGCACCGGCCACCACCTGGCCGCCTGACCGAACCCGAAGGAGGACGCGCTGTGTTCATCGCAGGCGACGAAGTGCTGATCACCTCGTGCGCGGACGACCCCCGCGCAGCGGGACGAACGGCGTCATCGTCGACAAAGTCCCGCCAGGGCCGCTCACCGGCGGCCGCTGGACCGTCAAGGGCATCGGCCTGCTGATCGCGCCCGTCCTGTGCCACGCGCAGGAACTGCAGAAGACCGGCCGCACCCGCTGACCCGCACCACCACCTCGCACGGCCCGTCGATCCCGGCGGGCCGTTTCTCGTTCCCGAAGGAGGACCGCTCGTGCACTTCCCCGAACCGGCGTTGATCGCGATGGTCGGCGCCGCCGGCAGCGGCAAGTCGACCGCCGCGAAGGCCTTCCCCGCCGGCTGGCGGCTGGAGCTGGACGCCCTGCGCGCGATGGCCGCGGGCTCGCCCGGGGAGCAGTCGGCGACCCCGGTCGCCGTCGCTGCCTTCCGCATGCTCCTGGACGCCCGCCTCGAGCGCGGCCTGTCGGTGGTGGTGGACTCCACCAACACCGAGACCCCGGTGCGCCTGGACCTGCTTCGGCGCGCGCGAACCTTCGGCGTGCCCACGGTGGCGATCGTGTCCCGCACCCCGCTGGACGAATGCCTGGCCCGCCAGCACGACAGGCCGGCCTCCAAGCAGGTGCCGCCGGACGCCGTCACCCGGCAGCACGCCGCCGTGCCCACCCACGAGCAGCTGCTCGCCGAAGGCTGGGACCAGGTCCACGACGCCGCGTGTATCGACCTGCTCCACCTCGCCCTGCAGCGCGCCGCGACTGCGGCCGCCGACTCCGACCCGCTGCACGAGATCCGCGCCGCCTTCGGCGACGACCTCACCGCGGCGTTCACGTACACCGACGCGAACTGCGAGCACGGCCGCTTCACCATCGCCGGCCGTGACCTCGAGCTCCGCTACACCGGCGGCGAGCCCTACGACCGCACCTGGCAGGCCCGCATCGGTGGGACCTGCGACTGCGGCGGCGACCTGTGGGTCCCCGTCGGCACCCCGGCCGAACTGCTCGCCGCCTACCGCGACGAACCCGACGACGAAGCCGTCTGCGGCCGCTGCGACGACGTGCTGTTCGTCGGCTGACCACTCCCCCAACCGAAAGGGACCACCACCTCATGCCCACCCCCAACCGCGGCGAACGCCTCGCGCTGTTCGCCGCGCTGAACACCACGTTCGCCGGGCTGCACGGACTGGGTGACCACTGGATTCAGAATTCCCGCGACGCATCCGGCAAGGGCGCCCGCGGCACGCACCTGGTGTACGCCGCCGACGGGAAGCCCGTCACCGACGACCCCTGGCGCCACGGTAGGGAAGGCCGCACCTGCACCGCCAGCGCCTACGGCCGGGCCTGCGTCGCCCGACACGTCGCCTCCTACAGCGGCGTGCAGCTGCTCGCCTCGGTCGCCGTCACGCGCACCTTCGGCGTGCGCGTCCCGGTCCGGGCGCTGCTGGCCGGCGCCGCCGTGAACGGCTTGACGCATGCCGTTTTGGACCGCAGGGAGCCGCTGCTGTGGCTCGCCGACCTCGCGCGGAAAGGCAAGTACATCAGCCACGCCACCGTCGTGCGCAAGCCCGGCGACGCCGCCCCGGAAGCCGCAGGGCCGGGCACGGCACTGATGGAACTTGATGAGGCCGCACACCGCGCGATTGGCGTCGCCGCCGCCTTCGTCACCACCTGGCTCGCCACCCGGGCCGCACGGTGACCGTCAACGGCCCCGGCACCGATGGCGAGGACCCGCGGATCGGCCGTGCCCGCGCGTCGGTCGGCATCGCGCTGATGGCGCTGCAGCAGATCGAGGACGACCTGGCCGACCTCGCCGACCCGGCCGGGCTGGCAGAGATCCTGCGCGAGCTGTTCCGCGAGGACGACCCGCAGGCCGGACTGTGCGGCAGCCTCGCGCAGCTCCTGGCCGTTGCCGGCGCCGTCGCCGACCGCATCGAGGACGACGGCCAGGACCAGGACGGCGAGGCCGACCGCGAGGTGTCCGGACTGCTCGAAGAAGCGGCCGCGTTCGTCGTCGACTCCGCCGGCCTGCGCCTGCACTACGCCACCCGCACCCTGCACCCGGTCGGGGAGCGGGAGTAGCTAGGCCCCGGGACAGCCGCTCGAGTTTGGCGACCTGACGGCTGTCCCGGGCCCCACTGCCTCACCTAAGAGGAGGGACGCCCAGTATGACCACCGCCGGCCCAACCGGCACCACCCCGACACACCCGCCCGCCACCGCCCCGCCCCCCGTCCTGCTCGACTGGCACGACGGCTGGCACTTCACCGGCGGCGGCCGCTGCGTCCTCTGCAACCAGCACACGGTCCTGCGCTCCCACGCAGGCGAGGACGTCCACAAGATTGCGCCGAGCGCTGGGTCCAGCGCAATCCCGGCAAGGACCGCTTCGTCTCCGACCTGCCCCGCGGCCGCCGCCGCGCCGGCGCCTAGGAGGCGGCCGTGTTCGACGAACTCAGCGCCGCTGACGAAGCACTGGCCCTCGGGCCGTCCGACTTGATCCCCGGCGCGGCGATCCTCGCGTCCCGGATGACGGCCCGTCACGCCCGCGACAAGGACGACCTCCTGGTCCTCCTGGACGCCCTCGGGCTGCCCACCGACACCGACGCGACCACTCCCCTGCTCCCCCTCATCCCCACCCCCGATCCGGCCGCCGACGCGGCCGACCCTGAACCCTCAGGAGACCAGCCCACCATGCCCAACTCCCCCGCGCCGGTCGACGAAGTGCCGGCCGTCACCGCCTTCGAGGCGGTCGCCGTCTCGATGCACCACAGCGGCTACCCCACAGCCGTGATCACCGAGGCCACCGGCCTGACCGAAGAGGAGATCACCACGGCGGTCGCCGCCGCCGACACCGCGGCCCCGGACGTGTCCGAGCTGGAGACCCCCCTCCCGGCGCCCGCCGACGGCACTGTGTCGGAGGTCGCCGACATCGACGTGCTGCTGTCGTGGGCGGACGAGCACCCGCTCGCCAGCGTCCGCGCCAGGGCCAGCCGCATCCGCCAGGACCTCGCCGACCTCACCCAGCGGCGGACCACCGAGGCCGCCACGGCCGAAGCCGAGGCACGCATCGCGAAGATGCGGGCCGACCTGAAGGCCGAAGAGGAGCGCCTGCGCCAGCTGAAGGCCGGCGGTCCCCGTGCCGCCGTGGTGACCGAGGCACCGACCCCGATCCGCCCCGTCGGCGGGAAGCGCTCGCGCGAGGAACTCGCCGCGATCCGCACATGGGCCCGCGCCAACGGCCACCAGGTCGCCACCGCGGGCGTCGTCAAGGCCTCGATCGTGGAGGCCTATGACGCCGCCCACCAGGAGCCGGCCACGCTGGCGAAGGCAGGCTGAGCGATGACCGACACACAGGGCGTAGTCCTGGACGGCTACCTGGACGAAGAGGTCGCCGCCGACGACACGGTGGGCACCCGAGCCCGCTTCCGGCTGATCGTCTCCCCCACCGACGAGCTCGTCGACGAGATGGTCCTGCCGTGCAGCGTCGCCGACTCCGAGCTGGCCCAGGCCGTGCTCAACGAGCTGCGGCCCGGCGACCACATCCGCGTCACCGGTTACCTCGGACTGCCCCGCATCAGCGGACACCCGATGTGGCTCCAGGTCCTCACCCTCGAACTGCTGGGCACCTTGCCCCTGGACCCCGCGGACGACGACCAGGCCGACGACGCCGGCGATGCCACGACAGCCGCCGCCGGGCAGGTGACGCCCTCGTCGAGCGACACCCTGTCCGACGTCGGGAGTCTGGAGCGGTTCGGCCAGTACATCGTCTGGTCCGACCCCGACACCGCTGCCGACACCGTGTGGACGACCACCGGCGAACTGCTCGGCACCGCGGTCTACCCCGACACCTGCACCGACCTCATCGACACGCACCAACGCCGCGCCTACGGCGACGCCTGACCCGAAGGGAACGCCGTGGCCCGCATCACCGCCACCATCCGGCCCGTTCACGACGACGCCGACCAGACCGTCTGCACCCACCAGGTCACCAGCACCGGCAAGCCCCGCGACCCCGAGTCCGGGTGCACCGGCCGCGCCGCGTACACCGCGACCTGCTCGGCCGGCGACTGGACCGCCACCCGCCCCTGACACCGAACGGGGGTGCGTGCTCCGCCTGGACAGCCGGCACGCACCCCCCCACACCCCTCAAGGAGCGCACACCCATGATCCGCCTCCCCCGCCGCGGCGACACCCCCGCGCCGCAGCCCTCCACTTCCGCCAACGCCATCGGCGACCAGGTCCCGCGCCAGGCCGATAGGCCGGACGGCGCGGTCGACGCCGCCGCCATCGCCCGCAAGCCCCGCCAGGTCGCCACCGTCCTGCAGCGGCTGCATGGCATCTGACCTACACCCACCCGGCACCACGAGGCACCACGAGAACGGAGCACGAGCCCATGCCCGACCCCACCCCCGGCCCGGACACGGCGTCCGCCGGCACCGCAGGCACCGCCGACGCGCACTTCGCCGCGAACGTCCCGTCCGGCCGGCCGCGCACGGTGTGCCTGTGCGGCAGCACCCGCCATTGGGACGCCCTCGCCGAAGCCAACGCCGCCGAGACCCTCGCCGGCAGGATGGTCCTCGCCCCCGGCGTCGACCTGAAAGCCCACCACGCCCACCTGGTGAGCCCCGCCGACGCCGACCGCGTCAAGGAGGACCTGGACGCGCTCCACCGCGCGAAGATCCGCGCGGCCGACGAAGTCCTGGTCGTCAACAAGGACGGGTACATCGGCGACTCGACCCGCGCTGAGATCGCCTACGCCCTCCACCTCGGCAAGCCCGTCCGCTACACCGAGACCTACGAGCATGCCGTCCTCGTCACCCGCCCCGGTCTGGACGACATACGACTCGGACCGCTCCGTTACCGCCACCAGGCCGAGCAGATCGCCACCAGCCTCACCGGTCAGCTCCACCACATCGAACACATCCCTGGCACCACCATCACGCCCGCGCTGTACGACCCCATACACCCCCACCGCGGGCTGCCCACCACCACGGACCCCTACGTCCTGGCGCTCTCGGTGGAAGACGAAGCGGGCGGACCCGACCCCGCCCGGCACGGCAGTAACTTCCCCGGCACTTGCGCCCTCCTGACCGCCTGGCACGGCCCCGACTGCGCCGCCGACCTGTGGACCACCGCCTGCAACGTCTACGACCACCTCCACGCCGACCCCGACGACGAAGACCACTGACAACACACGGCCCCGGGTCGCAGCGCAGGCTGCGACCCGGGGCCTTTTGCGTTCCTCAGCGGCTACTTGTCACGGCTGTTCAACAGCAGCGCCCGAGTCCAGACAGTCAGCTGTGCCATCAGCCCGCGAACTTGAGCGGCTCGAGACGGCAAGAAGGGCAACACGATCAAGGCCGGAACGAGGGCTACCGTCACGATGAGCACGGGCACCAGGACCAACGCCACCAGGAGGGCGCGCTGGACCCCTCGGACGCGAGTGAGCAGGCTGGTGACCGAACCAGGCATGATCGGTTGGTCCCTTCGTCGGAACTGGGTGCCGAACCACAAGGTTCGCCGATTGATACGGCGAGTCCGCCGTGCATTGTGACCATCCACCAACAGCGCGCCCACTTCCACCGCTTGAATGTTGTTCCGCGGACAACGCGGGGTTATCGGTCGACAACGTTGATGGTGGGGACTGTGGATGCAAAGCGGCCTGGCCGGCCATGGGGACCGGCTCGGGGTTCGTGCCAGGAGGTCAACGAACTGGTCGCCCTCATCCGAGGGTGGCTGGATGAGACGGGCGTGTCCGTAAAGGCACTGCACCGGGGGCTCACCCCGGAGCACTTTGCCGACCAACGAGTCCCCGAATTGTCCAAATTGCGCGAACGACTTGCCGGGGTAGACCTCACGTGGGAGGTCGTGGAGGCCGTCGCTGACATCTGCTTCCCGGACGACTCTGCCGATGCCACCCTCCAGCGTCTCAAGCCGGCCAAGCTGCTCTGGGATGCCGCAGAGCGCTCCCCTACACCGTTGGCAGCAGCGGAGCCGCAACTGACCCTGACCAAGGAGCTCTTAGCGGCCAAGGACCGAACGATCGCGGCCTACCAGGAGATCGACAGAGCAAGGCAGGCGTACCAGGCGAGTGAACATGGGCGCCATCAGGCTCTGCAGGCGGCGACGTTGGTCTTCGCTCTGCTCGGGCAAGCGCAGGCGAAGATCGCGGAGTTGTCGCGCAGGCTAGATGCCTTGCAGGCTCGTTCCTCCGAGGATCCGCAGGCAGTGGAGCAGCTTCGCCGACGTCTCAAGCGGGCGCAAGGACAGGAGAAAGAGATCCGGGCAGCGCTCGCCCACGCTGAGGAGGAACGGGATACCGCCCAACGTGTTGCGGACCACGCAGCACGCCGGATTCGGGAGCTTGAAGCCGAAGTGGCATCCCTCAGGACAGAGGGCGCTGGCCTGCTGGAGACAGATACGGCCGCGGATGCCCAGAACGACCTGCGGTCCGTTGAGATCCCCAGCGCCGATCCCGCAGACGAGGCCATGGATGACGTGGACCGGGCGCTCGACAAGGTGCGCGAGGTGCTGGAGCACGGACACGGGGCCGTACAGGAAGCCGCCGAAGAGGTGGGTTGGAGGGCTGAAGCAGGACCAGCGGCGCAAGGGGATGGTCGTGGGTGGAGGACCGTGCCAGGGCAGGTACTGACAAGCAGCGAAACCGCTCCCCCCGGGCCTCCGAATAGCCCGGAGGACGACGAGCTGGATTTGTTTCGAACAACTCGTGACAACCCTCTGACCAGCGGCGACGTGGCCAGTCTATCGGTCATCGCGCGACCGTCGTCCAAGGATCGACAGCGCTATGTAGGCGCAGTAACTCGACGCATCAGCCGCGGCCTTGATCTGGACGAGATCATCCTCGGCCTGTGCCGTTCCGCGGTTCCAGCCTTCGCTGACGCGATCAAGGTCTACCTGCGCGAGCCCCTGCCGGTAGGTGACGAGCGACCGTCGGGTCCGCTGCGGCTGCGGCTACGGCGTGCTGAGGGGTACCTCCAGGGCGCGGCGGAGTGGGACGGCCCGGTGGGCGGGCCGCCGACGTTGCCCGCGTTGGAGCCCACGTCCAGGTCGGAGTCGATTGGCGTGCTGCTGGACGGCCCGCTGGCCGAGATTCTGCGCCGGGTGCAGCCAGTGTTCGCCGACTCGGTGCGGGCCGTGGACGCGTTGTCGGAATTGCTGGGACATCCGCAGAACTCGTTGCCGACCGGCCGTCGGGCGCTGCTGGCCCCCTTGCGAGGGCGCCGCCGGGTGATCGGCGCCGTGGTGCTGCTACGTAGTACCGACCGGGCACCGTTCGAGGCGGACGACCTGCTGGTGGCTTCTCAGATTGCTACACAGACCGCGCTCGGTGTGGACAAGGCGGCGTTGTATGGGCGTGAGGCCTTCATGGTCGACGCACTACAGCGCGAGATGCTGCCGGCCTACCTGCCGCAGCCCACCGGCGTGCAACTGGCCAGCCGCTACCTCCCAGCCGCCGAGTCGGTGCGGGTCGGCGGCGACTGGTACGACGCGATCCCGCTGCCGGGCAACCGGGTGGCGTTGATGGTCGGCGACGTGATGGGCCGCTCGATGACATCGGCGGCAGTCATGGGACAGCTGCGGACCGGCGTGCAGACCCTCGCCGGGCTGGACCTGGCGCCGCAGGAAGTCCTGCGCCTCTTGGACGAGCAGGCCCAGCGGCTCGGCTGGGACAAGATGGCGACCTGTATCTACGCGGTCTATGACCCGATCGCACACCGCTTGGTGGTGGCCAACGCCGGTCACCCGCCACCGGTGCTGCTCCATGCCGACGGCCGAGCGGAGGTACTGCGGGTGCCGTCAGGCGCGCCGATCGGCGTCGGCGGGGTGCCGTTCGAGGCGGTCGAGCTGCCCGCCCCGGCCGGGGCCACCCTGCTGCTCTACACCGACGGCCTGGTGGAGTCCCGCAACCGGGACGTGTGGGGCGGCATCGAACTGCTGCGGGAGCGGCTGCAAGACCTGGCGCGTGTAGCATCGCCGCCGCCGCTGGAGCCGCTGTGCGACGAGGTGCTGGAGATCCTCGGGCCTGGCGACCGAGACGACGACATCGCGCTCCTGGCAGCCCGCTTCGACGAGCCCACCGCGACCCGCGCGGCAGCCCCTTGAGGTCACGCAGCACCTACAAGGCTGCGACCCGCAGCATCTGCTGCGGGCCGGGGCCATTTTACGTTCCTCGGTGGGGATGAGTCATTCGGGCCGAGGACCCCGCGTAACCCTTCGCGGGCCTCGGGTGATTACGCCGTAATCACCCGAGGCCCGCGCCACATGGAAGCAGATGCCTACTGCTTGCCTTTGCGGTGCTCCTGCTCCCGCTGCCCGGAGCGCGCCCGCAGGGGATACGAAGGAGGGAGCCGAGACCTCATGACGCCAAGATCAAGCCGGGCTGGACGTCGTGGTCGACCACGAGAGGGTCCAGTTGCGTTTCTCGCTGCTTTGAGTGGGCTGGCTTCTCCTGGTGACCGAGACTCGGGTGATTACGGCGTAATCACCCGAGCATGGCGGGAGCTGAACGGCAACGGCAGCCGGTGGGTGATTACGCCGTAATCACCTCCGTCGGAACCGCGCGACCCGGCGCCCGCGTGTCCCCGCCCGAAGGATCTTGGACGTTAGTAAGGTATCGGCATGGCTACCGAAGTCCCGCAGGGCGACAGAGAAAAAGTCGTCTCGAAGCTGCCTCAGTCGCTCCGTCAGGAGCTGAAGGTCCGTGCCGCCCAACTCACTGTCGGCATCCAGGACGCCGTCAGTGAGGGCATCGCCGAATGGCGGGCACTCGCGTCCACCCCTTCACCCATCGACACAGCCGGCGCCGACTCCTTCTCCACCTGGCTCCCCACAGGCGAGTGGGAGGCCTTCCAAGCCGACTGCAAGACCCGCGGAGTCTCCTACATCCAGGGCCTCGCCCAGTCCGTACGCACCTGGCTCGACACCCACCCCTCCCCCGGAGCCGTACGACCCGCAATAGTCCGCCGGTTCATCGTCTGCAACCAGAAAGGCGGCGTGGGCAAGACCAGCGTCAGCGCCGGCCTCGCGGAAGCCCTCGCCGAAGACCCCGACACCCTGCACCCGTACCGGCTCACCGCGACCGCTCCCGGCGCCCCCAAGCAGGACATCCTCGAAGCCGTCGGCCCCGGACTCCGCGTGCTCCTAGTCGACTTCGACCCCCAGACCCACCTCACCAAGCAACTCGGCGCGGAACCACTCCCCCTCGACAGCGACAGCCTCAGCAAGCACATGGCCGGCGAAAGCAAAGGCAAGCTCGCCGACCTGGTCGTGCCCATCGAGAACCCCCGCTTCGGCGACCGGCTGCACCTCCTGCCCGGCTGCCAGGACGGCTTCCTCCTGGACGTCCGCCTGTCCGCCACCCGCGCCCGCGAAGCAGCACTCGAACGCGCCCTCCTACCGCTGGAGGACGACTTCGACGTCATCGTGATCGACTGCCCGCCCAGCCTCGGCCTCAGTATGGACGCCGCCGTCCACTACGGCCGCCGCCGCGAGAACGAGGAACCCGGCGCCTCCGGCATCCTCATCGTCGTCCAAGCCGAGGACTCATCCGCGGACGCCTACGACCTCCTCACCACCCAGATCGAAGACCTTCTCGCAGACATGCAGATCGACGTCGACTACCTCGGCATCGTCGTCAACCTCTACGACGGCCGCCGCGGCTACATCGCTACGTCCTCCCTCGAGGAGTGGATCGCCATAGGGGATCCCCGCGTCGTCGCCGTCGTCCCCGACGTCAAGGAGCAGAAGGAAGCGGTTCGCACCAAGACCCCGCTCCTGGCCTACGACCCGACCTGCGACCAGTCCGCCGCCTACCGCGGCCTCGCCCGGGAGGTCCTGTGAGCAGCAAGGCCGAACGGCTCGGCAGGGGCGCCTCCTTCGGCAGCACTGAACGTGTCAGCGCCCGCCGCGCCGCCATCGCCGCAGTCACCGGCGCCCCCACCGAGGGCGTCGAACCCCGCCACCTCCCCCTGAAGCTGATCAGCCTCAACCCCGACAACCCCCGCGAAGAACTCCGCGCCATCGAAGAGATGGCCGAGACGTTCCAGTCCGTCGGACAGATCACCGCCATCACCATCGGCACTCGCGACGCCTACCTCAAAGAACGTCCCGATCGCGCCGACGACCTCGAACCCGGCACCGACTACGTCGTCATCGACGGCAACCGGCGTTTGTGCGCCGCCCGCTTCCTGGGCTGGGAGACCATGCCCAAGATCGTCATCGATGACAGCCTGGTCACCACCGACGAACAGCTCCTCGAAGCCGCATTCATCGCCAACTACCAGCGTGAGGACTTCACCGACCTCGAAGAGGCTGAAGCCCTCCGCAAACTGGTCGCCTACTACGGCTCGCAGCGCAAGGCCGCCGCGCGCCTGGGCATCAGCCAGGGCGTCATCTCCCAGCGGTTGTCCCTGCTGGAGCTCGCGCCGGATCTACAAGCCGACCTCGCTGCCGGCCGTCGGAAAGTCGAGCACGTCCGAGGCCTCGCCAAGCTCGCCCCCGAGCAGCAGCGCAAGGAAGCCGACAAGCGCGCCAGCGCATCCGGCCGGCAACGCCGCGCGCCCGCCGAACGGAACAGCCCGCCGGCGGCGGACTCCATCTCCCGCCAGGAGGAGAAGCCCGTCGCCGTCCCCGCACAGAGCAGTGGCCCAAGTGAACCGCACTTGCTGGTCCGTCAAGACGGGGGTGTCCAGCCGCTCTTGGTGCCGGAGGTGGAATGGGCCCACGGCGATTTCAGCGCGCCTCTGGTGGCGGCGCGGGACATCGCTCAGCGCTTCGGACCGACCGATCGCAGGGCCATCATCTCCTTCCTGCTGAGCGTGTCCGACGAAGAGAAGAAGCTCGACCGGGCCCGCAGTACGGATTAGGGGGAGAGTCGCTGGCCCGTCCAATGCTGAGTGCATGGTGGCGTGGCGGGGAACGGCAGCGGTTCTCCTGGCAGGCCGTCCCGGCATAGAAGGTTGGCGGTCCAGACCGTGGTCGCCGGGTAACCCCGCATCCCAGATCCGCCGGAGAAGTGGCACACGACGCGGCCGGTCTCCCACCGGAGGGAGACCGGCCGAGCCTCTCCTGCGGGCTTCCAGGACTCCCCCGGCAGCCCGGCCGGGCCGGTCCTGCGGCGTGGCAAGCTCATGCCGCAGGACCAGGAAAGCGCTGCGGTGCTGTACGAGCAGTTGGCGTTCGGTGATGTCGCCGACGACGTCCAGGAGCACCAGGAGAACGACCAGGAAGACAGTCATGGGCAGGAGTTCGTCATCAGCCCGGAGCGGCGGGTT
Source organism: Actinacidiphila sp. DG2A-62 (assembly GCF_035825295.1). Taxonomy (NCBI): domain Bacteria; kingdom Bacillati; phylum Actinomycetota; class Actinomycetes; order Kitasatosporales; family Streptomycetaceae; genus Actinacidiphila; species Actinacidiphila sp. DG2A-62. The sequence goes on from NZ_JAYMGI010000001.1 coordinate 52,344, forward strand.
TGGTTGGAGGGCCCTCCAGCGGCGGGTCGGGGAGCTCACACGTATGCCCAAGGCGAAGGCCCGCAGAGGCCGTGATGAAGCGACGGGGACGTCGCCGCGGCGGCAGACTACCGGCGGCTGCGGCGATGAGCCGATCCTTTGGCCGGCCACACCGAGCCTTACGCCGGGGTCGAAGCCAGCCAAGTGCCATGGTGCGTCAGTCTTGATCCTCGGGCTGCTCCTCTTCCTCCGCGCCGCCGCTGGGCTCAAGCTCATCTTGTGACGTCGGCTGGCCCGCCTCCTGCAGGAACGAGTAGCCCACGAGTTTGTTCTTCGCTAGGGACGCGAAGAGCTGGTTCGCCCCGGTCTTGCCGAGCCCGAGGCCGGCGATGTCGACGGGCTTGGGCCACGAGGCGGTGAGGGACTTCGCCAGGTCCACGTGCGGCATGAGACTGGCGATGTCGAGCTTGGTCGCCATGGACGTCAGGAACTGTTCGCCTATGGTCTTGCCGATTCCGAAGCTGGCGATGTCGAGCGTGGATTTCGGCATGGAGCTGATCAGAGGGCCAGCCCCGCCGAGCTTGAGGTTGGCTGCTCCCAACTGCTGCACGAGGCTGCTGGCACTGTCGGCGCTCGTGATCTGTGCGATGGTCGCAGTTGGCCTGGCCGCCATCTGATGGGCGATGTAAGCGGCGGCACCGGGCGATTGGGTCGTCAACAGGTGCAGGACACGCTGGGCAGCCTCGGCAGTCGCTTCTTTCAGCTTCTGCAGGATCTCCATGCACCGCTTGTCGTCCGTGTCAGGCAGCGAGGGCGGGTCCTGCGTGAGCAGGGTGGGAGTCTGGTCGTCCTCATCAGCGGAGAAGAGGATCTTCGTCTGCCACACGCACGCGATGTATTCGACGTCGGCGTTGTCGCTGCCCGCATCCACGGCTCCGTACAGCAGCCACTGCGCCTTGGCCGTGTACCAGACTTCGCCCTCAATCTCGTGGCCGGTGACGTCAGTGACGCTGAGCAGTTCGGTCGCAGGCGCTGCCACCCAGCCCTGCCATCGCACCTTGCCGTCGGCGCCCCCAAGACCCACGAACCCTGTCACCGAGCTGAGGATCTCAACTGCGGTCTGTGACACCTGAGACCTGATGGCGATCGACCGCAGCAGTCGATCGGCGGCGTCTTTCGCGTCCCGGCCGGAGACTTCTTTGGTGAACTTGGCGATGACGTCGTCGAAGCTCCCAAGCCGCGTCAGCCGATCCTCCATGCCCTCCAGGTCCTCGTCCATCGGGTACGGATAGCGCGTTCCGTCCCCGAAATCGCTGGTGTTGTCGGTGACGAAATGGACGTGCTGCTCGGGGTTGGCTTTCAGGAACTCCAGGATGGAGAACCAGATGGCCACGTCCCGTGCCCCCTCCGAGTGGTCATCGGCCCGCTTGGCCGGCGGAAGTGCCAACGCCTCTCGGGTCAGCGCCTTGAGCGCGACGTCGCCGCTGGTCTCGATCACTTCGAAGATCTCGCTGTAGATGCCGCGCCAATGATCCAGGTAGCGCTTCAGGTCCAGGGGTTCAAGGCTGCTCTGCAACTCCCAGGGGAGCTCTCTGCGCAGCTTCCCCAGAACCTCCACCGCGGATCGGTGCTTGATGAGATAGAGCTTTGCCTTGTGCGCAGCCATCTCTTCCAGCACCATCCACGGCACGGCCACTCGATGGTGGCCCGAACCTCGCAGCTTGCGGATGATGTCGGCCCGCGGCCCGTCCTGCGGGAGAAGGTTCAACACGTTCGTGTCGAAGATGATCAATTGCGCCTCCATGTCCTGGCAGCATCATCTCCCGCAACGGACCGCAGGTTGTATGTCTTTATGAGTGCGGCGACCTTGCAAGCCGGGTTACCGGTCCCGCCGCAGTGCTGGCGGCGCGATCCGTCAGTTCCGGGCGGCGTGCTGGCCGCCGATGGTCCACCAGCTGCTGAGGTCAGGCGACCGCCGCGGCGCTGTACGAGCAGCTGCAGTTCGCCGACGCGGACGACGCGGACGACGCGGACGACGACGGTCGGGAGGACGAGGAGCAGCAGCTGGTCCTCAGCCCGAAGCTCAGCCCCGTCCCGGCTACCGGCCGCGCCGTTGAGCATGGCGGTTACACGGCGGCGCGCATGCGGCGGTGTTCCCTCACGCGCGGTGGTCTCATGAGGATCACATCTGAGGTGATGGGTCCCGCCGTGTGCTCCAGGGGTGCTGGAGTGTCCTTATGACCAGGCCAGGCTTTAGCGGGGCCCGCATCGCGCGGCTGCGCCGCATATCCGATCGTCTCAGGGCCCGCCGACAGCCTCTTGAGTCACCGCCTCGAACGGCCGACTCCACGCCGACCCCGGAACCTGCCGTAATAGGGCAAGCGCCCGCGCAGGACGGAGCCGCGCCGCAGCCTGCCTCCTTCAGTTCGTCAGCGGCTGGCGACGCAGGCCAGTCTGTGGGGGCCACTTCTGGGAACTGGTGGAGAGGGCTTGAGCGCTCGGTAGGGCTCTTAGCCAGCATCTCCACCCTGCTTGCTGCCGGCGCTGCGTTGGTGACCGTGCGGCAAGCCAGCGGCGAACAGCGCCTGACGCGTGACGGGCAGGTCACCGACCGATACACCGCAGCCGTGGCAAATCTCGGGGACAACGCCGAAGAGGTCCGGATCGGCGGCCTATACGCGCTGCAGCGCATCGCCCAAGACTCTCCGCGGGACGCCCCCACAGTGGTCGAGGTGATCTCTGCCTACGTCCGAAGTCACCCCTCCAGGCCCGAGAGTGCGACAGGGCCCGGTGGGCCGACGAACGACCTGGTCGCTGCCTTGAGCATCCTTGCCCGCCCCCTGGCCGCGAGCCCGGCTGCGGATCTGCACGGCGCGAACTTGATCGGTGCTGACCTGCGCGGTATGGACCTGGAAGGCGCAGACCTGCGCGGTGTCGACCTCACCGGCTCGTACCTGAGCAGAGTAGATCTGCGCGGCGCGAACCTCGAGGGAGCGAACCTGGAGGGTACGGATCCCACGGGGGCCGACCTGGAGGATGCGAATCTGCGCATCGTGACTCTCCGTGGCGCGAATCTGCGTGGTGCGAACCTACGCGCAGCAAACTTATGGCAGGCGTCGATGAGCGGCGCGAACCTGCAGGACACCAACCTGACCTCTGCAAACTTGGACGATGTCGATCTGCACGCTGCGGATTTGAGCGGCGCGAACCTGCACGGTGCCGACCTGCATGCCGCCAGCTTGACCGAAGCCAACCTGCAAGGAGCGCATCTGGTCGACGCGAATCTCCACGATGCAGACCTGACCGAGGCGGACCTACACGGCGCGGACCTGACCGGGGCGGATCTCACGAGCGCCAACATTCCCAGCATCTACACAACACCTTCGTCTCATCCCACGCCCGGCGAGACGACAACTCGCTCCGTTCGCTGAACCTGCGAGCCGTCGACCGGGCCCCGGCAGGACCCGCCCAACTGGCCGGCGCCGCCCCTGCGGGCGGGCCGCGGCGAAGAAGGCGTCAAAGGGGACGAAGCCCGCGGTGAAGACCGCCTCCGCGACGGCCGGGAAGAGCGCGAAGAAGACCGCGGCCAAGAAGTCCGGTGGCCGCGGCGCCAGGCGCGCCGGGTGAGCGGACCGGCCGGTGCGGGGCGGCGCCGGCAGCCGGAACAGGGCCTCATCGTCGGCAGAGTCATCGCGGGGGCCCTGGCCGGTCCCGGTCGGGCGCGTCGTCGGCCTGTGTCCGGCTGTGCCGGGCCGCGGGTCGTCGCGTGCGTCTGACCTGTTTGACCGATGTGCATGAGTAACTGGCTTTTGTTTTACACTTCCTGACGCTGTGTCCTTCGTCACTTTGTTCGGTGTGCGGCCCTGTCGGCGACCGGCGTGTCGCCCGGGGCGGAGTGGGCGGTTCCGGGGCGTCCTCCCTGGTGGGTGACTCGCTGTTGACTAGACCTCTCCCTTCGTGATCATCACGCAACGTTGTCAAACCGACTAGTCGGTAACTCTGTGTGCGGCTACCCCCTCGGATTGGGCTGCACGATCGGCCACTTCCGAACGCTATGTATTCAGGACCGCGCGATTGCGGTTTCGGAGTGCACACGGGGTCACGAGGCGCTCCCCTTCGAACGAGAGGACCAGTCGAACCCGTGACGAACCATCAGATCGAAGCTGTGCTCACCGCGGCGGCTGTCGCCCGGGCCTACGGGCCCGACGTACGGCGCCTGGTGAGGCGCGTCCTGGCGGCGGGAGTCCGCACGGGCGCCTCGGAACTGGTCCGCTCCCGCCGTGAGCACGCCGGGGAGGAGGAGCGGTGAACGAGTACGGTCTGCGCGGCCGCCGGCCGCGCCGAACGAAGATCGTCGTGGAGGACACGCAGCCGCTGGACTTCCAGGCGTTCCACACCCTGTACCGGGGCGACTATGTCCGGTGGGCGGAGCTGTACCTCGGCTCGCGCGCCGATGCCGAGGACGCGGTCGACGGCGCCATGCTGGAACTGCTGGCGCAGTGGGCCAAGGTGCTGGAGCAGGCCGAGCCGGCGGCCTACGCCTGGTGGCTGGTGAAGAACCGCGTCAAGGACGCCGCCCGCGACCGCGACCGCCGGCAGAAGATGGCCGACGCCATCTTCGCCACCCGGTCGCTCTACGAGAACGTCGTCGACCCGATCGGCGAACTGGAGACCACCATGGCGCTCTGGCAGGCCATCGACGCCTTGCCCGAACGCCAGCACGACGTCGCCCTCATGCGCCTGGCCCTGGGCCGCACCACCCGCGAGACGGCCGGCGTCCTCGGCATCACCGAGGCCACCGTCCGCTCCACCCTCCGCGATGCCCGCCGCCGCCTTGCCGAGGCCCTCGGCTACGACCTGAAGAAGGGACACGACGATGCCCGCAACGTCGATTGACCAGCTCCTGGCCAAGGCGAGGCTCATCTCCCCGGCCTACACCCGCGAGGAACTCGCAGCCGCCCAGAGCCGCCTGGCCGCCGCGGCGACCGAGCAACTGCTGTCCGGCGCCCTCACCTTCGACGACGCCACGGCCCCCGACCTGTGGTCCGACCCGCCCCGCCCGACTCCGTGGGAGCCCAGCACGCACTGGGGCGCCTACGCCGACGCAGAGTCCCGCGAGCGCCAGGAGTCGGCCGCCGCCCTCCAGCACATGTGCAAGATCGTCATCAGCCAGCCCGACGCCCTGCACACCATGGCCACCTTCGTCAGCAGCTCCAGCGGCGCCGGAGGCGACCCCAGCCGGATACTCGAACCCGACGGCGCCCGGGTCCTGGCCTGCGTCCTGCACCTGGCCGACCGCGAGGACAGCGCCCGCTTCTGGTGGCAGTTCGCCGCCGGCGCCGACGACCACGCCGCGAAGTTCTGCCTCGTGCTCCACCACCTCGCCCTGGGGGAAAGCCAGGAAGCCCACTGGTGGCAGCAGCAGGTCCCCGAGCCCGGCCGCCGCATGTGGACCCGCGCCATACGCAACGGCCACCAGGCCCGCGCCGGGAACGTCCTGAACATCATCGCCCGCCTCAAGGACGTCCCCGAGGCCGCCAACGCCGTCGTGGTCTACGTCAAGGAGAACGTCCACTTCGTCGACGACGACGTCGACCTGCCCCTGCCCGCGGACGGCTTCGCCGCCCGCATAGAGGAGATGACGACCGTCGTGTGACCAGGGGGCCAGCGCGACCGCCGGACGCCCTGAGGCGGAGCCGAAGTAGGAGCGCCGCGGGTGCATCGAGGCGGCGCCCCGTACCGGCCCGGCTACCGCCACGCCGCTGACAGGGGCAGGGCGGTCGGAAGAATCTGACGGCCGCCGGGCCGGTCGCGGTGCTCCCGTGCCTGCTGCGCCGGTGCACGGGTATCGGCTTGGTGCACCGGTGTCGGTGGTGGTTCGTATGCTGCGGCCATGCCCGAGACCGGAGATCACAAAGACCCTCTTGACCTGCACAATAAGCTGGCCGCGCTGGAGGCGTAGCGGGCCGCGGACGCCGCCTGGGAAGCCGTGTCCACCTACCGGAAGCAGGTGGACACGGCCCGCCGAGCCGATGCCGCGGGGCCGGAGGAGGGCGGGGGAGTGCCCCCGCTGCGGCCGTGGACCGAGCAGGAGGACCAGGAGTTCGCCGCGCTGCACGCGGCTGCGGCCGCCGCGGGCGAGGCACGGGCTCGGGCCTTGGCGGAGGCCGGTCTGACCTCCACCTACGAGGTGGAGGTGGAAGTGCGCAGGCACGCCCGGGAGGCGGCGGCGGATACGGCCGGCACCAGTTCGGCCGGAAATCAGCCGCGCTGAAGCCCGGCGCGGATCCGGTTGTCCGAAAATGATTCATCGGTCATAAACCACCTTGACCATGCACGTGCAGAATGAGAGCGTCTCGGGTGTCTTCGCACATAAACGGAATGCTTGATTCATTTTCAGGGGAGGGGTAATGGCGTTAGCTAAATTCAGGTGGCTGTTGTTAGCGACTGGTCTGATGATGCTGGCGTTCGTCGGTCTTGCCACGCCGGCGCATGCCGGCAGCGCAACGGGCCAAGGCGTGACGGTCGTCAACGCCGGTGAGCTCTCGCCGAGGGCGCTGGCAGACGTCGCGAAGGCTGCTGCCGGAGCGCCGGCGGGGACGAAGGTCCACGCGGTGAAGCTCACTCCGACGGTTCACTACGACAGCGAGGCGCAGCCTGACAACGCCACCAAGTGCATCGGCGACACCTGCCAGAAGCTGGTCGGATCGGGGCTGCGGGTCGACTCGTGGACCTCGTACACGCGGCAGTACGTCGGAACGGTCTGCGACGTGACCGCGACCTTCCGGTACAACGTGACGACCAGTGATCCGGGCGTCTGGGACGTCGCGGTCTTCCCCGGCTGCGAGACCGCTCCGGGCGGCGACGGCTACGTTGCCTGGGGCAGTGACAACGTGGGCCCGGTCACTTTCAACGGCACGACGTACGTGAACGTCGCCTGGTCCTCGGGGTTCAGAACCACACCGAACGCCGAGATCCACGCGTAGCGTGACCCGCGTGTCCTGCCTTCCGTGCATGATGGAGGCAGGACACGCTCATGCCTTCCCAGGGGAGATGCAGTGCCTGAATCCTCTCGCCGCCTTACGGCTACCGTTGTCTATCCGTCGAGGAGGCAACGGTTCTTTCACGCAGCCAGGAGAATCCCAGGCGTACGCCACATGTATTTCTGGATTGAGGCCAACGTCGGCAGGCGATAGCGCCCACCCCAGGCTGCGCGGGCTATCCGCAGCCTCTGACCTCCACCTACGAGGTGGGGACCGAGGTGCGGGCCGTGCGGGCCGCGATGCCCACCCCGCCCGTCTCCGGCAGCGCGGCCGCGAACCGGAGGGCTGCTGGTCGTCCAGTCGATCGAGGTCCGTTTCGGGACCAGCCGGGCCGGGGCCGTCGATGTCGCGCCTCCGGCCTCGGTCACCGGCGCGGAGAAGAAGCTGAGCGAGAAGTCGTACGGGACGACCAGCAGCCCTCCGGTTCGCGGCCGCGCTGCCGGAGACGGGCGGGGTGGGCATCGCGGCCCGCACGGCCCGCACCTCGGTCCCCACCTCGTAGGTGGAGGTCAGAGGCTGCGGATAGCCCGCGCAGCCTGGGGTGGGCGCTATCGCCTGCCGACGTTGGCCTCAATCCAGAAATACATGTGGCGTACGCCTGGGATTCTCCTGGCTGCGTGAAAGAACCGTTGCCTCCTCGACGGATAGACAACGGTAGCCGTAAGGCGGCGAGAGGATTCAGGCACTGCATCTCCCCTGGGAAGGCATGAGCGTGTCCTGCCTCCATCATGCACGGAAGGCAGGACACGCGGGTCACGCTACGCGTGGATCTCGGCGTTCGGTGTGGTTCTGAACCCCGAGGACCAGGCGACGTTCACGTACGTCGTGCCGTTGAAAGTGACCGGGCCCACGTTGTCACTGCCCCAGGCAACGTAGCCGTCGCCGCCCGGAGCGGTCTCGCAGCCGGGGAAGACCGCGACGTCCCAGACGCCCGGATCACTGGTCGTCACGTTGTACCGGAAGGTCGCGGTCACGTCGCAGACCGTTCCGACGTACTGCCGCGTGTACGAGGTCCACGAGTCGACCCGCAGCCCCGATCCGACCAGCTTCTGGCAGGTGTCGCCGATGCACTTGGTGGCGTTGTCAGGCTGCGCCTCGCTGTCGTAGTGAACCGTCGGAGTGAGCTTCACCGCGTGGACCTTCGTCCCCGCCGGCGCTCCGGCAGCAGCCTTCGCGACGTCTGCCAGCGCCCTCGGCGAGAGCTCACCGGCGTTGACGACCGTCACGCCTTGGCCCGTTGCGCTGCCGGCATGCGCCGGCGTGGCAAGACCGACGAACGCCAGCATCATCAGACCAGTCGCTAACAACAGCCACCTGAATTTAGCTAACGCCATTACCCCTCCCCTGAAAATGAATCAAGCATTCCGTTTATGTGCGAAGACACCCGAGACGCTCTCATTCTGCACGTGCATGGTCAAGGTGGTTTATGACCGATGAATCATTTTCGGACAACCGGATCCGCGCCGGGCTTCAGCGCGGCTGATTTCCGGCCGAACTGGTGCCGGCCGTATCCGCCGCCGCCTCCCGGGCGTGCCTGCGCACTTCCACCTCCACCTCGTAGGTGGAGGTCAGACCGGCCTCCGCCAAGGCCCGAGCCCGTGCCTCGCCCGCGGCGGCCGCAGCCGCGTGCAGCGCGGCGAACTCCTGGTCCTCCTGCTCGGTCCACGGCCGCAGCGGGGGCACTCCCCCGCCCTCCTCCGGCCCCGCGGCATCGGCTCGGCGGGCCGTGTCCACCTGCTTCCGGTAGGTGGACACGGCTTCCCAGGCGGCGTCCGCGGCCCGCTACGCCTCCAGCGCGGCCAGCTTATTGTGCAGGTCAAGAGGGTCTTTGTGATCTCCGGTCTCGGGCATGGCCGCAGCATACGAACCACCACCGACACCGGTGCACCAAGCCGATACCCGTGCACCGGCGCAGCAGGCACGGGAGCACCGCGACCGGCCCGGCGGCCGTCAGATTCTTCCGACCGCCCTGCCCCTGTCAGCGGCGTGGCGGTAGCCGGGCCGGTACGGGGCGCCGCCTCGATGCACCCGCGGCGCTCCTACTTCGGCTCCGCCTCAGGGCGTCCGGCGGTCGCGCTGGCCCCCTGGTCACACGACGGTCGTCATCTCCTCTATGCGGGCGGCGAAGCCGTCCGCGGGCAGGGGCAGGTCGACGTCGTCGTCGACGAAGTGGACGTTCTCCTTGACGTAGACCACGACGGCGTTGGCGGCCTCGGGGACGTCCTTGAGGCGGGCGATGATGTTCAGGACGTTCCCGGCGCGGGCCTGGTGGCCGTTGCGTATGGCGCGGGTCCACATGCGGCGGCCGGGCTCGGGGACCTGCTGCTGCCACCAGTGGGCTTCCTGGCTTTCCCCAGGGCGAGGTGGTGGAGCACGAGGCAGAACTTCGCGGCGTGGTCGTCGGCGCCGGCGGCGAACTGCCACCAGAAGCGGGCGCTGTCCTCGCGGTCGGCCAGGTGCAGGACGCAGGCCAGGACCCGGGCGCCGTCGGGTTCGAGTATCCGGCTGGGGTCGCCTCCGGCGCCGCTGGAGCTGCTGACGAAGGTGGCCATGGTGTGCAGGGCGTCGGGCTGGCTGATGACGATCTTGCACATGTGCTGGAGGGCGGCGGCCGACTCCTGGCGCTCGCGGGACTCTGCGTCGGCGTAGGCGCCCCAGTGCGTGCTGGGCTCCCACGGAGTCGGGCGGGGCGGGTCGGACCACAGGTCGGGGGCCGTGGCGTCGTCGAAGGTGAGGGCGCCGGACAGCAGTTGCTCGGTCGCCGCGGCGGCCAGGCGGCTCTGGGCGGCTGCGAGTTCCTCGCGGGTGTAGGCCGGGGAGATGAGCCTCGCCTTGGCCAGGAGCTGGTCAATCGACGTTGCGGGCATCGTCGTGTCCCTTCTTCAGGTCGTAGCCGAGGGCCTCGGCAAGGCGGCGGCGGGCATCGCGGAGGGTGGAGCGGACGGTGGCCTCGGTGATGCCGAGGACGCCGGCCGTCTCGCGGGTGGTGCGGCCCAGGGCCAGGCGCATGAGGGCGACGTCGTGCTGGCGTTCGGGCAAGGCGTCGATGGCCTGCCAGAGCGCCATGGTGGTCTCCAGTTCGCCGATCGGGTCGACGACGTTCTCGTAGAGCGACCGGGTGGCGAAGATGGCGTCGGCCATCTTCTGCCGGCGGTCGCGGTCGCGGGCGGCGTCCTTGACGCGGTTCTTCACCAGCCACCAGGCGTAGGCCGCCGGCTCGGCCTGCTCCAGCACCTTGGCCCACTGCGCCAGCAGTTCCAGCATGGCGCCGTCGACCGCGTCCTCGGCATCGGCGCGCGAGCCGAGGTACAGCTCCGCCCACCGGACATAGTCGCCCCGGTACAGGGTGTGGAACGCCTGGAAGTCCAGCGGCTGCGTGTCCTCCACGACGATCTTCGTTCGGCGCGGCCGGCGGCCGCGCAGACCGTACTCGTTCACCGCTCCTCC
>NZ_JAYMGI010000002.1:4605000-4817500 GCF_035825295.1 Actinacidiphila sp. DG2A-62
CCGCGTCCCCCCGATCGCCTCGTCAGCCCCGCCGCCGCGCGTGCGGAGCGCGCCGCCTGCGTCGCGGCCGGTCCGACCGGTCAGCGAGGGGCCCGGCCGAGCCCCCGCGCCGGGGACCGCGGACGAGGTCGCGCCGCCTGCCGCCGCGGCGCCGGGACGGTCCGTGCCGGCCCCGGCGGGTTCGCGCGGACCGCTGTGCGGGCCGGTCCGCGCGTCGGGACGCGTGCCGTCCGGGCGTGCTGCGGACGCGGCGGGCGCGGGTGTGCCGTTCGTCCCCGCGTGCCGGGGCGCGGCCGGGGCGCGGACCGCGGTGCGCGCGGCGGAGGTCGGGCGGGACGGCCGCTCGGCGCCTTCCGCTGCGGCCTGGTCCGGTTCCGCCGGACGGGGCACGGCGGCCGGGTCGCTCCCGGGCCGCGCGGGTGCCGCCTCACCGACGGTGCGGCCGGGGGACGGCAGGGGCGCGCGCGGCGGGGCGGCCAGGACCGCGGACATGTCGCGGACCGCCTGCCAGGTGCCGCGCCAGGTGCCGGTGACCTTGGAGGCGCCGGTGCGGGGGTGGTACGGGACGGGGTGCTCGGTGACCCGCCAGCCGGCGTCGGCAGCGCGGACCAGGGTCTCCAGCGGGTAGCCGCTGCGGCGGTCGGCGACGTCGAGGCCGAGCAGCGCGGTGCGCCGGGCGGCGCGCAGCGGGCCGATGTCGTGCAGGCGCAGGCCCGTTCTGCGGCGGAGCATGCGCGCGACGGCGAGGTTGCCCGCGCGGGCGTGCGGCGGCCATGCGCCGCGCGCGGTGGGGCGGCGCCGCCCGATCACCAAGTCGGCGGCGCCGTCGGCCACGTCGCGGACGAAGTCCACGAGCAGCGCGGGGTCGAGCGAGGCGTCGCAGTCGCAGAAGCACACGAACTCCGCGCGCGCGGCCAGCAGTCCCGCGTGACACGCCGCCCCGAAGCCCCGCCGCGCCTCGTGGACCACCCGCGCACCGAGCCGCGCCGCGACCTCGCCCGAGCCGTCCGAGGACCCGTTGTCCACGACGATCGCGCCCCACCCCTCGGGAATCCGCGCCAACACCCAGGGCAGCGCCTCGACTTCGTCCAGACACGGCAGCACCACGTCCGCAACGGCCCCCACACCGGCGTCGCTTCCCGGGACCGGGGGCGTAGATGCCCGCGCCTTGCCGGGCGTCGCGCTCATGCCGGCCTCCCCGCCGAGGTGATGACGCTCCGCGCGGCCCGCGCGGCGGTTGCGGCGGTCGCGGCCCCCGAGGCCCGCGCGGCGGTCGCGCCCCCGGTCGGCTCCGTCGGCGCCGCGGACCCCCGTGCTGCCGGCGGGCGTTGGGGGGCGCGGGCGAACTCGGTCATGCCGTCGGTGAAGTCCACGGCCGGGCGCCAGCCGAGTTCGGCGCGCAGGCGGGCGCTGGAGGCGGTGATGTGGCGGACGTCGCCCAAGCGGTACTCGCCGGTGATCAGGGGGGCCGAACCGCCGTACGCGGTGGCCAAGGCGGTCGCGGCGTCGGCGATGGTGTGCGGGGCGCCGCTGCCGGTGTTGTAGGCGCGGAAGGAGCCGGGCGCGCGGTCCGGCACCGCTTCGAGCGCGAGCACGTTGGCCGCGGCGACATCGCGTACGTGCACGAAGTCCCGCCGCTGGCCGCCGTCCTCGAACACGCGGGGCGCCTCGCCGCGGGCCAGCGCGGAGCGGAAGAAGGAGGCGACGCCCGCGTACGGGGTGTCGCGCGGCATGCCCGGCCCGTAGACGTTGTGGTAGCGCAGGGCGACCGCGCGGCCCGCGGTCGCACGCGCCCAGGACGACGCCAGGTGCTCCTGGGCGAGCTTGGTCGCCGCGTAGACGTTGCGCGGGTCCGCCGGCGCGTCCTCGGCGACCAGTCCGGGCGCCAACTCGCCGCCGCAGCGCGGACATCGCGGCTCGAACCGGCCGGCCGCCAGGTCCGCCGGGTTGCGCGGCCCCGGCGCCACCCGGCCGTGCGCCGCGCAGTCGTAGCGGCCCTCGCCGTAGACGACCATCGAGCCGGCGAGCACCAGGTCCCGTACCCCCGCCGCCGCCATCGCGGCCAGCAGCGTCGCGGTGCCGAGATCGTTGCAGGCCACGTACCCGGGGGCGTCCGCGAGGTCCTTGCCGAGGCCGACCATCGCGGCCTGGTGGCACACCGCGTCGACGCCGCGCAGCGCGACCGCGAGGGCCTCGCCGTCCCGCACGTCGGCGTGGAACCACCGCGCGCCCGCGGCCGCCGGCGGGAGTGTCCCGGGCGGCGGCTCGGGGTGCGGGCCCGGGCCGGCGCCGGGGTGGGCGGAGGGCAGCAGTGCGTCGAGCACCACCGGCTCGTGACCGCCGGCCGCGAGCGCGGCGACGATGTGGGAGCCGATGAACCCGGCGCCTCCTGTGACGAGTACGCGCATGCCGCGACCCTAGGAGGCGTTGACCCTGCGTGAGCGCATCGGAACGCGGACGCCACAGGTTCGTAAGGAATTCACCCGTGAGGGCGGCGTCGTCACCGCGGCCCCGCTCCGGCCCGTCCCGCTCCCCGCCCTTCGCCAGCGAGCCGCGCGCCGCGCCGCCGCAGGCGCAGCAGCCGCAGGCCCAGCAGCAGCGCGGACGCGCCGAACAGCGCGGCCGTGATCAGCAGCCAGCGGCCGAGGAAGACGTCCGGCGAGAGCAGCGTCGCGGCCCGGTAGGTCGGCCCCGAGTCCCGCGAGATCAGCGGCCAGTAGACGAGCAGCAGGAGCAGCGAGACGAACGCGGGCACGCGGATGTGGTGCAGGACGGCCAGCCGCACGGGCGACGGCGACGCGGGCGACGCGAGCGGTGCGTCGGGCGCGTCGGGTGCGTCGGGTGCGTCGGGCGCGGACGGTGCGTCGGGTGCGTCGGGCGCGGGCGGTGTGCCGGCCGCGTCGCCGCGCGCCCGCAGCAGCCGGTGCAGCACCCAGTCCGTGCCGCCGTACAGCGGCACCACCACCAGGTCGTGGATCAGCGCCGCTCCGACGAACCACTCGACGATCCCGCGCCAGTCGCCCTCCAGCAGCTTGGCCGCGGCGTACCCGCACAGCGCGAACGAGGCGAGCAGCACCAGCAGTTGCAGCGGCGACGCGCCGTACAGCGAGCGAAACACCCGTACGGCCCGCGCGCCGCGTCCGCCGGACCTCCGCTCCGGTCCGCCGGAGCCCTGCTCGCGCGCGCTCATGCCCGCTCCCCGAAGGTGTGTGCTCCGAAGGTGAGGCGGCGTACCCACTTGGTGTTCATCACGCCCGGCGCGTTCGGGACGATGATCCGGGCCGGGTAGCCGTGGTCGTGGGACAGCACCGCGCCGTTGACGCGCAGCGCCAACAGCGAGCGCGGGTCGCGTACTTGGTTGGCGCGCAGGGCCACCGCGCGGAAGGAGCCGGCGAGTTGGACGGACTCCACGAACACCCCCGGCGGCTCGGCGCCGTCGCCGTCGCCGTAGCCCGCCAGTCGGGCGAGGTCGCGCAGCCGCACGCCCTCCCAGTGCTGGTTCTCCGTCGACCAGCCCTCGACGCAGGCGATGGGCAACGCCACGCGGTGCTGTGGGAGTTGCCGGAGCTGGTCGAGCGTGAGCGTGACCGGGTCGCCCGCGCCGGCGCCGCGTACCGTCAACCGCCAGCCCTCGCTGGTGTCTTGCGGCCGGACGTGCGCGGTCGCCGCGCTCTTGTTGACCGGGAAGCCGTTCGGGCCGGAGCCCGGGTCGCGGCCGTGCGGCGCGAGCAGCGCGGTGCGCCGCAGCGGCCCGCCGATGCTCTGCCCCGCGGTCACCGCGAACAGCGCGAGCGAGCCGAGGCCGACCATGCCGAGCGCGCCGCGCCGGGAGGTCGTCGGCGCGGCCGGGTGCGCGGACACCAGCCCGCTGTCGTCCGGCGGTTCCGGCCGGGTGCGCGCGGTCGGCGTGCGCAGCTCGGCGCGGAAGTCCCGGCTGCGCAGGGCCCGTACGGTACGCGGCAGCCGCAGCGCCACGTGTGCGGCGAGCGCGCCGGCGAACACCCAGGCGCCGTAGAAGTGCAGCGGGTAGAACGAGCCGGGGAAGAGGTAGTCGAGCTGCGCGTTGAGCAGGCCGGTGACGAACTCGAAGAGCCCGCCGCCGACCAGTAGGAGCAGCGACAGCCGGTCCAGCGCGTGCGCGGCGCTGCGCACCGGCGGCATGGTGAACAGCTTCGGCGCGACCGACCACAGCTTCGCCAGCAGCACCGGCACCAGCACCACGCCGAGCGTCACGTGCACGCCCTGCGTGACCCGGTACAGCCAGTACGGGTGGGTCGGCCATGCGAACAGGTAGAACCCGAGCAGGCCCTTGCCGGGCGTCTTGTCGTTCACGGCCGACAGATCGGGGTTGTACGCGGCGTACGACAGCAGGCCGGTCACGAACACCACCGGCAGTCCGACCAGCAGCACCACCCCGAAGACCGAGGTCAGCCACGGACCGCGGATCGGACTGCGCCACGGGCCGGCGGGCAGCCGCAGCCGGCTCCGCGCCGGGCGGAGAGCCGGGCGGAGAGCCGGGCGGCCGGCTGGGCTGTCGGCCGGGCGCTCGGCCGCCCCGGCCGCGGGGCCCGGGGCGCGCGGGCCCCCCGCGGCGTCGGGCGCTTCCGGCGCGTCCGGCGCTTCCGGCCCACCGTCGGGGTCCCGGCCCGGGCCCGAGCTCGCGTCGGCGCGGCGAGTCGCGCCGAGATCCGCGGCGGGGGCTGATCCGGCGTCCGGCGCGGGGGCCGCGTCGGCACCGCGGGTCGTGTCGGCGTCCGGGCCTGGGCCCGTGGGCGTGCCGCGGGTCGCATCACCCTCGGGGTCGGGGTCCGCGGACGTACCTCGGGTCGCGTCACCGTCCGGGCCTGGGCCCGTGGGCGTGCCGCGGGTCGTGTCGGGTTCGGGGCCGCGGGGCGTGGCGGATCGCTGGTCGGGGGACGGGCTGTCGGGGTCGGGTGGGGGTGGTGGGGGAGCGTCCATGGGTCGCGACGATAGGTCGGCGCGGGGGGCTTTCCGCCGGACCGACTCATGACGAAAGTCTGACGTCCCGGGCGCGGCGCGGGTCCGCGCCCGCGGCGCTGCCTACGGTGACCGGGTGAGTTCCCCGCAGCCGCCCTCCCTGTCGCCCCCGCCCCCGCCGGACCCGCGCGCGGCGTCCGAGCCGGTGACCGTTCCCGCGCCCGAGCCGGTGACCGTTCCCGCGCCCGAGCCGGTGGCGGTGCCGGCGGCCGCGTCCGTACCGCCCGTGCCCCTGCTCGTGCCCGGGGCCGGCGACGGGACCGGGGAGCCGCGGGACCGGCGCGGGCGGCGGTACGACGTGGCCGCCGCGGTCTGCGGGCTGCTGCTGTTCGCCGCGGCGGCCGGGGTCGGCGCGTACCTCCAGCGCGACAGCTACGCGCTGCGGTCGCCGTGGCCGCCGCTGGAGGCGTGGTGGCGTCCGCACGCGGGGCCCGGCACCCCCGCCGCGGTCGTCGTGGCCGCGTTGGTCGCCGGCTGACGGGCCCGGGCTCGCGCAACGCCTCGGCCGGCGGGCGCTGGCCTGGTCGGCGTGGGCCGCGGCGATGGCCTGGACGTGGTCGCTCGCGCTGATCGACGGCTGGCAGCGCGGCGTCGCGGGCCGGCTCACCGACTCCACCGAATACCTGTGGGG
This sequence comes from Actinacidiphila sp. DG2A-62, assembly GCF_035825295.1. Classification (NCBI taxonomy): domain Bacteria; kingdom Bacillati; phylum Actinomycetota; class Actinomycetes; order Kitasatosporales; family Streptomycetaceae; genus Actinacidiphila; species Actinacidiphila sp. DG2A-62. The sequence goes on from NZ_JAYMGI010000002.1 coordinate 4,610,630, forward strand.
CGTACCGCGGTTCGAGCGCGACGGCGTCGGCGCGACGCTGCGCGACTTCCACCGGCACATCCTGCTGAACTCGCCCGACCACTGGCCCACCCACATCGCCGGCCACCCGGCGGGCGCGGTGCTCACCTTCGTCGGTCTGGACCGGATCGGGCTCGGCGGCGGCGCGTGGGGCGCGGCCTTCTGCATCACCGCGGCCGGGTCCGTCGTGCCGGCCGCGCTGCTGACGCTGCGGCTGCTCACCGGCGAGGACCGCGCCCGCGCCGCCGCGCCCTTCCTCGCGCTGGCCCCCGGCGCGGTCTGGTCCGGGGTCTCCGCCGACGGCTACTTCGCCGGTGTCGCCGCGTGGTCGCTCGCGCTCCTGGCCGTCGCGGGCACGCGCTTTCGCGCCGCCGCGGCCTCCCCCGTCCCCCGGCCGGCCCGGCCCGGCGCGCGCGGGGCCGCGGCCTCCGCCGTCCCCGCCGTCCCCGCCGCCCTCGCGGCGTTCTGCGGCGGGCTGCTGCTCGGCGCCTGCGCGTACCTCTCGTACGGGCTGGTGCTGCTCGTCGTGCCGGCCGCCGCGGTGCTGCTGTGCACCCGCAGCGCGCGGCCGGTGCCGTACGCGCTGGCGGGCGCGGCGGTCGTCGTCGCGGCGTTCAGCCTGGCCGGTTTCGACTGGTGGCAGGCGTACGGGCTGCTGCGCACCCGCTACTACCAGGGCTACGGCGGCGTCCGCCCGTACACGTACTGGATCTGGGGCGACCTCGCCGCGGCCGTCGCCGCCGCGGGCCTCGCCTCCGTGGCCGGCCTGCGCCGCGTCCTGGCCGCGGCCCCCCGCGCCCTGCGCCCCGCGGAGGACCGGTGGACGCGGCGGGCGCCGTGGGCGCGGCGGCTGCCGTGGCCGCCGGGGGACCCGCGGGCCGCCGCGGCCGTGGTGGTGCCCTGCGCGCTGCTGCTGGCGATCGTCGCCGCGGACCTGTCCGGGATGAGCAAGGCCGAGACCGAACGGATCTGGCTGCCGTTCACGCTCTGGCTGCCGGCGACCGCGGCGTTCCTGCCGCGCCGCGACCATCGCGCGTGGCTCGCCCTCCAGGCCCTCGCCGAGCTGCTGGTCAACCACCTGCTGCTGACCGGCTGGTAGCCGCCGAGCCCGCGCGGCCTCCGGGCCCCGCCCCCGGGCGCTGCGGTCCGTCTGAACCCCTGGGCGCCGTTATCCGGTTCAACCGTGGTGGCCGCCGCCCCCGCCGTCGAAGCCGCCGCCGAACCCCCCGCCCCCGCCGTCGAAGCCGCCGTGGTGGCCGCCGCCCGCGTCGAAGCCGCCGTGACCGCCGCCGTGGTCGTGGTGACCATGGCCTCCGTCATGGCCTCCGTGGCCGCTGTGCCCGTGACCGCCGCCGTGCCCGTGGTGGCCTGGTCCGCCGTCGGGCCGGGGGCCGCTGTCGGCGGCGCCGGAGTCCGGCGGGTAGGGGGCGTCCGGCAGGTCGGGGCCGGGCGGGTCCCAGGGCCGGCTGCCGCCTCCGCCTCCGCCGCGGCGGCCCCCGCCGCGCCCGCGGCCCTGCGCCGCCCGTGCCAGGGCCAGCACGACGACCAGCACCACGAACAGCCCGACCACCCACACGATCACGGTCCCGCTGCCGTCCCTCTGCACTGCGTCCCCCCACCGTCGTCGAACGCGCCCCCGCGCGCTCCCCGGCTCAAGCTTCGGGCCCGACCGGGCGCCGTGTCACGCCACTTGAGGCGTTCCTGAGCCGGACGCGCGCACTCCGCCCCGCGCGCACTCCGCCCCGTGCGCGCGTCGCCGAACGCGCGCGCACCGCGCCGAACACGCATCCCGCCGCCCGCGCGCCCGCGCGCCGCCCCCCAGCCGGCGGGGACGGCGCGCGGGCACGACAGCCGTGACGTCACTCGTTGTTCGCGAGGTTCCGCAGACCCGAGATCGGGCCGTTGAAGTAGTCCTGGTCGCCGGGGAAGGTGCCGGAGTCGGCGTGCTGCCAGAAGGAGTAGAAGGGCCAGCCCGGCAGGGTGCCGGGCGTGGAGGCGTAGCGCGCGATGAACAGCGGGTGGTTGGCCGAGTAGAGCGAGGTGTTGCCGGTGCACTTCTTCCACCACGCGGTGGTCGTGTAGATCGTCGCCCAGCGCGTGGTCTTGGCGTGCACCTCGGTCAGGAACGCGCTGATCCAGCCGCGCATCTGGCTCTGGCTGAGCCCGTAGCAGGCCGCGCCCTCCGGGTACTCGATGTCCAGCAGCGGCGGCAGCGTCTTGCCGTCCTTGGACCAGCCGCCGCCGTGCGAGACGAAGTAGTCGGCCTGGGCCTTGCCGCCGGAGCTGTCCGGGCGGGCGAAGTGGTAGGCGCCGCGGATGAAGCCGGCGTAGTAGGAGTTGGTGTAGTTCGCGTTGAAGGTCGGGTCCTTGTACGTGGTGCCCTCGGTCGCCTTGATGTACGCGAACCGGGCGCCCTTCTTGTACGCGGCGTTCCAGTCGACCTTGCCCTGCCAGTTGCTGACGTCGAAGCCGGGGGTGCGCGGGACGCTGCTCGCCGCGGCGGTCACGCTGTCGCCGCCGGTCGAGCGGCCCTCGTGGGCGGCGACGGACGAGCCCAGCCAGTCGCGCTCGGGGTGGGCGAGTCCGGTGTGGGTGCGCGGGACGCCGATCGCGTCGCCGGCGCCCCGCGCCTGGGCGGGCGCGGCGAGCAGCGCGGTCAGCGTGGCGAGGATCGCGCCGAGGACCGCGCCGAATCCGAGCAGCGGACGCGTCGCCGGCGGGCGCGGACGCGGGGAGGGACGGTGGTGCATGGAGTGCCTCCAAGGTGTGGGTCCTTGGGCGTGGTCATGACAGCAAGGACATCGGGGGCGGAACACCCTCGCGGAGAGGAGGGCCGGTACCGCCATTCGACCAGCCGTTCCGGCGGTCGCTGCGACCAACGCGCGGTGTGACGATCTGATCACCCGATTGGCCCTGTCGGGGACCCGTTGGACGTTCCGGCCCTCGTGGAGTGAAGCTTGGAAGCGTGTGTGCGGTCCGCGACCGGAGGGGCGGGGGAGTCGCGGGGCGGACGCGGGGCACACGTGGGCACAGGGGTGCCCACGACGGCCCACGAAGACAGAGGAGTACGGAAACCATGCAGACCCGTCGTATCGGTACCGTCGAGGTGAGCGCGATCGGCCTCGGCGGCATGCCCATGTCGATCGAGGGGCGGCCGGACGAGGCCCGGTCGATCGCCGCGATCCACGCGGCGCTCGACGCCGGGGTGACGTTCATCGACACCGCGGACGCGTACCACCTGAAGGCCGGTGAGGTCGGACACAACGAGGAGCTGATCGCCAGGGCGCTGGCCTCCCACGACCGCGGCCGGGACGTGCTGGTCGCCACCAAGGGCGGCCACCTGCGGCCCGGCGACGGCTCCTGGACGCAGGACGGCCGGCCGGAGTATCTGAAGCAGGCGTGCGAGGCGTCGCTGAAGCGGCTGGGCGTGGAGGCGATCGGTCTCTACCAGTTCCACCGGCCCGACCCGCGCGTGCCGTACGCCGAGTCGGTCGGCGCGCTCGCCGAGCTGCTCGACGAGGGCAAGATCGTGCAGGCCGGGATCTCCAACGCGAACCCGGACCAGATCCGGGAGGCCAACGAGGTGCTGGGCGGCCGGCTCGCCTCGGTGCAGAACCAGTTCTCGCCGGCCTTCCGGTCCAGCCAGCCCGAGCTGGAGCTGTGCGACGAGCTGGGCGTGGCGTTCCTGCCGTGGAGCCCGTTCGGCGGCATCACCCGGGCCGGCGGCCTCGGCTCGTCCTTCGCGCCCTTCGCCGAGGTGGCGCAGGCGCACGGCGTCAGCCCGCACCAGGTGTGCCTGGCGTGGATGCTCGCGCTGTCGCCGGTCGTGGTGCCGATCCCCGGCTCCAGCCGGCCGGAGACCGCGCGCGACTCGGCGGCCGCGGCCGACCTGACGCTGACCGCGGCGGAGGTCGAGCGGCTGAGCGCGGCGGCCTGAGCGCGAGGGCCGGTCACGCCCGAGCCGGTCACACCGGGGCTGTCACACCGGGGGCTGTCACGCCGGAGCCGTCACGCCGGCCCGGCGTGACGGCTCCCGCCTCACGCCCCGTCTCACGCCCCCCTCACTCCAGGCCGTCGCCCATCGTGCGGGCGAACGTGTCCGGGTCGGCGTCGAAGCCGCGCAGCACCGGCCGGAACTCCCACGCGCCGGACTCCGCGCGGACGAACTCCGCGATCGAGGCGGCCGTCGCGTCGGCCACCGCGGCGAAGTCGCCCTCGGCCAGCACGTCGTAGCCCGCGACCACCTGGTACGCCGGTCCCGCCACCCGGGCGAACAGCCGCCGCACCGGCCGCTGTTGGATCGCGACGCCGACCACGACCCGGCCGTAGCGCTCGCTGAGCCGGCCCAGCTGGAGCGTCATCACCTCGTCCCAGCCCAGGCCCTTGCCGGTCCGGCTGTCGTGGTTGAGCCAGATCGTGCCGTCGGGCGACCGGCTGTCGTAGTGCACCAGGTACGCCGGCGCGCCGCCGGACCTGCCGTCGGTGTAGGGGCCGCGGTACGGGCCCTCGTACGGCCCCGCGATGATGTCCAGGTCGGTGTCCGGCTCGCCGAGCGGGCTCGGGTCCCACTTCACCCGCACCTCGCCCCGGTCCATCCCCTTGCCGAAGCCGCCGCTGCCGCCGCCGAGGCCGCTCCCCTTGCCGAAGCCGCCGCCGCTGCCGCCGATGCCGCTCACCCGGCCCACCCGCCTTCCCCCGTACGCGCCCCGCGGTCCCGCGCGGAACCGCCCTCCCCCGATTAACCCTCGCTGAACTGCCCGCTGTCCACCGCGCTTTGCGCCGACCTGGCGGCGCGCGGCCGGCCGTGTCCCGGGCGCCGCGCGCCCTCGCCGCTCTCAGTTCACCGCCGCGAGCGTGACCTGCCGGCGCAGCCGCGCGGCCGTCGCGCGGATCCACGGCAGCGCCGCGTAGAGCGCGTCGCCGGGGCAGGTCGTCTCGTAGACGTCGCGGTGGCCCGAGACGGCGTTCAGCTCGACGGCGGTGCCCTTGGGGTAGCGGCTCTGGTCGTTGCTGGAGACCAGCCTGACCCGGCCGGCCGGGTCGACGTCCCGGTCCAGCTTCCACGCGGCGATCTCGGCGATCGCCTGCAGCATGGGCGCCGGCACCGGCTCGCCCGCGCCGAAGCTGCCGAGCGCGGCGATGCCCACGGTGTCGGTGTTGAAGCCCTCGGTGTGCGCGCCGCGCACGTCGCGGTCCACACCGCCGCCGCGGCCCTCGTAGATGGTGCCGCACTTGTCGACGACGAAGTTGTAGCCGAGGTCGTCCCAGTCCAGCAGGTGGATGTGCCGCTCCTGCATGGCCAGCAGCATCGCCGGGACGTCGTGCCGGCAGTCGTAGCCGTTCGGGTTGTCGGTGTGGTGCACGAAGACCGCCCGCACGTGGTGGTCGTAGAGCGGCTTGCCGTGCACCGCCTTCTCGTCCGCGTGCCAGGCCGCCCGGCCGACGATCACCGGGCGCAGCGAGGCGGGGCGCAGCGCCACCGTGCCCCCGTGCGCGTCGTGCGCGGGGCGGGCGGGTGCGCAGCAGGTCGCGAGGAAGGCCAGCGCCAGGAGGGCGGCGGGCGCCCTCACCGGGTCGGGCCGCATGCCCCCACCCTGCGCCCGCCCCGCCCCCCTCGCGCCCGGCGCGCGGCCGTCCGGGTGACGCCTCCGGCGCGTCGCCCGCGTTCCGCGCCCGCCCGCCGGGCCGGCTGCTAGGGAGAGTCGGCTGCTGGGGAGATCTGCGCGGCGCCGCGCCGCCCAGGGGGGCGGCGCCGCGCCGCGCCCCCGCCCTACGGCACCCGGGCGCCCTGTTCCGGCTGGGCGCCGGCCGGGGTGAGGGTGCCGTCGGCCAGGCGCAGCTCCAGGCGGTGGCCCTCGATGTCCGGGTCGGGGACGCGGCGGGCGAACCAGCGCGGGTGGTACCAGATCCGCGCCCCCACGAGCGCCATCACCGCGGGCACCAGCGTCAGCCGCACCACGAACGCGTCGAGGAAGACGCCGACCGCGAAGCTGAAGCCGATCGCCTTGATCGTCGGGTCCTTGGTGACCATGAAGGCCACGAAGATGGAGAACATGATCAGCGCCGCCGCGGTCACCACGCGCGCGGACAGCCCGGTGCCGCGCCGCACCGCGCGGCGGGCCTCGCCGTTCTTGGTGTACTCCTCCTTCACCCGGGAGACCACGAACACCTCGTAGTCGCTGGACAGTCCGAAGATGATCGCCAGCATGATGATCGGCAGGAAGCTGATCGTCTCGGTCGGCGTGATCCCGAAGATGTGCCGGCCCAGCCCCACTGGAAGATCGCGACCTGCGCGCCGAGCGCCGCGGCCATCGACAGCAGGAAGCCCAGGATCGACTTGACCGGCACCAGGATGGTCCGGAAGGCGAAGGTCAGCAGCACGAACGCCAGTCCCACCACGACGATCAGGAAGACCGGCAGCGCGCCGGACAGCTTCGAGGAGACGTCGATGTTGGAGGCGGTGGTGCCGCCGACCAGGATGTGGGTGCCCGTGCCCGCCTCCAGCGACGCCCGGTCGTCGCGCAGCTTGTGCACCAGGTCGGCGGTGGCCTGGTCGTTCGGCCCCGAGCGGGGGACCACCCGGATCAGCGCGACGTCGTTCCGCGCGGCCAGCGGCGTCACCTTCGCCACGTCGGGCACGGTGGCCAGCCGCTTCGCGATCACCTGGGCGTCCGAGGGGGTGTCGGCGTTCTCCGCCACGACCAGCAGCGCGCCGTTGAAGCCCGCGCCGAACGCCTCGGTGGTCAGGTCGTACGCCTTGCGCTGGGTGTCGCTGGTCGGCTTGGACGCGCCGCTGGGCAGCCCGAGCCTGATGTCGGCGGCCGGGATCGCGAGCGCGCCGAGCAGCACCACGCCGGCGATCAGCACCAGCACCCGGTGGCGTACGACGAAGCGCGCCCAGCCGGCGCCCGCGGTGGAGTCGGGGTCGGCGGCCGACCGGCGGGCCACCCGCTCCGAGCGCGCGCCCAGCAGCGGCAGCCGGGTGAAGCGCGCGACCCGCATCCCGGCGAAGCCCAGCACGGCCGGCAGCAGCGTCAGCGCGATCAGCAGCGCGACCGTCACCGACGCGGCCGCCGCCAGGCCCATCACGGTCAGGAACGGGATGCCGACGACGGTCAGCCCGCACAGCGCGATCACCACCGTGAGCGCGGCGAAGACCACCGAGCTGCCCGCGGTGCCGACGGCCAGCGGCACCGACTCCTCCGGCGTCATCCCGTTCAGCAGGTTGGTGCGGTGCCGGGAGAGGATGAACAGGCCGTAGTCGATGCCGCAGGACAGGCCGAGCATCAGCGCGACGGTCGTCGACGCCGAGGCGATGGTGATCACCGAGGCCACCGCCGTGATGCCCATCAGCGTGGTGACCACGCCGATGATCGCGCTGAGGATCGGCATGCCGGCCGCGGCGAACGCGCCGAAGGTGATCATCAGGATGACGAACGCGACGACCAGGCCGACCAGTTCGGGCACCTCGGAGATCTGGGTGCGCCAGCCGGGATAGACGCTGCCGCTGTACTCCACCTGCACGCCGGCCGCCTGCACCGGCTTCATGGCGGCCTTCAGCGCGTCGAGGTTCGCGTCCTTGACGTCGGTGGCCTTCGCCGACCACTGCACCTGGCCGAGGCCCACCGTGCCGTCGCCCGACACCAGCTTGCCGGTGAACGGGTCGACGGCCGAGGAGACCTGCGGCACCGTCCGCACCCGGGCCATGGCCGAGGTGATCGCGGCCTTCTGCGCCGGGTCGGTGATCTTCGCGCCGGCCGGCCGGCGCCCGAACCGTGGGCGGTGGCGAAGACGACGCTGCTCTGGCCGCCGCTGAAGGCCGGGAGCTTGGCGCTCAGCACGTTCGCGGCGTTCTGCGACTCCGTGCCCGGGATCGTGAAGTTGTCGTCCGTCTTGCCGCCGCTCACCTGCGCCGCGGCGATGGCCGCCACCGCGGCGACCAGCCAGAGGACCAGGACCAGCCGCCGGCGCCGGTACGCGGCATGGGCAAGGCGGTACAAAAATGTTGACATGGGTAGATATCTCCACGGCCGTGCGGATGCAGAGCGAGCCCTCTGGCGTGGTCCGACGCTAAGCTTTCACTAGCCGATGGTCAAGTAAGTCGCTAGCCGATGTCTGGTGAGTCACTTGCCGACAGATGGGTGAACGCGGCAGGTCGAACCATGGCTGCGGCTGTCGCCCGGCTTGTATGCTGCGGAGCGTCGCGAAGGAGGGTGCCGCTCATGTCCAGTCCTGTCAGGGGCCTGTCCTCGCGCGCGGTGCAGGCGGAACAGACCAGACAGCAGATCGTGGACACGGCGAAGCGGCTGTTCGAGGAGCGCGGCTACAACTCCACCTCGCTGCAGTCGATCGCCGACGAACTGGGCCTGACCAAGGCCGCGGTCTACTACCACTTCCGCGCCAAGGGCGACATCCTGCACGCGGTGATGAAGCCCGGCATCCAGCAGCTCGCCACGCTGCTCGACGAGGCGGAGGCGCTGCGCGGCCGGCGTGCCCGGGTCGAGCACATCGTCGACGGCTACGTGGAATTCCTGCTGGCCAACCGGGTCTACGCGGTGATGGCGGCGAGCGATCCCGATCTCGACCGCGGCAAGCGGCACGACCTGCTGGACAGCGAGGCGGCGGCGCTGCGCGAGCGCGCGATGCGGCTGCTGTTCGGCGACGCCCCGAGCGGCGCGGACCGCATCGCCTTCCACGCGGTGGCCTCGCTGCCGGACATCCTGCGCGATCTGGTCGACCTCTCCGACGAGGAGCTGCGGGAGGCGCTGCGCACCAGCGTGCTGCGGTTCCTGCGGGTGCAGGGGGCGCGGCCCCGCTGACGGCTCCCGCCGGGGGCCTCCGGCGCGGGGGCGAGGGGGGTACGTTTCCGGTGCGGGAATACCCCCCGGGGTATGTGGTTGACGCATACCGGGGCACCCGTACGGCGAGGAGGGACGTCATGGAACGAGACCGCCGGGAGGCGACGGAACGCGGGAGCGTCCTCGCGCGGGACGAGCGCGCGGGACGCGCGGGGCTCGCGGGACACGGCGAGCAGGACGTGCGGGGCGGGCACGCGGCGCACGACGGTCACGCCGGTCACGCGGCGCACGACGAGCACGGCGGCCATGGGGGACACGCGGCGCATGACGAGCACGCCGGTCACGCGGCGCATGACGAGCACGCCGGCCATGGAGGACACGCGGCGCACGCCGGTCACGCGGGTCACGGCGGGGCGGCGTCGTGGCGCATGGCCGCGCAGGCCACGCTGCACTGCCTGACCGGGTGCGCGATCGGCGAGGTGCTCGGCATGGTCATCGGCACCGCCGCGGGGCTCGGCAACGTCGCGACGGTCGTGCTGTCCGTCGCGCTCGCCTTCGTCTTCGGCTACACGCTCACCATGCGCGGTGTGCTCCGCGCCGACGTGCCGCTGCGGGCCGCGCTGAAGGTCGCGCTGGCCGCCGACACGGTGTCCATCGGGGTCATGGAGCTGATCGACAACGGCTTCGTGGCCGCCGTCCCGGGCGCGCTGGACGCGGGCCTGGCCGACGCGCTGTTCTGGGGCTCCCTCGCGGCGTCGCTCGCGCTGGCGTTCGTCGTCACCACACCCGTCAACCGCTGGATGATCGGCCGCGGCAAGGGGCACGCGGTGGTCCACGCGTACCACTGAGGGCGCGGCCCGGTCCAGGACGCTCGGTCCGGGCCGCCGCCGCTCAGCCCAGCACGACCCGCGCCGTGGCCGTCAGGCCGCCGGACGCCACCGTGAGGGTGACCCGGCCGCGGCGGACCGCGGCGAGCGTGCCCGCCGCCAGGTCCAGGACGGCCAGGGTGCCCGGGGAGCGCCGCGCGGCCCGCGCCTGGTCGGCGTCCGCGGCCACCACCAGGCCGCGGCTGCCCGACCAGGTGACGCTGGCCGGGAAGCGCAACGGGAAGCGCAGCCCGAACTCACTGGTCACGCCGGTCGCCGCGACCGTGCCCGACGCGCCGGGGGCGAGCCGGTCCGGCGCGGCCAGTTCGATGCCGTCGATCAGCGGCCTGCTCTCCGCCCGCAGCCACTCGCGGGTCTCCGGGCTCGGCTGCCCTGCGCGTACCCGCGCCGGCCGCGGGTCGACCGCCACGTGCATCCAGCCGAAGAAGCCGCCCTGGTCGGGTGAGCTGTACGGGGTCTTGCCGACGGCCGGCGTGTTCACCTCCAGCACGCCGTCCGAGCGGGTCACCGCCGCGGTGTGCGCGTGCCCGTTGAACAGCGCGATCGGCTTGCCCGACTGCTCGCGGAAGTCCGCGAGCCAGCGCTTGAACAGGTCCGCCTCCAGCAGGTCGGACAGCTGCGAGGCGCCCGCCCCCGAGGGGTCCTTGAGCGGGTGGTGGAAGGAGACCACCACGCCGGTCACCGACCGGTCGGCCGCCGCCTTCGCCAACTCCTGCTGCAACGCGGGGACTTGGTCCCAGTCGGAGGTGCGCATGTCGCCGGTGTGTGAGTCCAGCAGGATGAACCGGGTGCCCTTGTGGTCCACCACCTGCCGGTTGGGCCGGCCGGTCACCGCCAAGAACGCGTCCAGGCCGCCGGTCGAGGACAGCCCCGCCTCGTGGTTGCCGGGCGTCCAGTAGACCGGCAGGTCGGCGGGCACGTGGTCGCGCAGCAGCCCGACGGCGAGTTCGAAGTCCTCGGGGTTGTTGTTGTCCACGAAGTCGCCGTTGATCAGGACGAAGTCCGGCCGGCTCGCCACGACCTGGTCCAGCGCGATGACCGCCTGCCGCCCGGAGAACGAGTCGAGGCCCGCCGCGGCGCTGATGTGCAGGTCGGATAGGACCGCGAACGTCCAGCGGTGCGCGGGCAGTTCGCCCTGCTCCACGACGTACGGGTCGGGCATCGGCGGCTCGGTGGCGTCCGGCTGCTGCCCCACCTGCGCGTCGAGCAGGTCGAAGTCCAGCCGCCCGGCGTTCTTGTTGGTCTGCGAGGTCTCGGCGATGTAGAGGCGGCTCAGCGTGACCGGGTCGGAGAAGCCCGCGGGAAGGTCGCCGACCACCCGCCGCCAGCCGGTCCAGTCCACCGTCAGCGCGAAGGTGAACGGCACGTTGGTGGTGCCCTGCGAGGTCACCGTCGCGCGCAGCCAGTGCCCCTGCCCGTCGCCGTTGACCCACAGCGCGAGCCGCTTGGCGCCCGGCGGCAGCGTGAACGGCGCGGGGCCGGCCACCGCGTACGCCGCGGAGGTGCCGGACTGGCCGGTGAAGTCGTAGGTCAGGCGCAGCGCGTGGTTGCCGGCCGCCGCGCCCGGCCGGTCGGCCGCGTCGACGTAGCCCACCGAGGCGGTGCCGCGCGCGGCGGTCGCGGTCCACGTCTCGCCGGGCTCGAACGCGGCCAGCGCGACGTCCACCAGGCCCACGGTGACCGGCAGCCGCGCGGTCACGCCCTGCACGGTCGCGGTGACCGTCGCGGTCCGGCCCGCGGCGCCCGCGGCGCCGGTGACGGTGAGCGCGCCGCCGGGGCCCTCGGCGACGGTCAGCACGTTCTTGTCGTAGTCGAGCGCGACATCGCGCGGCGCGACGGGGGCGTCGAAGCCGTCGGCGTCCGCGCCGGTCAGGCCGACGTGCGCGGTGGCGCCCGGGTCGATCGTCAACGCCCGCTCGGTGAAGGCCAGTCGGTGCAGTTCGCCGACGACCCGCAGGCCGCTCTCGCCGCTCGCCTCGCCCGCCCGCGCCCGCAGCACGCCGGCGCCCGGCCGCCTGGCCCGGAACACGCCGTCCTCGGCCCGGCCGAGCGAGCCCGGCGACGCCGACCACGCCACCGGCCGGCCGCCCAGCGGGGCCGGCGCCCACGTCTCGTCGTAGCCGGCGACCGCCACGTCCACGGTCAGGCCCGGCACCACCCGGTCGGCGGCCGGCCGTACGTCCAGGCCGCGCGGCCGTCCCGATCCGGTCCGGGCGAACAGCCCGACGCCGTCCGGCACCGGGCGTTCCGCGCCGTCCGAGGGCGTGTTGACCACGCCCACCGCGCTGTCGCCGGGCGTGCGCGCCACGATCTCGGTCGAGCCGCCGCCGTCCAGCATGAACGCCTCGTACGCGCCGAGCCGCACCAGCAGCGTGGCCGTGTCGTCGAAGCTCAGCCCGGCGGAGAAGTTCGCCGAGCCGTCGACCGCCACCAGCAGCAGCCGGCGGCCGCCCTGCGCCCAGCCGATCGCCGTACGCGGCTTGGGCGTGTCGTTGCCGGTGCTCGGCGGGAAGTCGACCGCCGTGCCGCCCCTCACCAGCACCGCGCCGCTGCCCAGCGCCGTGCGCAGGTCCACGGGGGCGTCGGTGCGCGGCGCGAACGCCACCGTGACCGCGTCCCCCGGCCGTACACCGGCCAGTTGGGCCGCGGCGGCGCCCCGGCCGAGCACCACCAGGCCGTCCGACGGCACGGCGGTGTCGGTGAGTCGGCTGTTGACCGCGGTCACCCGGCCGCCGGAGACGACGAGTTCGGTGTACGGGCCCGCGTCCTGGATGAGCGTGCGGTCGCCCGGCCCCCACAGCGGTGTGTACGCCGCGATGCCGTCCGCCGGCACGGAAGGGGAGTTGAGGGCGGCGAGCGGCCGGGCCGTACCGGCGAGGGTGACCGTGCCGGTCAGCACCAGGTCGGCCAGGCGCGCCACGCGGTCCGCGCCGATCGCGGCGACCGTGGTGTGCGCGGTGGTGCCCTTGCGCAGCTGTCCGCCCTGGATCTCCGGGCCCTCGGCCGCGTAGGTCTCGGTGATGTCGAAGTAGTCGCCGTTGACCGCGGCCACCGCGTGCTGGGCGTTCGCCGCCTGCGCGAGCGGCTGCGCGCGGCTGACCTGCGTGGCGACCAGGTCCACCGAGACGGCGCCGTCGGCGAGGTCGGCGTTCAGCACGTGCACGCGCAGCCAGCCGGTGCGGCCGAACAGGTCGAACGAGGTCAGCGCGATGCCCGGCGCCACCGGCAGGTCCGTCCTGCGGCTGACCAGCGACTCGCCGGGCACGGCGATGTCGTAGCGCGGCGGCTCGAAACGCGGCGGCCCGGAGCGCGCGGGACCCTCCGCCGCCCCGCGGGCCGGGCCGCCGGCGTTCCCCGCTCCCGCGCCCTGCCGGTCCGGCGCGGCGGCGGCCGTCCCGGCGCCGGCCGCGACCAGGCCCGCGGCGACCGCGCCGACGATCACGCCGCGCCGGGAGACGGCGGGGGGCGCGATCGCGGCCGGGGTCGGGTCGGCGCCGGTGCGGGCGCGCGGGGCGGCCGTACCGGCGCGGTCGGCATCGTGTCTGTCGTTCATGTCCATGACGAAGGAGGGTATGGGCTCCGGCTGACGCGGAGCCGAACCGCGCACCGATGGGACATGACTCCAACCTGCCGTCATCGCGCCGCCCTGGCCGGTTGACGCGCGTGCGAAACCTGGACGTCACCGATTCGTACTAGATTCCGCTCACACATGATCGCCGGCGGTCACCGGCGGTCCCGGACCCCAAGGAGCCCGCGATAGCACTACGGATCTGGCTCAGCAGCGCGGGGGTCGCCTCGACCCAGGTGATGCGGATGCTGCGCGACAACCCCGACGCCGCCGACGTGCGGATATACGGTACGAACGTGGACCGGGACGCCCCCGCCCTGTCCGCGTGCGAGGTGGCCGAGGCCGAGCCGCGGCACGTCGGCGACGACTCCTACGCCGCCTTCGCCCTCGACTTCTGCCGCAGGCACGCCATCGACGTGCTGATCCCGCCGAGACGGCTGACCGCCCTGGCCCCGCACGCGGACGCCTTCGCCGCGCTCGGCACCCGGCTGATGAGCTCGCCGCCCGCCGCGGTGGACGTCCTCACCAGCAAGAACCGGACGTACCAGGCCGCGCGGGCGGCCGGCGTCCCGGTCCCCCCGTGGCGGCTGGTCCGCGACGCGGCCGGATTCGCCGCGGCTGTCGCGGAGTTGGGCGCTGACGGCGATCGGGTCTGCTTCAAACCGGCGGGCGAGTTCAGCGCGTTCGGCTTCCGGGTGCTGGACGACCGGCCGCTGCGGTTGCGCGACCTGCTGGCCGCGCCGACGCCCCGGGTGTCATTGCCCGCGGTCCTGGGCGCGCTGCAACGCGCCGCGGACGAGGGCGAGTCGGTGCCCGAGCTGCTCGTCATGCCCTACCTGGACGGGCCGGAGGTCAGCGTGGACTGCCTCTCGGCGCCGGGCGGACGGGTGCTGGCCGCGCTGGCGCGCGCCAAGCAGGGACGCTACCGGCTGCTGCTCGACGATCCCGCGCTCACCGCGGTGGCCGAGCGGCTGGTCGCCCACTTCGGCCTCGCGTACCTCTCCAACGTCCAACTCCGCCACCACCGGGGCGAACCGGTCCTCCTGGAGGCCAACCCCCGGCCGTCCGCAGGTCTCTTCCAGACAGCTTTCACCGGTCTGAACCTCCCCTGGGCGGCGGTGCGCCTCCTCCTCCACGGCGACCCCGGCGCCCTCCCGGCGCCGCGGCTGGGCATCCGCGTGGCGGTGACGGAGTCCGCGGCGGAGGTCGTGACGCGCGGCGCGGAACTCGTGGCGCGCGGTGCCGACGCCGTGACGCCGGCCGTGGACGTGGTGCCGGCGGCGGTCGTCCCGACTCCGGCGGCCGACCCACCCCCCATAGCACTGACGGCATAGCCCCCGGCGGTGCGCCGTGCCCGGCCGGACGCGCCGGGCCGGCGCGACGCAGGGCGCCGCCCAGGTCGGATGCGCTGCGTCGGCGTGACCCGGGAGGTACCCCCCCACACCACGCACGACCCCGCGGTCGGGAACCGCGAGCACGGGGCAGCGTCGGAGGTCAGCGGGTCGCGGCGTCGGCGGCCGGGCGGTAGGCCGCGTGGAACCGTTCGATCGCCCCGTCCGGCAGATCCCGGCTGCCCCGTGCTCGCCGTGCCCGGCTGCGGGTCCGCTGGGGTTGCTCGCGCAGTTCCCCGCGCCCCTGATGACGCGACGTGCGGCGCGTTCGCGGCCCGAGGGGGCGGTCCGTGGGGGCACCTCCCAGCCGCCAGGCTGGGGAGAGTCACCCCCGGGGCGACCTCGGCCCGAGCACGCAACGCGGCGCACCCGGCCGGGGCAACGCCCAGCGTCACGGTCACGCAGTGCGCGGGGTGCGCGCGGGACGGTGAGGGGGGGCGGGGTCAGCCGGTGAGGAGTTCGGCTGCGGCAACTCCGGACGCCGCCGTGGCCCCGTGCGTGAAGATGCGGACCGCGCCCGCGCGCGGATCCTCGGGCAGACCCATCTCGACCACGATCGCATCGGGCCGCGCCGCCGCCAGCGAAGCCAACGCCCGCCCCATCCACGGCAGCCGCGCGGCATCGCGCACGACCACGACCAGCGGCCGCCCCACCGCGGGAGCGAGCCCGTGCTCGTCCAGCACCCCCGGCCGCGCCACCAGTTCCTCGTGGTGCACGCGCACGAACGTCGTCCCCGGCAGCCGCTCGCGCAGCGGCGCCGCGACCCCCCACGGCGTCTCCTTGGCGATCGCGAGGTTCGTCGAGGGGACCAGCTCGACCACGTGCGGCGGCGCGGCCAGCGGCAGCACCCCTTCCGCCGCCCCGGCCAGCCGCACCGCGCGCCGCGCCGCGACGTAGCCGATGTCGCCGCCGACCGGGTCGACCGGCACACCCCGCGCGAGCCCCGCCGACCACGCCGCGAACTCCCGCACCCGGCCCGCCGCTTCGGCGAGCCGCTCCTCGGTCAGCCCGGCCGCACCGCGCCCCGCACCGTCCCCCGGACCGCGCCCCGCGCCCCCGCTCGAAGGCGAAGCCGAACCCGAAGCCGCACCCGAACCCGCGGAGCCACCCCGCACCCCCTCCACCAGCGCCCCGGTGAGCAGCTCGACCACGCCCTCCTCCGCGTGCTCCCCGCCGACGCACACCGCGTCCGCGCCGGCCGCCACGGCCCGCACGGTCGCGCCGCCGATGCCGTAGCGCTCGGTCACGCCGGCCATCTCGATCGCGTCGGTGACGATCATGCCATCGAAGCCGAGGTCGTCGCGGAGCACGCCGCCGAGCAGGCGGCTGCTGAGGGTGGCCGGGAGGTCCGGGTCGAGCGCGGGCACCAGCAGGTGCGCGCTCATGATCGCCCGCGCGCCGGCCTCGATCGCGGCGCGGAACGGCGGCAGCGCCTGGGCCCTGAGCGTCGGGGCGTCGACGTCGTAGACGGGCAGGCCGTGGTGGGAGTCCACCGCGACGTCGCCGTGGCCGGGGAAGTGCTTGGCGCAGGCGGCGACGCCGCCGGACTGCAGCCCGCGCACCCAGGCCGCGGCGTGCCGCGCGACCCGCTCCGGCTCGACGCCGAAGGAGCGCACGCCGATGATCGGGTTGTCCGGGTTGGAGTTGACGTCGACGCTGGGCGCGTAGTCCAACGTCACGCCCGCGGCGTGCAGTTGGCGTGCCAGGTCGCGGGAGACGGCCGCGGTCAGCTCGGGGTCGTCGACCGCGCCGAGCGCGAAGTTGCCGGGCCGGCTGGACCCGGTGGCCGACTCGATGCGGGTGACGTCGCCCGCCTCCTCGTCGATCGCGATGATCAACTCATGGTTCTCCGCGCGCAGTTGCGCGGTGAGCCGGGCGACCTGCTCGGGCGAGGCGATGTTGCGGGAGAACAGCACCACCGACTGCAGGCCCTCGCCGATGGCCCGCAGCACCCAGTCCGGCGCCTGCGTGCCGACGAAGCCCGGCTGCAGCACGGAGAGCGCGAGCCGGCGCAGGCCGCCGTCACTGTGCGCGGCACCACTGGGTCCGGCTGCGCGCTGCGCACCGGCGGACGTCAACCCGGACATCGTGTAGGGCCTTTCCCGCAGATTGGTACAGACCAAATGGATGGTGACCCAGCCCGATCTTGAGTGTCAAGGCGTGCCGCAATGAGTCACCGCCGGTGATTGGCCACTTGCTTACCGCGACCGAATTCCCGCTCATTGTCAACGGAATCCCGCCAATTCCCCTGCCCCGTACGATCGTTCGACAGTCGGGTGCACGCCGGCCATTTGACACGGCCATCTGGTCTAGTCCAGTTTAGGGGGACGCGAGTTGAGCGAGCGACAGCCGTGGCGCCAGGCGCTGGTACGCCTCGACGCCGATACCCATTGCCGTGCGTGATTTCTCGCGCACCGACCGCAGCGTACACGCCGAATCGTGCGCCGCGCCGGTCTCCATGGCTTTGCCCCGGAAGCTGATCCGAACCTTGGAGCGACCGTTGTCAGCGCCTGATCGTCTTTACCGAGCGGCCTCGGAAATCCCCTACTTCAGCGCGGACGGCGAGACCTATCTCGCCCCCACTGCGCTGCGCGATCTCCGTAAGACGCGAAAGCTGCGCGTCCTGTCGGACGAGGACTTCGCCTTCTGGCAGAAATACGGCTACGTGGTGGTCGAGCAGGCGATCCCCGCCGCCGCCGCGGGCGAACTGCTCGACTTCGCCTGGGACTTCCAGGGACTCGACCCCGACCGACCGGAAACCTGGTACCAGGAGCGGGAGTTCCGCTCCGACCTGGAACGCGAGCTGCACATCTACGGCTTCGTCGAGGCCTACCACCACCAGCTGATCTGGAACAGCCGGCAGACCCAGCGGGTCTACGACGCCTTCGTGGACGTCTGGGACTGCGAGGAGCTGTGGGTGACGCTGGACCGGCTCAACCTCAACCCGCCGAACGTCAAGACCCGCGACCGCGCGCTGATCGCGCCCACCGAGCGCGGCTTCGACATACGCCTGCACTGGGACATCGACACCACGCTGGAGGACCTGCCGCAGCGTGTGCAGGGCATCATCGCGCTCGCCGACACCAAGCCGGACATGGGCGGCTTCCAGTGCTCGCCCGAGCTCTTCCACAGGTTCGACCAGTGGAAGGCCGGCCAGCCCGCCGACCGCGACCCGATCCGGCCGAACACCGACCCCGACGAGTTCCCGGTGGTCCGCCCCGACCTCAAGGCCGGCGACCTGCTGATCTGGAACGGCGCCCTCGCGCACGGCGTCGCCCCCAACCTGTCCGCGGACGGCGTGCGTTCGGCGCAGTACATCGCGATGATGCCCGCGCTGGAGTCGCACGAGGAACTGCGGCGCTCGCGCGTGGAGTCCTGGCGCACGCTGTCCACCCCCGACTGGAACGCCACGCTCGTCGGGGACGCCGACAAGCACGAGTCGCTGCGCTACGGTCGGGCCGAACTCACCGAGCTGGGCGAGAAGCTGCTCGGCAAGACGTCCTGGAACGCCGAGCAGCCGGCCGGGGCGTAGCCATGCGCCGCATCTGCCTGGCTCTGCCGACCAACCGGCCGTGCGCCGAGGCGATCACCGCGCTGCACGAGGAAGCCGCCTACGCCGCCGAGCGGTTCGGCGCCGAGGTGCACCTGCTGGTGCTCGACTCGTGCGCGGACGCCGTACGGGCCGAGCACGCCGCGCTCGTGCGGGAACTGCCGCGCCATGACAACGTCGTCAAGCACCACCTCGGCGAGGCGGAGCAACGGGACTTCCTGCGCCGGGCGATCACCCGCTCCGGCGCGGACAAGCCCGACCTGCTGCTGGACCTGATGCTGCCCGACGGGCTGTCCTACGGCGCCTGCACCAACCGCGCGTTCCTGATCGCCGCCGCGCTCGGCTGCGCCTCGGTGCACCGTCGCGACTCCGACAGCCGCTACCAGCGGGTCGGCGGCGAGACGGTGTACCCGATCCACCACGAGTTGGCCACCATCGGCCGGCCCGCGCGCGAGGCGGCGGCGCACGTCACCGCGACCGACCTCGACCCGCGGCACCTGGACAAGACGGTGTCGCTGGTCGGCGCCTCCTTCATCGGCGAGATGTCCGTCGACATCGCCGAGATGGAACGCATCGACCCGGACACCTACCACGACGTCGTGGGCCTGTGGGCGCCGTTCGACTGGCCGGCCACGCGCAAGCGGGAGTTCGCCGCCGACTCCTTCCGCGGCGCCGGCACGACGCCGTTCACCGCGGACCGCGCGACGCTGACCCTGGTCGACCCGATGCGGGTGGACATGTGCAACATCGCCTTCCACGGCGTGCACGAGCAGGTGCCGCTGCTGCCGGCCACCGACACCATCGGCAGCGACTACTTCCTCATCCACCTGGTGTACGACGCGACGCTGCCCGGCGTGCTGCACAACCGCGACATCGTCAACTACTACACCGGCGAACGCCGCACCGACGCCGGATTCGCCGCGTACCACCTGCGGTTCGTGAAGTTCCTGCTGTCGATGCTGTACCTGAACGTCGTCTACGACCGGATGGCCGAGGCCGGCGCCTCGCTGCTCGACGCCGACGGCCGGGTGCGTACCGCCGCCGTGGCCGAACTGCTGTGGGAGAGCAGCCGGTTGGACACCGGCGACAACGTCCTGCGGCTGGACGCCGTGGACCGCGCCTACCGCCGGCTCGGCGGCAGGTACGCGCTGTTCGCGCGGTCCCTGGCCGACCGGCGGGAACGCCTGCTGGACGAGGCCCGGCGCGCCATGGAGGACTTCGCCCTGCTCACCGAGGTCTGGCCGGCCCTGGTCGGCGCGGCGAAGGCCACCGCGGTACGGACCGACGCCCCGCCATGCTGACGACCGCCATGCCGGGACTCACCGACGGCGCGCTCCGATCCGCCCTCGCGGCGGCCGGCGAGGACCGGATCGTCTTCGACCTCACCGGGATCGAGCGGCGGTACGCCGCCCTGCTGGACGAACTGCCGGGCGTGGCCGTGCGGTTCGCGCTCAAGGCCTGCCCGGTCGACGAGGTGCTGGACGCGCTGGCCCGCAAGGGCAGCGGCGTCGACGCCGCGAGCCTGGAGGAGATCGAACAGGCGCTGCGCTGCGGTGTGCCGCCGGGGGCCATCCACTACGGCAACACCATCAAGTCCGACGCCGACATCGCGCGCGCCTACCGCCTGGGCATCCGCGACTTCGCCACCGACAGCCGCGAGGACGTCGCCGCGATCGCCGAACACGCCCCCGGCTCTCGGGTGTTCTGCCGGCTGGCGACCGACGGCGGCGGCGCGCTGTGGGGCCTGACCGGGAAGTTCGGCTGCACCGTGCCGGACGCGGTGCAGGTGCTCGAACAGGCCCGCGCGGCCGGCCTGGAGGCCGGCCTGTCGGTGCACGTCGGCTCGCAGCAGATGACGGCCGGCGCGTGGTGCCGGGCCTTCGACCTGCTGACCGAGGGCATCGGCGAACTGCGGGCGCGCGGCATCGCGCTGCGCTACCTCGACCTCGGCGGCGGGCTGCCCGCGCTGGGCTACCTCGACCGGCGCGGCGAGCCGCTGGACCCGCCGCTGGACAAGATGTTCGCGGTGATCCGCGAGGGCATGCAGCGCTGCCGCGAGGCGGCCGGGCGCCCGCTGGACTTCGTCGTGGAGCCCGGCCGGCACCTGGTCGCCGACCACGGCGCGGTGCGCGCCCACGTGGCCCGGCTGACCGTGCGCAACACCGCCTCGGGCGAGCCGGAGCGCTGGCTGTACCTGAGCTGCGGCAAGTTCAACGGCCTGTACGAGATGGACGCGCTGCAGTACCGGCTGGTCTTCCCCGGCTACGACCCGGACGGCCCGCAGGTGCCCGTCACCGTCGCGGGACCCACCTGCGACAGCGACGACGCGTACGCGAGCGGCCACCGCCCGGTCCGGGTGCCGGCGGGCCTCGCCTCCGGCGACCCGGTGTGGGTGCTGTCCAGCGGTGCGTACGCGGTCAGTTACATGACCCAGGGCTTCAACGGCTTTCGCCCGCTGCCCTGGACGTGCGTGCGCGATGACGAGGAGGCCGCTGACCGGGCCGCCGGCCCGGGCGGCGACGAGGACGGGGGCGCGTAGATGGCAAGCGAGGCAAGGGCCGGCGGTGACGGCGCGGGTGGCGGTGTGAACGGCCGCGCGGACAGCGGTTCGTACGGCGCCGGCGGCACGCACGACGGAAGTCCGCGGGGCGCGCGCGCCGAGCCCGGCGTGCGCGTCCGGCGTATCGCGGACGGCGACTGGGACGCCATCGTGGCGCTCGAAGCCGCCGCGTACACCCCGCTGGGCATCAGCGAGGGCCGGGCCCCGCTGGAGTCCAAGGTCCGCGCCTCGCCGGACACCTGCCTCGCGCTCGACGTCGGCGGGCGCACCGCCGGCTATCTGCTCGCGCTGCCCTACCCGCCCTCCGCCTACCCGGAGTTGAGCCGCGGCGAGCAGACGGTCTTCCGCTCGGCCAACCTCCACCTGCACGACCTGGTGATCGCCGCCGACCTGCGCGGGCGCGGGCTGGGCCGGCGGATGCTCGGCCGGCTGACCGCGGACGCGGCGCGGCAGGGGTTCGAGCGGATCTCGCTGGTCGCCGTCGGCGGCAGCCACACCTTCTGGTCGGCCGCCGGCTTCCGCGCGCACGAGGGCGCGGTCGACTCCGGCGGCTACGGCCCGGATTCCGTGTACATGTCCCTGCCGCTGCGGACGGCCGGCACACCGACACCAGACGAAGTGGGGGGCGCCTGATGCTGCGCGTCGACGATCCGTTCCGCCGGGGGCAGTTGGCCACCGCCGCGCTGTTCTGCTCGCTGGGCTTCCAGTACGCCACCTGGGCGTCGCGGCTGCCCGCGATCAAGTCCGACCTGGGCCTGAGCGCCGCCGAGGTGGGCCTGCTGCTGATGGCCACCGGCATCGGCGCGGTCGGCACCTTCCCGCTGGTCGCGCTGCTGATGCGGCGGCTCGGCTCGCGGCGGCTCGCGCTCGGCTCCGCGACGTGCCTGGCGCTGCTGCTGCTCGCGATGTCCGGTCTGCCGGACTACCCGGTCGCGCTCGCGGTGATGCTCGTGGACGGCGCGCTGGTCGGCGGTCTGAACGTGGCGATGAACGCGCAGGGCGCCGCGCTCGAAGTGGCCTACGAGCGCAACGCGATGGCCAAGCTGCACGCCACCTTCAGCGGCGGCTCGCTGGGCGCGGCGCTGCTGGCGTCGGGCATGAACGCCGCGACGTCCACGCTGATCGTCCACTTCGGCGTGGCCGCCGCGCTGCTCCTGCTGCTGGTCGGCTACGCCAGGACCGGGCTGCTGACCGAGGACGGCACGCAGGAGGCGGCGGGCGGGACGGCGGACGCGGACGGCGCGGACGCCGAGGGCTCGCGGGGCGCGGACGCCGCTGACGCCGCTATCGTCGCCGACGGCGCGGCCGACTCCCCGGCCGGGGCGGGCGCGGACGCCGGACGGAAGAAGCGCCGCTGGACCGTGCCGTCGAAGGCGACGCTGTGGCTCGGCGCGGCGATGGTCTTCGGCACGGTCACCGAGGGCGCGATGAACGACTGGTCGGCGCTGTACATGAAGGAAGTCGCCAAGGCCTCCGCGGAGGTGGCGCCGATGGGCATCGCGGTGGTCTCCACGATGATGGTGCTCGCGCGGATCTTCGCCGACGGGTGGCGCGGCCGCTGGGGCGACGGGCGGATCGTCCGCGTCGGCAGCGCGCTGGCCGGCCTCGGACTCGCGCTGGCGCTGGTCACCGGCGGCGTGGTGCCCGCGCTGCTCGGCTTCGCCTGCGTCGGCCTCGGCATCGCCGCGGTCACCCCGTGCGTCTACGTCGCCGCCGCCAAGAACGGCTCCGACGCGCTGACCGTGGTGGCCACCATGGGCACCACCGGGCTGCTGGCCGGCCCGCCGGTGATCGGCTTCATCGCCAACGGCAGCGGGCTCGTCTGGGGCATGGCCGCCGTGGCCGCCACCGCGCTGCTGGTCTCGGTGTGCGCGACGCGCATCCGCTGGACGCCGCGCGAGAGCGCGCCGGCCGCCGCCGCGCAGCCGGCGGCGGCCGAGGTCTGACCGGCCGCGCGGCGCCCGCTCGTCGGCGACCGCCGGTGTGACCAGAGGATCTACGCACCCGGCGGCGTTTGGGTGCGCGGGCGCGGCGGGAAAGGGGGATTCGCCCGCCGCCGTACCGGAATCACCGGAGGTACACCGTTGCGCCCGCTGACCGACAACCCCGTCACCATGGGCGCGGACGACGCGTTCGAGTTCCTGCCGCTGGTGGAGGCGCTGCACGAGTCCGTCGCGGCGGCGAGTCCGCTGCCGCTGACGGTCGGGGTGTTCGGGTCGTGGGGCGCGGGCAAGTCCAGCTTCCTGGGCCTGTGGCGGAGCCTGTTCGCCGAGGGCGGCCCGGACCGGACGATCTGGTTCAACCCCTGGAAGTACGACCGCAAGGTGGAGGTCTGGGCGGCGCTGCTGCACAGCGTGCTGGCCGA
The DNA here is from genome assembly GCF_035825295.1 of Actinacidiphila sp. DG2A-62. Lineage (NCBI taxonomy): Bacteria > Bacillati > Actinomycetota > Actinomycetes > Kitasatosporales > Streptomycetaceae > Actinacidiphila > Actinacidiphila sp. DG2A-62. Next base: position 4,633,767 of record NZ_JAYMGI010000002.1, read on the forward strand.
GATGGAGCAGCAGGAGGGCCTGCGCGAGCGGGCCAGGAGGCTGGCCAGGGCCGCGACATGGCTCTCGCTGCGGGCCGGCCTCGGCCACGCCGCCTCCCTGGCCACCGGCGGCGTGGTCGGCGGCGACCAGGTCAACCGGCTGCTGGACGACTTCAGCGCCACCGACTCCGAGGAGTACCGGCAGATCAACCGGTTCGAGCACGACTTCGCCGCCGCGGTACGCGAGTTCGTCGGCGAGGACGGGCGGCTGGTGGTCTTCGTCGACGACCTCGACCGCTGCACGCCCGACGCCGCGCTGACCGTGCTGGAGTCCCTCAAGCTCTTCCTGGGCGAGTCGCGGTGCGTGTTCGTGCTGGCACTGGACGTGGACGTGCTCGCGGCCGCCGCCGCCAACAAGTTCGCCGGCGCCCTGTCCGGCGCGCCCGGCGAGGCGGCCTCCGGCATGGCGTACCTGGACAAGATCGTCCAGTTCCCGTTCTTCCTGCCCGAGGTGGACTTCGAGACGCTCAGGACCGCGTACGCGGCGCACGTCCCGCTGTCCGGCGCGGACGCCGCGGCGTTCTGGGACCTGCTCCAGATCGAGCTGGGCACCAACCCGCGCCGGATCAAGCGGTTCCTCAACATGCTCAACCTGACCATGCTCATCTACCGCAGGAGCATCGGCGCCGCCGCGGACGACGAACTGCGGGTCGACACCCTGCTGTTCACCGAGCTGCTGTTGATCCGCAGCCGGCACCGGGACTTCTACCACGCGCTGAGCCGCGAGCCCGACTACTGGCGGCTGCTGGAGGGGTTCGCCGCGGTCGCCATGCGCCGCCCCGCACAGCGGGACACCCTGGTGTCCCAACTCCCGTCCCCATTACGCCGGTTCACCCAGGACGAGCAACTGCTGCGGCTGCTGGAGGCCGGGCTGGGCATGTACGACCCTCCCCGGGCGCCCGAGGGCCCGCTGGTGCGCGCCATGGTCAGCACGGTCCAGCGGTCCCTCGGCCCCACCACGCCGCCGACCCCGCCGGTGCCCTCCTCCCTGAGCCGGTCGTCCTCCCCGTCCCCGTTCGACATCGTGTGACCGGGCGGTCCCCGCACCGTCCGGTGCGGCCGGCCGCGTCGTACCGCCGCGCCGCGGCGGACGGGACCGGCCTCAGCGGGTCAGCAGCTCCCGCAGTGCCGCGGCGACTTCCGCCGGCGCCTCCTCGGCCATGAAGTGGCCGTAGGACACGGGGACGTGGCGCAGGTCCGGCGCCCAGGAGCGCCACAGGGCCGCCGCGTCGAAGCCGAGCGCCGCGCCCCAGTCCTGCTGGAGCACGGTGACCGGCATCCGCAGCCAGCGGCCGGCCTCCCGGTCGGCTCGGTCGTGGTCGACGTCGACACCGGCCGAGGCGCGGTAGTCCGCGACGATCGACGGGACGGCGGCCCGGCAGGCGTCGAGGTAGGCGGCGCGGACGTCGGCGGGGATCGCGCCGGGGTCGCCCGTCCAGATGTCCAGGAAGTGGCCGAAGAAGTCGTCGGAGGAGGCGGCGATCATCCGCTCGGGCAGCCCGGGCGGCTGCGCCATCAGGTAGAGGTGGAACCCCACGGCCGCGCTGGCGCCGTGCATCACCTCCCACATGTCGAGCGTCGGCAGCACGTCGAGGCAGGCCAGGTGCGTCACGGCGGCCGGGTGGTCGAGCCCGGCGCGGAACGCCACCAGCGCGCCGCGGTCGTGCCCGGCCAGCGCGAACCGGTCGTGCCCGAGCGCCTTCGCCAGCGCCACCACGTCCGCGGCCATCGTGCGCTTGGCATACGTGTCGGGGCCCGCCTCGGCCGGCTTGTCGCTCGCGCCGTAGCCGCGCAGGTCGGGGCAGATCACCGTGTGGTCGGCCGCGAGGTCGGCGGCGACGTGCCGCCACATCAGGTGCGTCTGCGGGAAGCCGTGCAGCAGGACCACGGGGGAGCCGGCGCTGGCGACGGCGGCGTTGAGCCGGACGCCGTCCGCGACGGGGACGCGGTGGTAGGCGAACCCGGGGATCGCGGCGGGCGGAACCGGGGCCGAGGGGACGGCGGGGGTCGCGGGGGTGGGGGCCGGTGAGGCGGTCATGGCGGGCCTTTCGTGGGCGGTGTGGCCGGTACGGAGGGTGCGCGGGCCGGGCGCCGGCCCGTACCTCCGCCGGTACGTCCACCTTGCGGCCCGCGGATGAGCATCCGGTGAGCGGCGGGACGTCGGCGGGTCGGCGCCGGGCTCCCGCCGGGTTGCCGCCGGGTTGCCGCCGGGCCGCTGTCGGTCGGGCGCGCTACCGTGACCAGGGACGACGCCGTCCGGGGCGCCCGGAGGCGGGCCGCCGCGCGGGCGGTGCGCGGGCGGTGCGCGGCGTGCGGGCGGTGCGCGGCGTGCGGGCGGTGCGCGGTTGCGGTTCGTACGGGCCGGAGCGTGGGAACCGCGCGGGCGGGCGTACGGGCCGCGCCGGCCGTACGGTCCCGCGGGCGGGCGACGGGTCGGGAGGACGGGCCGGGAGGCGGAGGGAGCCGGGCGTGCAGGTCGGTTTCGGTGTGCTGGGGCCGGTGGCCGCGTGGGACGCCGCCGGTGGCCCGATCGCGCTGAAGGGGCCGCGGCACCGCGCCGTGCTGGCCCGGCTGATCGTCGCGCGCCGCCGTGTCGTGCCGGTCGCGCGGCTGGTCGAGGACCTGTGGGAGGACGCGTGGGAGGACGCGTGGGAGGTCGCGTGGCAGGGCCAGGGACAGGCCGCATGGCAGGACCGGGCCGGTGATCTGACCGGCGGCCCGGTGGGCGAGGCGGAGCGCGCGGGCGGGCCGCGCGGCCGGACGGGGATCCCGGCGGACCCGGTGGGCGCGGTGCGCACGTTCGTCGCGGCGCTGCGCCGCGCGCTGGAGCCGGACCGCCCGCCGCGCGCGCCGGCCGCGCTGCTGGTCACCGAGGGCCCCGGCTACGCGCTGCGGGCCGCGCCGGACGCGGTGGACGCGTGGCGGTTCGAGCGGGAGGTGGCCGACGCGGCGGCCGGCCCGCCCGCGCGGGCGCTCGCGCGGCTGGACGAGGCGCTGGGCCGGTGGCGCGGCCCGGCGTACGCGGACTTCGCCGGCCAGGCGTGGGCCCGGGGGGAGCGCGCCCGGCTGGGCGAGCTGCGCCTGCACGCGGTCGAGCGCCGCGCGGAGGCGCTCCTCGCGCTCGGGGACGCGGCCCGGGCCGTCCCCGATCTGGACGCCCATGTGGCCGAGCACCCGTGGCGCGAGGACGCCTGGCGCCTGCTGGCGCTCGCCCTCTACCGCACCGGCCGCCAGGGCGACGCCCTCGCCGTGCTCCGCCGCGCCCGCACCCTGCTGGTCGAGCAGCTGGGCGTCGACCCGGGACCGGCGCTGCGCCGCCTGGAGGCGGACGTCCTGGCGCAGGCGCGGCACCTGGAGGGCGGCGGCGAGCCCCCCGGTCCTGGCGGGCCCGGTGGCCCGGGCGGGCCCGGTGGCCTGGGCGGGTCCGGTGGCCTGGACGGGCCCGGCGACCCCAGCGGAGGGCCGGGCAGTCCCGGCGGTCCCGGCGGCCGACGTGAACCAGGCAGCCCCCGGGAGTCCGGCGGTCCGGACGAGCCCCGCGGTCCGGACGAACCCGCCGGTCCGCGGGAGCCCGGCGGCCGGTCAGGGGAACCCCGCGGCCGGGGGGATTCCGTCGAGCGGGGGGATTCCGCCGGCCGGGGGGATTCCGTCGAGCGGGTGTGGGCCGGGGCGGCCGCCGCGTACGACCGGGCGGTGGGCGCCGGGGCACGGGCGCGGCTGGAGTCGACGGTCGGCCTGCTGCGCGACCTCGCGGTCACCGGCGGCCAGGGCCTGCGGGCCGCGCGCGCCCACCGCGTCGCCGCCGTCGCCGCGGCCGAGGAGCTGGGCGACCCCGAGCTGACCGCGCGGGTCATCGGCGCGTACGACGTGCCGGCGATCTGGACCCGGGTGGACGATCCGGAGCAGGCCGCGCGGGTCACGGCCGCCGCCGAGCGCGCCCTGGCCGCCCTCCCGCCGGGCGCGCACCCGGCCGCGCGGGCCCGGCTGCTGGCCACGGTCGCGCTGGAGTCGCGCGGCACGCACTCGGCGCGCGGCCCGCAGGCCGCCCGGCAGGCCGAGCGCCTCGCCCGCGACCTGGACGACCCCGCGCTGCTCGCCTTCGCCCTCAACGGCGTCTTCATGCAGACCTTCGACCGCACCGGGCTGGCCCCGCGCCGGGACGCGATCGGCGCCGAACTCGTCGACCTGGCCGCCCGGTCCGGGCTCGTCACCTACGAGGTGCTCGGCCGTCTCGTACGGCTCCAGGCCCGCGCCGGGCTCGCCGACTTCCGCGCCGCCGACGCCCACGCCGACGCGGCGGACCGCCTCGCCGCGCGCCACGAGCTGCCGCTGGTCGGGGTGTTCACGTCGTGGTACCGCGCGATGCGGCTCGCGGAGACGTCGGCGGCCGCGGGTCCCGGGCCGGGTTCGCCCGCGCCCGACGGTCCGGGCCCCGGCTCACCCGCGGGTCCGCGCCCGGACACGGCGGCGGCCGAGGCGGCGTACCGCGACGCGGCGGCGCTGCTCGACGGCGCGGGGATGCCAGGGCTGGAGCGCGGCCTGCTCCCGTTGGCCCTGCTCTGCCTGCGGCTGCGCCACGCCCAACTCCTGCGCGCCGACGCGGACATGGACCCCGACTTCGCGTGGGTCACGGGAGCGGCCACGGCGCCGCGGCCGGACGTGGCCGGGGGCGGAAACGGACCGGCGGGCCCGGAAGCGGACGCGGACGCGCGGACGGGGGCCGGACCCGACCCGTACCGCTGGTACGGCCCCTACGAGCCGTGGGCGCGGCCGTTCCTGCTGCTGGCGCGCGGGCGGCGGGCGGAGGCGGCTGCGGCGGTGCGCGAACTGCCCGATCCGCCCGGCGACTTGATGACCGAGGCGATGTGGTGCCTGGCGCTGCGCGCGGCGGTCGCGGTGGGGGACCGTGAGGCGGCGGACCGGGCCCGTACCGCTCTCGCGCCGGCGGCGGGCGAACTGGGGGGCGGCGCGAGCGGGTTGGTCACGCTCGGGCCGGTCGCGGCGCACCTGGAGGCGGGGTCGAGGCCGGGCGCCGCCCCGGCCGCGGGGTCCGGCGCGCCCGCGCCGGGCGGGGCGTGACGCGTCGCATCACAGCCGGGAGATCGCGAATGGCGGCGCGCCCGCGTCCGGCGGGGCGTGACCCTCGCCGTCAGGGCGTCGCCTTCTCCAACCGGGCGGTGAGCGCGGCGAGTTCGGCGACCAGCGCGGTGGCCTCGGCGCGGGTGAGGCCGGTGGCGGCGGCGATGGCCTGCGGGACCGCGTCGATCGTGGTGCGCATCTGCTCGCCCGCCGGGGTGAGCCGGACGATCACCGAGCGCTCGTCCTGCGCGCTGCGTTCGCGCCGCACCAGGCCGGCCGACTCCAGCCGGCGGACCAGCGGCGAGAGCGTGCCGGAGTCCAGGCGCAGCCGGGTGCCCAGCTCCTTGACCGACAGCGGGCCGTACTGCCAGAGCACGAGCATCACCAGATACTGCGGATAGGTGAGGCCGGACTCCTTCAGCAGGCTGCGGTACAGGCCGTCGTAGGCACGTGACGCGGCGTGCAGCGCGAAGCAGAGCTGGTCCTCCAGGCGCAGCGCGCCTCCCGCGGTGGGGCCGGCGGGGGCGCGGGGTCGGCGGTGGGGCCGGCGGGGGCGCCGCGTCCGCGGTCGGGAGGCTCTCGGGGGGAACGCCCGCCGCGGTCCGGGCGTCGTCGGCGGTCGGCTTCATGGGGCCAGTCTACGGCGGCATTCGGTTTTCCACAGTTCAGTTGCGCACAACTCAATTGCGTGCTTCACTTCTGGTGTCGGGTCCGGAACGGCCGGGTCCGCAGATGAGGGGAGACCCCTGATGGACGTCCTCTACACCGCCGCAGCCACCGCCAACGGCCGTGACGGCCGCGCCGTCAGCTCCGACGGCCGGCTGGACCTGAAGCTGGCCTTCCCGCCCGCCCTCGGGGGCGACGGCGAGGGGACCAACCCGGAGCAGCTGTTCGCCGCGGGGTACGCGGCCTGTTTCGCCAGCGCGCTCGGCCTGGCCGGCCAGAAGGCGAAGGTCGACACCAAGGACGCCTCGGTGACCGCGGAGGTCGGCATCGGCCCCGAGGGCGAGAGCTTCGGCCTGACCGTCACCCTGCGGGTCGAGGTGCCCGACAGCATCCCGGCGGACACCGCACGCGAGCTGGTCGAGCGCGCGCACCAGCTGTGCCCGTACTCCAAGGCGACGCGGGGCAACATCACGGTCGACCTCGTCGTCGAGTAGTCGGCGCGTGTCGTCGGCGCGCGCCCGGCGGGGGCGGGCGCCCGGGCGCTGGCGGCGGCCCTGGCACCCGGCCGGAGCGGCCCGCCGTCGCGACGCGCCCCGTCGCCGGGAGGCGGCCCCCCTGCTTCCCCTACTTGTTGCCGTGCACCGGGCCGACCTCGAGGTTCTGCACGCCGGGGCCGACGCACTCCTTGGTGTTCCACGGGATGTTCGTGGACTCGGTCTGGTTCGGCGGGTAGATCCGCAGGGTGGGCACGGTGGTCAGGTCGCACTGCGAGGGGTCGTAGCCGCCCACGCCGTTGACGGTCCGCACATCGGCGTACGCGTGGGCGTTGGGGATCAGCGTCACGACCGGGGTGGCGCCGCCGGTGCGGGCGGCGGCCTTGCCCAGCTGGACGTTGTGGGCCTTGACGAAGGACACGCCGGGGTAGCCGTGCAGCGTGCACGGCGCGCTCCCAGTGTTCTGGAAGACCAGCTGGAACATCGTGCTGCCCGCGCCGCTGTTGGTGCCCGTGGTCGTCGTCCGCAGGTGGCTGGTCGCGCACGCGGGCACGATGCCGCCGGCGGCGGAGCGCGGGCCCGAGGTCGACGACGGCGCGGCGCCGCCCGAGGTCCCCGAGCCCGAGGAGCCGCTGGGCGCGGACGCCGAGCCGGACGTCCCGGTGGGCGTGACGGACGGCGACGGCGCGGACGGCGCGGACGGCGTGGACGAGGCGGAGACCGAGGACGACGACGCGGCGTTCGACGCGTCGTCGTTCGACCCGCACGCCGCCAGCGCCAGTCCGGCGCCGACCAGCAGCACGGCAGCTCCGCCGCGGCGGACGTTCCTGAAACGCATGGTGGCCCTCTTCCCTGAGTGCAGTCAGTGACGCCCGGGGCGCCACTGACCATCCTGCCCACGCAGCGCCCCACCATGAACGAGCGTTACCACCCAGGGACAAAACCCCCACCCCCACGCGACATCCGTCGCCCCCGGGGCCCGGGCCGGCGCCTGGCCGCCCGGCCGGTCCCGAGTCCGGGCCCCACGCCGGCCGGTCCCGGGCCTGGGGAGGAACCGGTGCCCTCACCCCAGGTACGGAGCAGCGCGCTGTTCTAGAAAGTGATCCAGTCTCAGCCGCTGGGTATGGTGCATCGGCAAAGTGTCGATCTCGCTCGGCGCGACGAACCGGAGCTCCGTCGATTCATCGGATATGGCGAGGGATCCACCGATGATCCGGGCGGTGAAGCACACATTGAACTGTCGGCGCACTTCTCCGTCGCTGTACGCGATGATATGGCGAGGGTCCGTGTACGTACCGACCAGACCCGTGATCTCCACGTCCAGGCCCGTTTCCTCCTTGACCTCCCGTACCGCTGCTCCGGGCAACGAATCGGTCATTTCCATGCCGCCTCCGGGGAGCGCCCACAGACGGTTGTCCTTGCGCCGCTGCAGCAGCACGCGGCCCTCGTCGTCGGTGACAACGGCTGAAGCCGCGACGACCAAGCTGTTCGGTGCCGGTGATCTCGGGTCGTCGTAATATTCGGTTCGCGCCACTCCTCAGCCCTCCGGTACGGGTTTCGCCGTGCTCCAGACTTCGTCGAAACTCCTCGCATACCCGCTGAAGACTCCGCTCCCCTCCGCCTGTCGAAGATGCCAGACCGGTGCGGCGTAGGCGTTCACTCCCCATACGTGGGCGTTGACCAGCATCTGGTCGTCGGCGCGGTAGATGCTGTTGTACAAGGTGGTTCCGTGGGTTCGAATCTCGACCCCTGGAACGCCGAGGAGCGGACGGTAGTGCATCAACGCCAGTCGGCAGCGGGACTCGATGCCGTGGCCGAATGTCTCCTCCTGACCCCGCTGTTGCACGTGGGGACTGTCGGCGTCGCCGAGCGCGATCCTGATGGTGCATCCTTCCGCGGCCCGCTCGGCTAAGAGATCGTTGAGCCGCGGATACGCTTCGTGGAGGAAGACGGCGGCGTACACGAGAATCCCGATGGTCTCGCGCGCCTGTGCGAACAGGTCGATGAAAGCTGAAACCGGCAGGTCAGCGCGCTTCTCGTGCAGCGCGATCAACTCCGGGCTCACGGCTCGTGCCGCACGCGGCTGCCGAAGTTTCGGCCAAAGTGTGAACACGTCTTCCCCTATCGCCTCAGCGGCGCGGACGGCGGTGCGCAGGCGGGGGGTCCTGCCGAGGTTGACCCATCTCTCCACTGACTTCGGATCGACTTCCACCATTGCTGCCAGGCCGGCATGGGTCCAGCCCCCCGCCGACATGGCGGCCCTCAACCTCTCGTTCTGCACTCGGCCTCCCCCCCGAAGTCGCGGACGTTCGCGGGGACGTTCTGCCTGCCCTGGGACGTCTCCAAGTGTTCCGTGCCGGCGGTTCTCGTGTCCTCGTGTTCCCGACGATCCTCGCACGGTGAAGTCCCGCGAACACGCGAGCGGCGCGGGGCGCGACTGCCTGGAAATCGCCGAGTGGGTAGCTCAGCCGTGGGGGTGCCGGGATGATTTCTGAGCGACGCGGGCCGAGGTTCGCGTGGCTCGAAGTGACGGGATTGTGCAACGAGTTCTGCGATCACTGCTACGCGGACTCGTCGCCGAGGGGGACGCACGGCACCATGACCGTCGCCGCCTGGACGAACGTGATCGACCAGCTCTCGGAGATGGGCACGCTGGACGTTCAGTTCATCGGCGGTGAGCCGACGCTGTATCCGGACCTCCCGGAGTTGATCCGGCACGCGCGAGGCGCAGGGCTGTCCGTGGAGGTGTTCTCGAACATGTCGCACGTCCGGGACGAGTTGTGGGAGACGTTCACGGAATGCGGCGTTCGTCTTGCCACGTCGTACTATTCCGACGACGCCGCCGACCACGACGCGGTGACGAAGTTGCGCGGCTCCCACAAGCGCACGCGGCAGAACGTGCAGAAGGCGCTCAGCCTCGGCATTCCACTGCGCGCAGGCGTGGTTGCCGTGCGGGAAGGGCAGCGCGTCCAAGAGGCGGCGAGCGACCTCTCAGGGCTCGGGATCGGCACCGTCGGCGGGGACCGCACACGAGCATTCGGCCGGGCGGGCAGGGGCGCCGCCCCGGCTATCGGTGATCTGTGCGGACACTGCGCCCACGAGAAGTGCGCCATCGGTCCGACCGGAGACGTGTGGCCGTGCGTGCTGGGCCGCTTCCTCACCGTGGGCAACGTGCTGGAGTCGCGGCTGTCCGAGATATGGGGTGGGCAGCGCATGGCGGCCGTTGTCGCCGACATCGCCGCCGTCCACGGGCAAGGTGCGCAGACGTGCACCCCGCCGCAATTCCTCCCGATGTGCGGTCCGTGCGGTCCGTGCGTCCCGTCCGTGGGGCACTGCGACCCGAAAGAGGCAGGCGGCGTGGCTACGATCGAACCGCCCGCGTGACACGCTGAGATATCACCAGGAGAACGCCGATGGACGATCACGGGGACGATTTCGGCCGGTGGGACGCGGACCGCGGCGCCGGTGCCGTGCAGCGCACCGAGGAGGAGTGGGCCAGGGTCGCGGGATACATCAGGCACGCGGCGAACAAGGTCGGGCCGACGCTGCCGCTCTGCCTTCCCGGGGAACCGCAGGAGTGCGGCCGGAGCGCCCAGCAGCATGTCCTGGCGTGGTCGGCCCACCTCAAAGCCGTGGCCCATCACCTGATCGAACAGGCCGCACCCAGCGAGGCGCGGGCGGCACACGTCGCCGGTCCCCTCTACCAGCGGCGGCTGGCCGAGCTTCGCGCGCAGGACGTTCTCCTGCCCGCCCGGCGCTGACCAGCGCGCCTCCGGTCCTACGAGTCCCGCCTACCGTGACCGCGAGCCGCTGCGGGACACCTCCCTCGTCGTCGCCCGCGACGACGAGGGCTCGCCGCGGCGTTCCTCACCCCCACCAGGCGCTGCAGTAGGACACCCCGGAGTACAGGTGGATGGGCACGCCCGCCCGGTGCAGGCAGATCCGCGCGGACACCTTCTTGGCGTGGCTGTAGTTCCTGTTGAACGTCGTGTTGCTGATCGTCACCCGGGACCAGCCGCCGAGCGTGCCGTCGACCCTGAACACCCCTTCATCACGCCCTGGTAGTAGCCGTGGCCGACCGCCGTGTAGGTGTGGGTGATGTCGGTGTACCCGTTGTGTCCCCCGGACACCTGCGTCCAGAGCCTGGTCTTGTGGGTGACGGACGAGGCGGCCTGCGAGGCGGCCTGCGAGGCCGCCTGCGAGGCCGCCGGCGAGTCCCGGTGAGCGGTGGAGGCTCCCGCGTCGGTGGCCCCACCCACCATGAGGCCGCCGCTGAGTGCGAGTGCCGACGCGGCGAGCGCGAAGGCCCTGTGAGCGTTCATGTGCCGTTCCTTCCCCGTGGGTTCCGCGTGAGGGTGTTGTCGCGGCGCATGCCCTGCGCCGCGGAACAGAGTCTTCGCCTGAAGCACGTGCGATGCCTTGGCTGGGCGCGCCGACGTCTTGGCAGCGCGTGCCGGACCGGCCGCCGGCGAGGGTCCCCGCGCCGTGCGGACCGGTGTTTTGTCCGAATACGCCCTTCTCGTGGTGTCCTGGGTCGAAGAGAGCGGAGGTGATCGGACGGACCGGTGAGGAGACGGAACCGGTGAGGAGACGGAACCGGTGAGGAAGGCGACGGGCCGCATGCTGGAGACCCTGTTCGACAGTCAGGTCCTGCCGGGACCGGACCGGGTGGAAGCCTGGCGCGAGATCACGGCATGTGCCCTGGTCCCCAACGAGTTCAGTATCGACAGCGCAGCGCGGTTCCGCGCCTCACTGCGCGCCGCCCAGCTCGGTCCGGCCCAGGTGACGGCCCTGACCTACGCGTCCATGAGGTCGCGTCGGACACCGCGGCTGATCCGGCAGTCCGACCCGGAGATGTACGCCGTGGGCCTCATCGTGAGCGGTGAACAGGCCATCGCCCAGGCCCGCAGACACACCCCGCTGAAGCCGAGCGACCTCGTGGTGTACTCCACCTCCCACCCGTACGAGGCCTTCGTGGACGCCTCGCACAGCACGGCCGGCTCGGTGGTCGTCCAGCTCCCGCGAACCGAGATCCCGCTGCCGCCGAACCGGGTGGAGCGGCTGCTGGCCTCCCGGCTGTCGGGGCGGGAGGTCACCGGGCGGCTGCTGGCCGGGTTCCTCACCCAGCTGGCCACTGACCAGCAGGGCTCCTGCCGGCCCGCCGAGCGCCACCGGCTGGGCGGTGTCCTGACCGACCTGATCACCGCGTACCTGGCCTGTCACCTCGACACCGCGGACCCGACCCCCGGGGAGGCCCGCCGGCACGTGCTGTACCTGGAGGTGCTCGACTTCATCGGCCGGCGCCTGGGCGCCGCCGACCTCTCGCCCGGTGTTGTCGCCGCCGCTCACCACATCTCGCTGCGCACCCTGCACCGGCTCTTCCACGACCACGGCCAGGGGGACACCGCCGCCTCCTACATCCGCCGCCGGCGGCTGGCGCGTGCCCGGCGCGACCTGGCCGATCCCTCCCTGGCCGCGCGTCCGGTCCACGCGATCGCCGCCCGCTGGGGGTTCAAGCAGGCGCCCGACTTCACCCGCGCCTTCCGCGCCGCCTACGGCACCACGCCCACGGACTACCGGCAGGAACGCCTGCACGGCCAGGGCCGGCGGCCGTGACATCCCGCGAGGGAGCCCGTCCAAGCCGTCACGCCGTCCGCGGGGGCTCCTTCTCGCCCGTGACGATGTGGTGGATCGTGGCCAGGGGGAGCTTGGGAGTGCCGTCGGAGGTGAGGAGGCCGTTGGTCTCCTGGGCCGTGTCCTTGAACTGGGTGTAGCAGAAGCCCGCGACGAGCGGGCTGGTGCGCAGGGCGGTGAAGAGGTCGGCGAGCAGGGCCGCGTACTGGGTGTCGGAGCTGGTGCGGGTGTACGAGAACTCGCCGTCGTCCGCGCGCAGCGACAGACCGCCGAACTCGGTGATCATCAGGGGCGCGTCGCCCGCGGCGTAACGGCGGGTCTGCGTTCCGGTCAGCGACAGCCGGCGCCCCGCGGGGCCGGGGCCCGCCAACTGCGCGTCGAAACCGGCCGCTTCGCCGTAACGCTCGGTGAGCACCTGCGGGTCCGAGGTGTAGTCGTGGACGCCGAGGATGTCGCTGTCGGTGTGCTCCCAGCCCTCGTTGGAGACCACGGGACGGCTCGGGTCCACCGCGCGGGTCAGGTTGGCCAGCGCGATCGAGTAGTGCCGCTGCGCCGGGTCGGTGAGGATGTCGGAGGCGCCCCAGCTCTCGTTGATCGGCACCCAGGTGACGATCGACGGGTGGCTGCGGTCCCGCCGTACCAGCTCCAGCCACTCGCGGGTCAGCAACTCCACGGCGTGCGCGCTGAATTCGTACGCCGCCCCGGTCTCGCCCCACACCAGCAGGCCGAGCCGGTCGGCCCAGTACAGGAAGCGCGGGTCCTCCGCCTTCTGGTGCACGCGCACCGCGTTGAAGCCCATCGCCTTGATCAGCTCGACCTCGCGGCGCAGTTCGCCGGTGTCCCGCGCGGCCAGCAGGGTGTCCGGCCGGTAGCCCTGGTTGAGCACCGAACGCACGTAGTACGGACGCCCGTTGAGCAGGAACGCGCCGCTGCCGACGCCCGCGCTGCGGATGCCGACGTAGCTGTCGACGGCGTCGACGACCGCGCCCGCCGACCCGGTGGCCCCCGCCCCCGGCCCCGCGTCGACGACCGCGCCCGCCGCACCCGCCTCCCGCACGGTCACCCGCGCGTCCAGCAGCGTCGGCCGCTCCGGGCGCCACAGCAGGTCCTCGCGGTCGATGCCGTTGCCGAGCGCCGGCACCACCACCTCCAGGCGGACCCGCGGCGAGGTCACCACCGCCGAGGTCTCGGCGAGCACCCGCCCGGCCAGGCTGAGCACGACCTCCACCGACACCGGCCGCTGCGGGCCGCGCGCGAGGGTCACCTCGGCCAGCACGCCGCGCGCCGGGTCCGGCGTCCAGGCCAGCTCGGCGATGTGCAGCTCCGGCACCGTCTCGGCCCACACGCTCTGCCAGATGCCGGTGGTCCGCTCGTACCAGACCGCGTGCGGCCGCTCCTGCCAGTCCTGCTTGCCGCGCGGCTGCGCGAGGTCGGCCGGGTCGTCCTCGGCGCGCACGACCAGGACGTGCTCCGGCGCGCCGGGGCGCAGCGCGTCCGTCACGTCCGCGGTGAACGGGCTCTGGCCGCCGACGTGTTCGGCCACCAGGCGGCCGTCCAGCCAGACCCGGGCGCGGTGGTCGACCGCGCCGAAGTGGACCAGCGAACGCTCGCCGGCGCCGGGCGCGAGCACCGCGTGCGGGACGCGCAGCCGGTACCAGACCACCCGGTGCGGCGCCGTCTCCCCGATCCCGGAGGCGGGCGCCTCCGGCGGGAACGGCACGGTGATCCGCCGGTCGAACGGGTCCCCGGCAACGGTTCCGGCCGAAGCCGCCTCGCCCCCGGCTTCCGCCCCGCCCGCGAACCACCCCTCGCGCTCACCCGCGTCCGCGTCGTCGTATCCGAAGTCCCAGACGCCGTCGAGGCTGTGCCACCGCTCCCGGTGCAGCATCGGCCGCGGGTACGACCCGTCCTGCTGGCTCGCGCCCATGTGTCCCTCCTCCTGCCGCACCGGCAGCCGCCGGCCCGTCCGTTTCGCCTATGAGGTCGCCTGTGAAGTCCCACGAGCCCGCGCCAGGACGGCCTGTACACGACCGGCACCCGCGCCCGTCCGCAGCCCGTCCGCGCACCGGCCCGCAGCCCGTCCGCAGCCCGCGCCCGTCCGCAGCCCGCGCCCGGCCCACCGGGCCCGCGCCCGCGTCAGGGCACGCCGAACCGCCCGCCGAACCGCCGCCGGGCCGTGCCGCCCCCGGCCCGGACACCGCGCCGTACTAGGATGAGCCGCTGCTCGTGATGATCGGCCCGTTCATGATGAGTGATTGTTTGCAACGATGCAAGGACGGGTTCCGCGAGCGCGCGACGGGAGGAGGGGGACGCCATGGCCAGGGTGCGGATGCGCGACGTCGCCGAGCACGCCGGCGTCTCGGTGCGGACCGTGTCCAACGTGGTCAGCGGCTACACCCATGTGAGCCCGGCCACCCGGGCGCGGGTGCAGCGCTCGCTGGACGAGCTGGGCTACCGGATGGACTACCTGGCCCGCGGCCTGCGCTCCGGCCGCACCGGCTTCGTCGCGCTGGCCGTGCCCTTCCTCGCCGAGCCGTACTTCGCCGAGCTCGCCCAGGCCGTGGTCAAGGCCGCCGCGCGGCGCGGCATCACGGTGCTGGTGGAGTCCACCGGCGGCGACAGCGAGGTGGAGCGGCGCATCCTGTCCGGCGGCCTGACCAACGTCGCCGACGGCGTGCTGCTCAGCGCGCTGACCCTGCCCTCCGACGCGGCCGTGTCCGTGCCCGACTTCCCGCTGGTGCTGCTCGGCGAGCACAGCGTGGGCGACGGCTTCCCGCGGGTCGGCATCGACAACGTGGCCGCCGCGCGCACCGCGGTCGAGCACCTGCTGGAGCAGGGCTGCCGCCGCATCGTCGCGCTCGGCCGCAACGGCAGCGAGAACGGCCGGCAGCGCACCGAGGGCTACCGCCAGGCGCTGGCCGCGGCGGGGGTGCGCAAGGTCAACTGGCTGGTCGTCCCGGTCGACGACTGGACCAGGAAGCAGGGCTACGAGGCGGTGCGGCAACTGCTCGACGGCAGCGGGCCGCTGCCCGACGGGATCTTCGCGTTCAACGACGCGCTGGCCATCGGCGCGCTGCGGGCGCTGGACGCCTCGGGCGTGCGGGTGCCGCAGGAGGTCGCGGTGGCCTCGGTGGACGACGTCCAGGAAGCGGCGTACGCGCACCCGCCGCTTACCTCGATCGCACCGGACCTCGACGTGATCGCCGAACGCGCGCTGACGCTGCTGGACCAGCAGGCCGGCGCCGCGGACCGGCTCCCGGACGCGCCCGCCGACGCCCCGGACGCGCCCCACGCCCCGGCCGGCCCCGAACCCGCCCCCGAGCCGACCCCCTTCCGGCTCGTCGTACGCGAGTCCTCCCGCCGCCTGGACCTCGCCGACCAGCCGCAGCGCGCCAGCCAGCCGCAGCGCGCCGGCCAGCCGTAACGCGCCCGCAAGCGCCGCGCCCCCTGCGCCCGGCCGCCGCCCTGCCGTCGCGCGCCCGCCCGCCACCCGGCCCCGCGCGGCCCCGCGCCGCTCCGCGAGCGCCCCTGGAGGCGCCGCGCACCCCACCCGTTTCCCCCCGGGTTCCGCCCCGGCTATTGCATCGTTGCAAATCGTATGCGAGGGTTCCGGCCATCCGGTTCACAACGATGTAACGGGGTGAATGCCTCCATGAGCGGAGCGATGGCGCGCCGGCGGTTCCTCGGCCTCGGCGCCGGCGCGGTGCTGGGCGCCGGGCTGGCGGCGTGCTCCTCCCCGCTGGCCAGCGGCCTGGCCGGCGCGCAGCCGGACACCGCCGACGTGATCTTCTGGAACCTCTTCACCGGCGGCGACGGCGCCAACATGGTGCTGATGGAGCAGGACTTCCGAAAGTCCCACCCCGGCGTCAGCGTCGAGGCGACCATCCTGAGCTGGGGAAACCCGTACTACACCAAGCTCGCGCTGGCCACCGCGAGCGGTACGCCGCCGGACGTCGGCATCTCGCACCTGTCGCGGCTGCCGCTGCTGGCCGCGGCCGGCCTGCTGACCCCGGTCTCCGAGACCGGCCTGGCCGACCTCGGCGTGACGCCCGACCGCTTCACCCCCGCCGCCTGGCAGAAGGCGACCGTCGGCGGCACCACGTACGCGGTGCCGCTGGACACCCACCCCTTCGTGCTCTTCTACAACGTGGACCTGGCCCGCAAGGCCGGCCTGCTCAACGCCGCGGGCGACGGCCTGAAGCCGATGCGGAACGCCGCGGACTTCACCGACGCGGTCCGGGCGATGAAGGACGCCAGCGGCCGGTACGGCGCGGTCATGTCGATCACCGCCGACCCGGCCACCGCGTGGCGCTACTTCAGCATGGTGTACTCGGGGCTGGCCGGCCCGGTGGTCACCGACTCGGGCACGAAAATCTCGGTCGACGACGCGGCGATGCAGGAGGCGTTCGCGTTCCTGCAGAGCCTGACCAAGGGCGGCCTGATGCCCAGCGTGCTCAACGGCTCCGGCGCCAACGCCCTGTTCAGCACCGGCAAGGCGGGCTTCCTCTTCGACGGCGAGTGGCAGATCCCGTCCTACCGGCTGGTCAAGGACTTCCACTTCAACGTGGTGCCGTTCCCCGCGCTGCTCGGCCCCAAGCCGGTGGCGTACGCGGACTCGCACGCGCTGGTGATCCCGCACAACCCGAACCGCTCGGCGGGCCGCACCCGGCACGCCGCGCAGTTCGTCAAGAGCCTGCTGGACGACAGCGCGGTGTGGGCGCACGGCGGCCACGTGCCTGCCTGGCTGCCCACCCAGCGCAGCACGGCGTTCCTCGACCAGTCGCCGCAACGCAACTACGTCCAGGCCGCGTTCACCGCGCAGTACGACCCGCCGGCCTGGTACACCGGCGCCGGCTCGGACTTCCAGAACACCGTGGGCGCCACGATCATCGAGGCGCTGTCCGGGCGGACGAGCCCGAAGAAGGCGACCGCGGCGATGCGCGCGGACCTCAAGCGGTACACCACGGCCCGACCGCCGGTCACGATGAAGTAGGAGGCTGACCCGCCATGACGACCGTCGCCGCGACGCGGCCGGCCCCCGAACCCCTCGCCCCGGCCGCCGCGTCCGCGCCCCCGCCGGGCTCCGAGCGCCGGGCCGGGCTGCTGCTGAGCGCCCCTTTCCTGATCGTCTACCTGCTCTTCCTGGTCGGCCCGCTGGCGGTCGGCATCGTGCTGAGCTTCTTCAACACCACCACCGTCAAGAGCGGCCTGGGCGGCTGGGTGGGGGTGTCGAACTACTCCAAGGTGCTCCAGGACAGCCTGTTCTGGGACGCGATGTGGCACTCGGTGCTGTTCACGCTGTTCACCACGCCGCCGCTGGTGGTCCTGGCGCTGGCCGCCGCGGTGCTGGCGCACCGCATGCCGCGCGGCCGGGTGTTCTACCGGGTGGCGTTCTTCGCGCCCTACGTGGTGCCGTCGTCGGTCGTCGCGCTGATCTTCCTGTGGATGTACACGCCCCAAGTCGGCCTGATCACCAAGCTGTTCAGCGGCCTTGGGCTGCCGGTGCCGGACTTCCTGGGCAGCACCTCGGGCGGCTGGACCGCGGTGGTGCTGATGACCCTGTGGTGGACCTTCGGCTTCAACTTCGTGCTCTACACGGCCGCGTTGCAGGACGTGCCGCCGGACGTCTACGAGGCGGCGGCGATCGACGGCGCCGGCCCGTGGCAGCAGATCCGGCTGATCACCGTGCCGCTGCTGGCGCCGACCACCAGCCTGGTGCTGATCCTGCAGATCCTCGCCTCGCTGAAGGTCTTCGACCAGATCTACCTGCTGCTGGGCGGCGGCCCCAACCAGTCCACCCGGCCGGTCATCGAGTACATCTACGACACCGGCTTCACCTCCTACCGCGGCGGGTACGGCGCCGCCGCGACCATGGTCTATTTCGTCATCATCGTCGCGGTCTCGGCAGCCTGGTACGGGCTGCGCCGGTGGCGCGCGACCAGCACCGCGGCCTGAGCGGAGACCACCGTGACCTCGACGACCCTCTCCACCGACCTGAGCGCCGCCCCTCGCAACCGCGGCGGCGCGGCGACCCCGGTGAACGGTGCGAAGCTGTTCAACCGGCTGTGCGCGGTGTGCCTGACGCTGTTCGCGCTGATCTGGCTGGTGCCGTTCTTCTGGGCGCTCGCCACCTCGCTGCGCTCCGACGGCTCGATCACCCAGCACCCGGTGTCGCCGTTCGCCGGCGGCTGGTCGTTCCACGCGTACTCCTACGCCTGGGACAACTACCCGATCGGCTGGTGGTACCTGAACAGCCTGCTGATCTCGGTGCTCGCGGTGGTCTTCACCGTCGGCTTCTGCTCGATGGCCGCGTTCGCGCTGGCGTTCCTGCGCTTCCGCGGCCGCGCCGTGGTGATGGCGCTGGTCACCGCCGGGCTGATGCTGCCCACCGAGGCGCTGGTGCTGCCGCAGTTCATCGAGTACCGCTCGATGCACCTGCTCGGCACGTACTGGGCGCTGGTGCTGCCGTCGGTGGCCGCGCCGGTCTCCGTCTTCGTCTTCCACGCGTTCTTCCGCGGCATCCCCACGCCGCTGATCGAGGCCGCGCGGATCGACGGCGCGAGCTGGTGGCGGGTCTACGCGTCGGTGTGCATGCCGATCAGCCGCCCGGCCGCGGCGACGGTCGCGATCCTGACGTTCATCAACTCCTGGAACGCCTTCCTGTGGCCGCTGCTGGTGCTGAACCAGACCAAGTCCCAGACGATCCCGGTCGGTCTGTCCTCGCTGGTCAGCAACAGCAACATCCAGTACGCGGAGGTGATGGCCTCCTCGGTGCTGGGCTTCCTGCCGCTGATCGCCGTCTTCCTTGTCTTCCAGCGGCAGGTCACGCAGGGCATCGCGACGACCGGCATCAAGTAGCGGGCCGGGGAGGGCCGCGCGCGGCGGCCGTTCGCGGGAGGCACGCTGCGGAGGCCGCCGCTCCGGATTTTGTCGCCGACTGTCCATCTGCCGTACCCCTGCCGGGAGTTCGGACGGGCTACCGTCTGCCCTCCAGCGCTGCCGCGCACCTCGCGGGCGCTGTCACATGACCTGTGGGGGGTCCACACCATGCGCATATCGCGCACCCGGCGGCGTGCCCTGATCGGCACGACCGCCGTCTCCTTGTCCGCAGCGCTCGGCGTCGCCCTGGCGCCGGCCGCGTCCGCGGACTCGACACCGGGCTCGGTGTACAACGTCGTCACCCAGGACGACGGCACCGTGACCGTGTACATCACCGGCGAAGTCGCCACCGGCTCGCTCCGGTTGAGCGTCCGCGCGTCCACCGCGGCGGACGCGCCCGTGCTGGCGGTCGTCGACGGCTTCACCGCCGGGCACACGAACGACGCCGTGCGGCTGCCGGCCGGCACCGCGTACGGCGACTACCCGGTCGACGTCGACTGGCAGCTCGGCGACGGCACGCAGGAGCACGCGGGCGACGCCGGCACGCTCGACTACCGCAAGCACGCCTCGATCCCGAACGTGACCGCCGACCGCACGGTCACCGACTTCACGCACCGCAGCGTCACCCTCGGCGGCCACGTCGACGTGCTCGACCCGGCCACCGGCGTCACCGCGCCCGCGCCGGCCGCCACCCCGGTCAAGCTGACCTGGTGGGACGACGTCGCCCCGGGCTCGCGGGTGCAGCACACGCAGACCGTCGCCACCGACGACGCCGGCACGTTCACCCTGCCGGTGACGCCGGGCGGCACGCTGGAGAGCGGCACCGCGCAGGTGGTCGCGGGCGACGACATCGCGCCGGCGATCAGCCCGGCCGCGGTGCCCACCGTCCAGGCGCAGTCCGAGACGTACCAGATCACCGCGTCCTCGACGCCGGCCAGCGTGCACAAGGGCCAGAGCATCACGGTCAAGGGCAAGGTGACCCGCTACGACGCCGCGACCGGCGGCTACGTCCCGTTCGCGGGCGCGCCCGTGGTCACCACCTCGGTCGAGCCGGACTACTACGGCTACACCGTCCCGCACCGCCTGGCCGGCACGACCACCGCGGCGGACGGCAGCTTCTCCTACAGCATCACCGCGAACATGACGACGACGCTGCACACGTACGTCGCGCCGTCGCCGTACCTGCCGAACATCCAGGAGGTCCAGAGCACGGTGACCGTGCCGGTCGCCACGAGCGTGACGCTGCCGGCGTTCTCGCTCGACCAGTACGGCACGGTGAAGACCACCGGCCGGCTGACCGGCGCGCAGTGCGGCAACCAGTCGCTGTGGCTGCAGTACTCGCCCAACGGCCGGTCGAACTGGCTCAACCTGTCGCACATCACCACCGGTTACGGCAACGGCAGCTACTGCTCGTTCGTCATGCAGGCGTACGGCTACATCGACGGCTACTACCGGGTGGTCCACTTCGAGAGCCCGCAGCTGCTCGCCTACACCGAGCCCGCGCACCGGCTGCGCCGCACCGACACGCAGATGTCGATCGCGGCCAGCACCACCCGCCCGGCGAGCGCCACGTCGAAGGTCACCTTCAGCGGCGTCGTGATCGCCCGCGTGTCCTCCGGCTGGGTGCACTACAACCACGCGCACGTGGTGCTGGTGTACCGCCCCAAGGGCGACTCCCAGTGGTACTGGGTGCAGAAGGGCTACACCAACTCCGCGGGCCGCTACACCTTCACCACCCCGGCCTACGGCGACGGCACCTGGGCCGCGTACCTCGACGCGGACTCGACGCACTTCGCGAGCGAGACGAAGGACGTCTACGTGGACGTCCGCTGAGCCCACGCCGGCGCTGAGCCTTCACCGGGCCGACGCGCCCCCCGTCCCGGCACCGCCCCGCACCCCCGGAACCCCGGCAGGGCCCACCCGCCGGGGTTCCGCACGTTCACGCGGCGCATCGCATTAGGCTCCCGCCCATGGCGGGTGACATGCGTATCGGCTTGATCTCCTTCGGCCCGGCTGAGTTCGCGGCTTTGCACGAGACCTGCGTCATGGCGGGTCACGATCCGGTCGTTTACGCCTTCTCCCGTTCGATGCGCCCTCGCACGCCTACGGATGAGGGCGCTGCGACCGTCGCGGCGCGGATCGCCGCCGCGGTACCGCCCGGTGTCGACCTGCTGCTGCCGGGCAGTTCCGCCGGACTTGGCACCGCGTTACGCGGCTACGATCTCGATCTCGTCGTCTGCTACGGATTCTCATGGCGGCTGCCCCGGTCGGTGCTGGAGATCCCGCGCTACGGAGTGCTCAACATCCACAGCTCGATGCTGCCCAAATACCGCGGCCCCGCTCCGGTCCTCCAGGCAATCCGCAATGGCGATACCCACCTCGGCCTGACCGTTCACCGGATGGACGAGGATTTCGACACCGGACCGGTGCTTGCCCAGCAGGACGGCATTCCGCTGCCGGACGACGTGACTCAGCAGAGCCTGTGGTCGGATCTGTCCCCGGTGCTGCGTGATCAGCTCACCATCGCCCTCGACCGGGTGCGGGACCCGACCGCGGGCGAACCGCAGACCGCCGAGGGCGCCAGCTACGCGGGCTTTTTGGAACCGGAGTTCTTCACGGTCGACACCGCGGCGACCGCACGCCAAGTCCATGATCAGGTCCGGACTTTTCGTTTCATGGGTACCGGCCTGGGCCCGGTGGTCACCGTGGGGGGCCACCGTCTGAGGGTTCTGCGCACGAGCCTGTCCCCGGCCGACGGGATCCGCCTGGACTGCGCGGACGGAGCTGTATGGATCACTTCCTCGGAGCCTGCCCCACTGGACGCCTAGGGCGTCTTCCGTCCTACGCGTCGTCACGCAGAGCGCGAGTCAACTGCTCGGCGAGTTGGACCGCCCGGGGATCCCCGAACCCGGCGAGCATAATCAACGCGTCCTGCCTGACGACACGCGCTGAGGCGAGGTCGCCGAGGACGGTCAGCGCATCGGCCAGGTGTGCCTGAGCGTTGGCGAGCTGCCAGCGGGCGTCCAGCCGACGATAGGTGTCGGCGGCGCGACGATGCATGTCCGCGGCTTCCCGGAAGCAGCCCGACAATTGATGCACCTCACCTGCTCCGTCCAGTGCCAAAGCTTCCCGAGAGGCGTCACCCAGCTTTCGCTGCAAGGCAGCCGACGTGTGGAACAGACGGAGCGCCTCATCTAAGTTCCCTCTGGCCTGCTCGACTCGTGCGGACTCCACCGACCAATAAGCGCGCCACATCTGATTGTTCTCGTCGTCCGCGATCGACAGTGCGGCTCGGATCGAGCGTGAGGCTGCTTCGATGTGGCCCGTCGTGCGCTGGGCCCAGCTGAGCAGCAACAGGGCATTGCCCTCAGCGGAGCGATCACCGAGCTCGCGGAGTTCGGCCAGGGCCGGCTCGATGATGGCCCAGGCATCGTCGCCACGATCCAGCTCGCACAGTGTCTCCGCGAGGTTGCTGCGGATCAGTGCCGTCCACCGGCGATCGCCGAGGTCGCTGAAAATCTCCGCGCCCTCGGCGAAGTGTGCCCTGGCCTCGTCCAATCGACGACGCCGAAGCGCCAAAAGCCCGAGTGCGTTGATGGAGACCGCTGTTCCCCGTCTGTCGCCGATGCGCCGCCGCAAGACGAGACAAGCACGGTGGTGCTGCTCGGCTTCGTCGAGTCGCAGCGCCTGGAACGCGGCCTTGCCCAGGCTTTCGAGCGCCTCCGCCTCGCCGTGCCTCTCGCCTGTGCGTGCCGCGGACTCGACGCCTATCCGGGCCGTGGCCTCCCAGTCGGCGAACGCGTTCTGGTGCATGTACACGGCGCGCATCACCACGGCGAGTCGCCACGCAATTTCCGGAAATCCTGCTTCCGAGGCGGTGCGGGTCGCGGCGACGAGGTTGGCGCTCTCCGCGCGGTACCAGTCGAACGCCGACTGGTAATCGCCGAAGCGGAGGACGTGGGCGGGCGCGGGTACGCGGTCGTCCAGAGAGTAACTGTCGAATGGTGCCATGACGCACTGCGCTGCATACGCGGTGTGGAGGTACCAGGCGAGGCAACACCCCAGGACCTGTGTCCGCTGTTCCTGGGTCTCAGTCTGTCTGACCTGTTCCGCCGCATAGGCCTGCAACAGGTCGTGGAATTCGTACCGGCCGGCTGGGCGCCGCTCCAGCAAGTGAGCTCTCACGAGAGTGTCCAACAGGACGCGAGTCTGGGAGGTGTCATCGCCGCCGAGGCTCGCAGCGGCGGCGAGGCCGAACTCATTGCCTGGGTGCAGGCCGAGGTGCCGGAAAAGCCGGGCCGCAGGATCGGAGAGCGCTTGGTACGACCACTCGAACACGCTGCGCATCGCGTCGGATCCCTCCTCCGGCTCCGCTGTCAGGACGCTCCACCGGGTCGATTCGTCGCGCAGGTCGTCGATCAGCTCACCGAGCGGCATGGACGGTGAGCCGGCCGCACGTTCGGCGGCGATCCGCAAGGCCAACGGAAGCCCCGCACACAACCGGGCCAGCACTGCCAGTTCTCTGCGTCGGTCGCCGTTACGGTAGTCGGCGGTGGCGGCACGCAGCAGCTCCACGGCGTCCGACGTCCCGAACGTGGCGACGTCCAGACGCATCGCACCTTCCCGGCGCACCAAACCTGACAGATCGTCCCGGCTGGTTACTACGACCAGGCACCCGGAGGTGGCGGGCAGCAGAGGCCGTACCTGCGAGCTGCCCGCAGCATTGTCGAGCACGAGCAACACGCGACGCTCAGCCAGCACTGACCGAAACATCGTCTCCCGACGTTCGGCCTGACGCGGGACGTGCGTGGCCGGTATGCCGAGGTCTTCGAGGAAGCGGGCCAGTATGTCGTGAGGAGCGGCCGGCGAACCGGCGGCGTGGCCGTGCAGGTTGGCATAGAGCTCGCCGCCGGGGAAGTATGAACGGACGCTGTGCGCCCAGTGCAGTGCGAGCGACGTCTTGCCCACTCCAGCGGTTCCGGTGATGGCCGCCACGCGCACGACGTGCGGCTCGTCTTCGAGATTCGCCACGAGGCTGCTGAGGCGAGCCTGCTCTGCGGATCTGTTGACAAAATGGCGCACGGAACTGCGAAGCTGATGCGGCACGATGAGCGGTGCTGTCGTCGGCAGCGGCGCTTCGCGGTGAAAGTGCACGCCGCCACTGACTTCGCCAGCCTGCACGACTGTGTGCGCCGCGGCTGATCCATCGAACCGATTGGCGTGCGCTGGGACGTCGTCGTCTTCTCTCACCATTGCGCTTGGCGCGGAGGGGGAGGCAGCGAGGCGACATGGCTGTGGAACCACTTCGTGAGAGGTTCGCCGGCGTTGTAGATGTCCACAATGAACTGTCGGCATCTCAGCACGAGT
The DNA here is from genome assembly GCF_035825295.1 of Actinacidiphila sp. DG2A-62. Lineage (NCBI taxonomy): Bacteria > Bacillati > Actinomycetota > Actinomycetes > Kitasatosporales > Streptomycetaceae > Actinacidiphila > Actinacidiphila sp. DG2A-62. The sequence goes on from NZ_JAYMGI010000002.1 coordinate 4,657,925, forward strand.
TGGGGGTCCACGAACTTGAGCGCCCCCGTCAGGATGCCTTGATCGTCGTAGAGCGCCTGATACATCACCCGGTTGCCGAGCGTGCAGATCTCCGGGAGCGGACAGTCGTCCTCGTACGGGGCGACTGCGTCTGCGTGGGCGACATGCACGGGGCCGCCGCACTGGTCGCGCACGAGCAGGGCGTGCATCTCCCATTGCATGTATGCGCTGAGTGGCTCCTGGACGACACGGGCCCTTCGGGCTGCGAATCCATGCTCCTCGACCTTGCGGTGGTACTCCGCCATGTCCGCACGGCCAGCCTCCAGGAGGCGCAGAGCCTCATCCCAGTCACCCCGCCAGAACGCTTCCCAACTGTCGTAGCCGGGTTCCTTGAACGTCTGCTGCCTCTCAAGCTTCCAGAACCCGAGATCGCCACAACGCCAGAAGTGTTTCTCGAAGTCGGTGTAGTAATCCGTGAGTGCCAGGGGCTCACCGACGGCGCAGTCCAGAAGGCTACGCATCCGGGATGTCTGCCTTGGCAGCGAGGATGGTCGCTCGGGGGATGACGACCAGCCGCTCTCCTGGATCGACCCGTACGTCATCCGGCAGCCTACCTTCGTAGGAAGCAGTCAGATCGGCGCCGATCACTGCGACATCTCCGTTGTCCAACTCCCACATGTCCGGGCAGCCGGTGTTCCCCGAAGTCTGGCCCAACTCGGCAGATGACTTCCCCAGCCGCCGCGAGAACGACGCTCCGGGGTCCGCTTCCCACTTCCCCTTCATGTCCCCTCCAGCGCGGCATCTGATGGGGCCTCAGCCCTGCGACGAGAATATCACTGAGAGTGTCTGCTCGACCTCGATTCTTGTGTTCGGCCCACGGCGCAACGCCCGGCCCCGCCACCTTGGGGCGTTGGTGGCGGGGCCGGTGGGGCGTGCTGTGGTCAGACGGCCGGGTAGCGGCCCGCCTTCACGTCGGTGATGAATGCGGTCCAGGCGCTGGCGTCGAAGACGAGGGCCGGGCCTTCGGGGTCCTTGCTGTCGCGGACGGGCTGCACGCCGGTGTAGCCGTCAGCGACCTCGACGCAGCTGCCGCCGTCCGCATTGCTGTACGACGACTTCCGCCAGTGGGCGGTGGTCAGATCAAGGCTGTTCATGCGCGAATTCCTCCGCCGCCGAGTCCAGCAGAGCCAGGGACGCCTCCGGCGACAGCGCGACGGCCCTGGCGAGATCGTACGCCTTCCAATACAGGGCCACCGGTTCCGTCTCGTCCAGGATCTGCCCTGAGTACGCGCTCTCTGTGTACGCGAGATCGGGGGCGTCGTCAAAGGACATAAGGCTGACCATGCCAGCCATCATCGCGTGTGCGCCGTCCTGGTACCGCAACACCTGCGCGATGATCCGACCCGCGCGAGCCCGTTCGGCGATGGAGCGCAGCTGGGCTGCCATCACCGCCCTGCCTCCAACCGGGATGCGCAGCACGTTCTCGTGGAGAACGACCCAAAACTCGGGCCGTGTTGAGTTGTCCAGCCGGGCGGCCCGCATGAGCCGATTTTCGACGAGCGCATCCACCTTGGACTGCGGGGCGCGCGGGTCGGCAGCCTTGACGAAGGCGCGGATGTAATCCTCGGTCTGGAGCAGGCCGGGGACGACGGTCGCGGCGTACTCGTGGATCGCGGACGCCCGTGACTCGTGGTCGGCCGCTTCGGCGAAGTACGACGAATGGCCGTTCGTGTGCAACGGCTTGGACTTGTGCGCTATCCGGCACAGCCCCTCCAGGTGCTGGCCGGAGTTCAGCGCCGCGTCGAAGCGGATGGACAGCTCCAGGCGGGGGCGGCGGATGGCCGTCTCGATCTGGCCGATGTACGCGCCGCTCACGAACACCATCGCGCCCAGTCGCTCCTGCGCCAGCCCGGCCGCTTCGCGCAGACGTCGTAACTCCGAGCCGTAGTAGGCATCCGGGCTCTGGAACGGATCGAGGAGCTTCGGTTCGGCCATCGCGTACTACCTGCCATCTCTGCTCTGTGCTTGTAGAGCCACTGACGCTTCCGAGGCTAGTAGCCAATCGGCCAGAGTGTGAGGGGTCGGGCACAGACGGTTGCGTGGCGAGCGTCACACGGAGTGAAAGCGAAGGCGAAAATGGCCTACGACAAGGCACGTTGGCGGTGGGCGGGATGACGGTCGGTATCGGCGAGGGCGTCGCGGTCGCCGACCCGGTGACGCGTTCGTGGCCGCAGGCCGCCGCGTCCGTGGGGCAGGCGCGCCGCGTACTTCGCGTCACGCTGGCGCTGTGGGGCCGGGGTGACCTCGCGGACGAACTGGAGGTCGTCGTCTCGGAGTTGGTGACCAACGCGGTCCGGCACGCGCGCGGCCTGGACGGCGTGATCGGGACGACGTACCGGCTGCTGCCGGGTGTTCGGGGCGTACGCGTCGAGGTGCGGGACGGCGATCCGCTGCGCCGGCCGCGGGTGCGGCCCATGACCGCCGAGGACTTCGGCGGTCGCGGGCTGCACCTCGTGGACGAACTCACCTGCCACCACTGGGGCGTCGAGGCCGCGACGGGCGGCAAGACGGTCTGGGCGGAGCTGACCCGGTGAGGCTGCTGCGGGTCCTCGGCCGGCACGCCGACGTGCTGTACCTCGGCGTACTCACCTCGGGATGCACGGCCTTGGGGGTGCTGCTGGACCAGCTGGCGCGCTGTTGAAACCGGCCCATTCCGTAAAAATTCAGCACAGAAAGGCGATCAATCACCATGAACGCGTTACAGCACGAGCAGGGCCGTGAGCGGGACGCCGCGGAGGCGTGCGAGGAGTCGGCGTTCCTGACGCCGGCGCTGCGGGCGGAGTTGCTGGCCAGTTATCCGGACGTGCGGGCGGAGCTGGTCGCGGACGATCTGATGTGCCACTTGGCGGCGCACGAGGATGGCGACCACTTCGCGATCGTGTACGACCACCTGCCCGGGCCGGACGCGGGCGCGTTGTGGACGCGGTGGTCGGACGACGTGCCGCGGGTGATCCTGCTGCGGCCGGACTGTCCGGCGCGCTCCCCCGAGGACCGCATCCCCTGCGGGCACTTCGCGGAGCACCCCGGGCCGCACTCCTGGCAGACGTCCGGGCGCGGCTGACCGCGGTTCTCTCCCTCCGTACGGCCTCCGCCGCCACTCGCGCGGGGGCTCGCCGGGGCTCGGCGGGGGCTCGCCGGGGCTCAGCGGGGCCTCGGCGGGGGCTCAGTCCGGGCGGCAGCTGCGGATGATGGCCGCGATCACGTCGTCGAGCCCGCGGTCGTCGGTGTCGGGCAGCGGGACGCCGCCGACCGCCATGCCGACGTAGCCGTGCAGCGGCGCGTACACCGTCAGCGCGACGCTTTCCAGCGGTCCTTCGCGGACCTCGCCGCGGCGCTGCCCGGTGCTGACCAGCTCCAGGCCCTGCTCGGCCCACCGGCCGGCCGCCGCGGCGAGCGCCTCGGACGCCTCCGGGCTGTGCTTGGCCGAGAACATCAGGTCGAGCAGCGCGGCGTTCGCCACGCAGAAGCCGACGTGGGCCCGGGCCATCGCGGTCAGGCGCTCGCCGAACGACGGGCCGGCGCCGTCGGTGGCCGCCGCGATGGTCGCGACGAGCCGCTCGTAACCGTCCAGGGCCAGCGCGTCGAGCAGCGCCTGCTTGGTCTTGAAGTGGCGGCTGGGCGCGGCCGGGCTCACTCCGAGGTCGCGGGCCAGCTCCCGCAGCGACAGCGCGCCCGATCCCCGCTCGCGCAGCGTCTGCTCGGCCCGTTCGAGCAGGGCGGCGCGCAGGTCTCCGTGGTGGTAGGGGCGCTTCGTCATGTCCTCACCCTAGCTCCGGGCTCCGGGCGACTTTCGTGTATGCGTTGCATACATTGTAATCACCGCATACATTGGGGGGACGTGAAAGACGACACCAGGAGGAGCGCATGCCGCGCACACCCACCGACATCGCCGTGCCCGACCTGACCGGACGGCGCGCGCTCGTCACCGGCGCGAGCGACGGCCTCGGCCTGGGGATCGCCGCCAGGCTCGCCGCGGCCGGGGCCGAGGTCCTCCTGCCGGTGCGCAACCCGCGCAAGGGCCGGGCGGCGGCCGACCGCATCGTCCAGCAGACGCCCGGGGCCGACGTGACCCTCCTCGACCTCGACCTGTCGTCGCTGGCCTCGGTCGCGGCGCTCGGCGAGACCCTGCGCGAGGACGGCCGCCCGATCCACCTCCTGATCAACAACGCCGGGGTGATGACGCCGCCCGAGCGGCAGACCACCGCGGACGGGTTCGAGCTGCAGTTCGGCACCAACCACCTCGGGCACTTCGCGCTGGTCGCCCACCTGCTGCCGCTGCTGCGGCCGGCCGGGCCCGCGTGACCTCGCAGATCAGCGTCGCCGCGAACAGCAACGCGATCAACTGGGAGGACCTGAACTGGGAGCGCTCGTACCACGGCATGAAGGCGTACAGCCAGTCGAAGATCGCCTTCGGGCTGTTCGGCCTCGAACTCGACCGGCGCAGCCAGGAGTTCGGCTGGGGCATCACGAGCAACCTGTCGCACCCCGGCGTCGCGCCGACCAGCCTGCTCGACGCGCGGCCCGAGATCGGCCGCACCGCGCAGACCCGCGGCCGCAGGCTCATCACCGCGCTGTCCCGCCGGGGCATCGTCCTCGGCACCGTCGAGAGCGCGGGGCTCCCCGCGCTCCACGCCGCGACGTCCCCCGAGGCCCGCCCCGGCCGCTTCTACGGCCCCCGCGGCCTGGGCCACCTCGGCGGCCCGCCGGCCGAGCAGAAGCTCTACCCCCGCTTGCGCGGCGCGCAGGAGGCGCGCCGCGTGTGGGAGGTCTCGGAGGAGCTGACGAAGGCGGGGTTCCCCCGGGAGTGAGGGGGGTTGAGGGGGCGCGGGGGTCGTGCGGGGCGTTGCGCGGGGCGCGCTGCGTTGAGTTGTGCGGGGGCGCGCTGCGCGGGGGTGCGAGCCCGCATTCGTGCAAGTTCGCGCAAGGCGGGTTGAGGAACGGTTACATCGGAGCAAGCTCGCAAAGGCAGTGTTCGCAGGCGCACCTGGAGGGAACATGGCGCTGCACCGGCTGGGCAAAGACCCGGAGAGCCCTGAAGGGAAGTCGCCCACCGTCTACTACGACGACGCTACGGACAACTATCTCCTGCAAGGATGGAAGGTGCTGGACACCGACCGCCTGGGGCAGATGGACATCCCCGAGCATGAGACCGTCATCGAGTTCCCCAGGCGCATGATGCAGTTCTTCCCGGAGGTCAACGGCAGTGGCGGGACAGCCGGCACCGACGCTTGAGGACCGGCTGCGCGCGTGCCGGCGCAGTGCCGTGCACCTGGAGATGCGGGACGGGTACATGCGGTCCGATCCGCGGTTCGCCGCCTGGCAGGCGGGCGTCCGGGACGGTCTCGCGCTGGACGGTTCCTGGTCGTCCGCCGTGTCGTATGCGGCGTCCCGTGGCATCGTCGTGCGCCGCGCCCGTATCGTTTCCGAGCCCGTGAGCGACTACGTCAGATTCGAGCACCACCTGACCGGCGCGAACATCGCCACGGGCGAGCAGGTCCGCTGGCTACCGCGCCGGCGCGCCTCGGACCTCCCGCTGCCAGGCAACGACTTCTGGCTGTTCGACGAGGAGGTCGCGGTCTTCCACCACTTCGACGGGGACGGCGAGTTGGCCCCGGACGACGAGGAGGTACGTACGGACGCGGCGGCGGTGACGCTGTGCGCGACCGCGTTCGCCGCGGTGTGGGACCGCGCGATCCCCCACGCCGAGTACGTGATCGGCTGAGGCGAGGCGCGGCGTCAGTGGCCTCACCGTCCTCCAGCGTCCAGGAAGCACGCCGCGCGCTCGGCCGGCGCCTGCGCGAGATCCGCAGGGAGTCGGGCCTCACGGGCAGGGAACTGGCCAGGCGCGCGGGGTGGCACGAGTCGAAGACGTCACGCCTGGAACACGGGAGGACGCCCCCGTCCGACGCCGACATCCGGGTGTGGACAGAAATCTGCGGCGCGACCGGGCAGGCGCCGGACCTCCTCGCCACGGCACGCGGCATCGAGGGGCAGTACGTCGAGTGGCGCCGGATGGAACGAGCCGGCCTCATGCATGTGCAGGAATCGGTCCGCCCGCTGTTCGACCGCACACGGCGCTTCCGCACCTACCAGTCATGGGTGGTCCCCGGGCTGCTCCAGACGGACGACTACACGCGCGCCGTGCTGAGCACGGTCGGTACTCTGCGCGACGTTCCTGACGACATCGACGCCGCCGTGGCGGTGAGGATGGATCGCCAGCGGATCCTCAGAACGGGCGACCACCGCTTCGCGATGCTCATCGAGGAATGGGTGCTGCGGACCGTCATCGGGGACGCGGAGATCATGGCGCGGCAACTGCGCCATCTGATCGCAGCCGCCGCGCTTCCGTCGGTGAGCCTGGGCATCGTCCCGCTCGGGCGGCCGCGCGGTGTCGGATGGCCGGTCGAGTCCTTCACCATGTACGACGACACGCAGGTGAACGTCGAGCTCGTGTCCGCGCACCTGACCGTCTCCCAGCCCCAGGAGATCAGGGAGTACGCCCGGGCGTTCGCGGAACTCGCCGCCATCGCGGTCCACGGAACGCACGCCACCTCCCTCGTCACCGCTGCGATCGACGCCCTGGAATGAGTCCGCGCAAGGCTGTGCAAGGTCGTTGAGCCCTTCGTCCGCTGCTTCCTACGGTCGACGCGCACCCTCCACCCGAACCGCCAAGGAGGAGAACGTGGACACGAGCACAGCAGTTGCGTCGACGACCACCCGGACATCCGATCCGACGACCGCGCAACACGCCTGGGGATTCCGCCGACTGGTGCTGTTGCGCAACGGCTCCCCGTCGCCGTGGCGGTACGCGGGCATCGACCCGGCCACGCAGACCGGTCGGTGGGTCGGCTACGACGGGGCGATGACGCCCGCCGAACTCGGCAAGCACGGAACCAGCGTGAACACCTACCCGCCCACCCAGGTCGGCAAGGACGGCAAGGTGGACGCCGACTCCGGCCACGACGCGACGCAGGACTAGGGGACGTTCGATGGACGGACGTGCCGTGCTGGTCTGCACGGAGTACGAGGACCCGACGGCGGACCTGGTCATCGCCGAGCTGAGCCGGCGCCGGGTGCCGGTGGTCCGCCTGGACCCGGGGCGGGACTTCCCGGCGTCCGTGACGCTCGCCGTGCACATCGGCGGAACCTTCCGTGCGGAGGCCGGGACCGGGTGGGGCGGACGGTTGACGGTCGGCGAGCGGTCCGCCGAGATCTCCGCGGTCCGCGCGCTGTACCACCGTCGGCCCAGCCCGTACCCCACGGGTGCGAGCGAGCAGGCCGCCCGGTTTGCCGCGCAGGAGAACCGGCGCGGGCTGGGTGGCGTCCTGGGAGCGCTGCCCGGGTGCCTGTACCTGAGCCATCCGCAGTCCGTGGCGCGGGCGGAGTACAAGCCCGCGCAGCTGGACGCCGCAGCCAGAGGCGGATTCGCGGTCCCGGCCACCCTCGTGACGAACGATCCTGGGGAGGCCAAGGCGTTCTGTGCCCAACAACCGTGTGTCTACAAGCCGTTGCACGCCGGCACCTACGCGATCGAGGGAGAACCCGCGGGAATCTGGGCCGCGACCGTCGAGGCAGGGGAGATCGACGGCTCGGTGAGCCGCAGCGCCCATCTTTTCCAGGCCCGGGTGCCGAAGATCGCCGACGTGCGCGCGGTCGTCGTCGGTGAGCGGGCGTTCTGCGCGCGTATCACGGCGCCGCCCGGGGTGGTGGACTGGCGGTCCGTGTACGGGAGTCTCACCTACGAGCCGTTCACCTGCCCGGACACCATGCGCGAGATCCTGGTGCGCTTTCTCGCCGAATTCGGGCTGCTCTTTGGTGCCTTCGACTTCGCCGTCACCGCGGACGGCACATGGTGGTTCCTGGAGTGCAATCCCAATGGACAGTGGGCGTGGCTTGAGGAAGCGGCCGGACTGCCGATCACGAACGCGATCGCCGACCTGCTGGAGAGGGGAGCCGACGGTGAGTGACGCGCCGTCGTCCGACTCTCTGCGAGCCGATCTCGCGCGCAGACTGACCGCGTGCGATGCCCTGCGCAGCCCGCGGTGGAAGGCGGCCGTGCTGTCCGTCCGCCGCGAAGCGTTCCTCGCGCGCGGGTGGTTCGAGTACGAGGAGGGCGGTTGGTACCGTCCGTTCTCCGGAGACACAGCGGCCGTGCTGGCGCGGATTCACGAGGACGACACGCTCGTGACGCAACTGGGCGGGGGAGTCTTCGCCGACCAGGTGGAGGGCCGCGTCGCAGCCGCCCCCTCGTCCTCGTCCACGCTGCCGAGCCTGGTCGTGCGCATGCTCGAAGAGCTGCGGGTGAGTGAGGGCATGCGCGTCCTGGAGATCGGAACGGGCACGGGCTATTCGACGGCGCTGCTCTGCCATGTCGTCGGCGAGGACGGCGTGACGACGGTCGAGGTCGACGCAGAGGTGTCCGCACGCGCCGGGATCGCGCTGGCGCGTGCGGGGCACCGGCCTGTGCGAGTTGTCGGCGACGGGCTGATCGGCCACGAGGAGGGGGGTCCGTACGATCGTGTGATCGCCACTTGTGCTGTGCACACCGTCCCGTCTCAGTGGCTCGCGCAGACCCGGCCGGGGGGCGAGATCCTCACGACGGTCGGCGGATGGCTGCACGCCTCCGAACTCGTACGGCTCACGGTCGCCGACGACGGCACCGCCGCCGGTCCCCTGCTGGGCGGGCAGGTCTCGTTCATGCCGGCTCGCCGCCATCTTGCGCCTCCTCCGGGCGTCTTGCCCGATCTCGGTGAGGGTCGAGCGGCCCCCGCGATGCTGGGCGCGGAAGTGCTCGACAACTGGACGGCACGGTTGGTCGCGCAATTCGCCGCGCCGCGCGCCCAGTGGCTCAGGTTGGTGCGTGACGGCCGGACCGAGCACGTGGTCTTCGACGTTCACGCGGGCGCGTGGGCCGTGGTGTTCCGCGAAGGCGCCCGGTGGATGGTCCGGCAGGGCGGCGGGGTGCGTCTGTGGGACGACATCACCGAACGTGTCATGCGATGGCAAGCCGACGGCTGTCCGTCGGCCGACCGCATGCGCCTGCACGTCGGCCGGTTCGGACAGAGGCTCACCTGGCGGTGAGGGCGGGGTGGGGAGTTGAGGACAGGGGCGGCCAACCGTTCGATGGCGGTTGCCGTGCCTCGACTGGGGCCAGTGGGGACGGTGGTGCCATGGACACGTCATGGTGGGCGGGTTAGCCTGGCGGGACTCCGGCTCGACGACGCGCTTGGGGGGCGGATGCCTCGGACAACGTTGTCGGGTGGGCCGGGGGCGCGCACCTCGCAGGAACGTCCCTTTCCCCCACGCGGACTTGGAGCTGCCGCCATGAAGCACGTACATCACACGGAGAACGTGAATCGCGTACGCCGCCGTACGAAGCGCACCGCCGCGTCGGTCGGCGCGCTGGTGCTCGCGGCCGCGGCGTGGACCGCGGGCACGGCGGGCGCGGCGAGCGCCGCGTCGGCCGCGCCGGCCGCGCCGGCGTCCGCCGCGGCCGGCGCCCGGCACGCGAGCGTCAGCGCGGCGCGGCAGAGCGCCGCGCAGAAGTTCTGGACGCCGGAGCGGCTGCGGGCCGCGAAGGACGTGACCAACGCGCCGGCGTCGGTGGGCGCTTCGGCGTCGGCCTCGGCGTCGGAGTCGGCCTCGGGGTCGGCGAAGGCGTCCGGGTCCGGGGCCGGGTCCGCATCCGGGTCCGCGTCCGGGGCCGGGTCCGCGGCGTCTGCGGTCAAGCGCGCGGTGAGCGTGCCGCCGGCGGCCGGGCTGGCCTCGGCGAAGGCCGCGGGCGCGGCGCCCGGGGCCGTCACCCCGATGTCCTCGCCGACCGCCTGGACCGGCGGCGGCCTGATCAGCACGACCGCGGGCAAGGTGTTCTTCCAGAACTCCTCGGGCGGCACGTTCGCGTGCTCGGCCACCGTCGCCAACGCCGACAACAAGTCGGTGGTCCTCACCGCCGGCCACTGCGTCGTCAACGCCGGCACCGGCGAGGTCTACCAGAACTGGGTGTTCATCCCCGGCTACGGCAACGGCAACCGCCCGTACGGCACCTTCTCCGCGCGCGTCCTGTACTGGTGGTCCGACTACGTCGCCACCGCCGGCAACGCCAACTACGACTTCGCGTTCGCGGTCGTCAACACCGTGAACAACCGGACGCTCGTGGACACCGTGGGCGCGGAGGGCATCGCGTTCAACTCGGCGACCGGGCAGCACGTCCACTCCTTCGGCTACGGCGGCTCCGACGCCGAGGGCAACGGCGAGCGGCTGAACCACTGCGAGGGCGACGAGTTCGCGGACGCGGGGCGGGCGGGGTCCACGATGTGGGGCATCGACTGCGTGCAGTCCGGGGGTTCGAGCGGAGGCGGCTTCCTGTCGAACTTCGACGCGGGGGCCGGGACGGGGTACCTGGTCGGCAACATCAGCGTCAGCGCGGGGTCCAACGAGTACCACCCCTACCTCGGCGACGAGGCCCTCACCACCTACCAGGCCGCCGGCGCGGCCTGACCCCCGGCCGCGGCGCGGGTCCCATCGGGTTTCCGCGCCGCGGCTCTCCCGGGGCGCCCGTCTGCCCCGTTCTCGCCGTGCCCGGCTGCGGCATTGTGGGTGGTTGCTCGCGCAGTTCCCGCGCCCCTGAAGGACCGGCATCGCGTCTGCCCCGAACAGTCCGTGCCCGGCCGCCGGTCCGCTGTGGCTGGTGGGGGTACCTCCCGGACGGAGTCTGGGGGAGCAGTTCCCCGCGCCTCTGATTGCTCAACCGCCCGCGCCCCGATCCCATGACACTCGCGCACCGCCCGTCCCGTTCCGCGCATCGGCGCAGCTCAACGTCCCCGCCGGTCCCCGGCCGCCGAGGTCCCGGCTGCCGGGGCCCCGCCCCGCCCCGGGCCACGGTGATCCCCCCTCCGGAGCACCGGGACCCGGGCCGCCCGCGGCAACACGCGACGCGTCGGGCACGCGACGCGTCAGGCAGGCGACGCCCCGAAGACGCGACGCGTCACCACGCTTGCCCGCCGTCCTCCATGTGCCCGCGCGCCCGCACCGCGAGCTCCCGGCACGCCTCCGGCGAACGCTCCACCGCCGCCGCGATCTCGTCGAAGCCGAAGCCGAACACGTCGCACAGCACGAACACCGCGCGCTCCAGCGGGCTCAGCCGCTCCAGCAGCGCGAACGCGGCCGCGTCGTGGGACCGCTCCCACCGCGGCCGTGCCGAGCGCAGCACCTCCACGGCGGCCCGCGTGACCACCGCGGACAGCAACGCCTTGGGCGCCTCGGGCCGGGCCGGCGCGGTCTCGTAGCGCAGCCACGTCTCCCGGACGGCGTCCCCGGCGCCGGCCACGCTGCCGGTGATCCGGTACGCGATCGCGAACAGCAGCGGCCGCAGCTCCTCGAACTCCCGGGCGCGGGCCGTCCGTTCCTCCCGGCGCACCGGCCCGAGGACGCCGCACCCGCCCGTGCCGCCGGGACCGCCCGCAGCCCCCGCGGCCCCCGCACCCTCCGTGACGAACCCCCGCATGACTCCCTCTCCACGGTCCGCGGCAGGGCCCGGCGCCTGCCTACGCCACCTGGGACGAACGAGCGCGCCGCGGTGTGACATCGGCGAGCGGACGCGCCCGCGTCTCACGGCACCCGCCGCGCCCGCGCGAACACGACCGCGCGCCCGGATCGGCGGGATCCGGGCGCGCGGTCGCCAGGGGTCGGCCGGGCATCAGCGCGGCGGCCGAGCCGGCCGGGAGGAGCTGCGCCGGCCCAGCCGGCGGGGCCGACTGGCCCCTCAGCAGGGCCCGTTGTCGGCCCAGACCGCCCACGACGCGGGGTCGTTCGGCACGGCGCCGGTGGAGTAGTACGTCGCCGTGTACTTGTGGCCGTTGTACGAGACGGTGTTCCCCGGCACGTACGAGGTGGAGGGGCTCCACGCGGCCGGGCAGCCGGTGCCGCCGCCCCCGCCGGTGCTCCCCCCGGTGCCGCCCCCGGTGCCGCCGCCCGCCGTCGCGGTCGTCGCCGAGACCGCCGCGGACGCCGGGCCCGTGGTGCCGGAGGAGTCCGCCGCGGCGACGGTGTAGCTGTAGGACGTGCCCGCGCTCAGGCCGGAGTCGGTGTACGAGGTGCCGGACGCGGAGCCGACCCGGGCGCCGCCGCGGTAGACCACGTACGAGGACGCGCCGGACACGCCGTTCCACGACAGCGACACCGAACTCGCGGTGGTGGCGGTCACGTGCACGGCCAGGCGCGGTCAGCACCGGGGGCGGCGGGTCGGTGGTGCCGCCGGACGACACGAACTGCCAGGTGATGCCGTTGACCACGCCCGTGCCGGTGGGCGCGAACTCGGTGAACGCCGGCTGGCTCAGGTCGATGTGGGTGGCGTCGCAGGTCGGGCACTTGTCGGCGACCGGCACGGTGATCGTGTGGCCGTTGTAGGTGACCTGCACGGAGATCCCGCTGCACAGCGGGTCGGCGTTGGGGTTCGCGGTGGTCCACCACGTGTACGACACGGCCACCAGGTACTGCGTGGACGCGTCGATCGGGGTGCCGCAGGCGCCGTAGCCGACATCGTTGTAGTACGTCATCTCGCCCGTCATGGGCTGGCCGATCGGAATGGCGGCCGCGGCCGGCCCGCCCGCCAGCAGGGCCAGCGCCGAGGCGCCGGCCAGTCCGCCGGCCCATCGCCCGATGCGTCGCGGTAAGCGCACGGTACGTCTCCCTTACGTCCTCTGCGTCCCCTACCTGGGCTGTCAACTGGGCTGTGCGCGTGCTCCACCGCGGCTCCGGCCGTCCTCCGCCCGTGCTCCTCGGGGGCTCCGGCCGTGCTCCGTCCGTGCCGCACGCGTACGAGTGCCGTACCGCCGCCCCGCGGGTGCCGCCCGCCGGCGCATTGGTACGTACCTGACAGTACGCGAACAACCGCTGCCTCGGGTACGGCGCGGTCACGGTTTCGGCCGCACGCCCGGCGCGGTCAGAACCGCGGCCGCACGCCCGGCGCGGAACGGGAGTCGAGCGCGTCGAGCACCGCGTCGCCGTTCTGCCTCGCCCACTCGGTCAGCGTGTGGATCGGGCCGATCAGCGAGGCGCCGAGCGCGGTCAGCTCGTACTCGACGCGGGGCGGCGCCTCGGCGTAGGCACGGCGCAGGACGAGCCCGTGCGCCTCCAGCCGGCGCAGCGTCTGGGTGAGCACCTTGCGGGAGATGCCGCCGATCAGCTCGACCAGGTCGCCGTGCCGCACCGGGCCCTCGCTGAGGCCGGCGAGCACCACCGCCGTCCACTTGTCGGCGATGAGCTCGATGGTCATCCGCCCCGGGCAGTCGGCGAGGAAGCCCTCGCCGGGACCGAAACCGCTCATGGCGCCAAGGGTACCCAGGGGTTCCTTTCGGGCTCCTAGCGTGGATCTCCTCCCCCCACTTCCGAAGCCAGGAGAGTCATGCGAGTCATCACCCAGCGCGCCTTCGGCGGTCCCGAGGTGCTCACCGTCGTGGACGCGCCCGAGCCCCGGCCGCTGCCGACCGAGGTCCTCGTCCGGGTCAGCGCGATCGGCCTGAACCCGCTGGAGGCGCGGCTGCGTGCCGGCGAGGTCCCGCTGATCGGCCGGCCGCCGTTCGTCCTCGGCTGGGACGTCAGCGGCGTGGTCCAGGACGCGCCCCAGACCTGGCGGTTCAGGCCCGGCGACGAGGTGTTCGGGATGCCGCTGTTCCCGCGGGCGGCCGGCGGGTACGCCGAGGTCGTGACCGCGCCCGCGCTGCACCTGGTGCGCAAGCCCGCGGCGCTGTCGCACGTCGAGGCGGCCGCGCTGCCGGTGGTCGGGCTCACCGCGTGGCAGGGCCTGGTCGACCTCGGCGGTGTGACCGAGGGCGACCGGGTGCTGGTCCACGGCGCCGGCGGCGGGGTCGGGCACGTCGCGGTGCAGATCGCGAAGGCGCTCGGCGCGTACGTGATCGCGACCGCCGCGGGGAGCAAGCGGGAGTTCGTGGCGGGGCTGGGCGCCGACGAGGTGATCGACTACGCGGCGGTCGACTTCACCCGGGCGGTCCGCGACGTCGACGTCGTGCTGGACACGATCGGCGGCGACACCGTGGCGCGCTCGCTCGCCGTGCTCCGGCCCGGCGGCCACCTGGTGACGGCGGTGGCCGAGGACGATCCGGAGCTGGCCGCCCGCTGCGAGGCGGCCGGGCTGCGCCTCAGCGGCGTCACGGTCGACCCCGACCCGGTCGGACTGCGCGCTCTCGTCGGCCTGGTCGAGCAGGGCAGGCTGCGGGTCCACGTGCAGCAGACGTTCCCCTTCGAGCGCGTCGCCGACGCCCACCGGCTGCTGGACGCGGGCCACTTGCGCGGCAAGCTCGTCCTCACGGTCTGATCCGGCCCCGGTCTCCCGCCCGGCGCGGAGGGGTTGGCAATCGGGGCGCGATGGCTTGTCATGGACACGGTCTAGTTAACAGCACCTCTTCGCTCCCCCCGAGAGGATCGCATGAGCCTGCGTCCGAGCCTGACACGTCTGAAGTCCACCGCGGCCGTCCTCACCGCCGCCGCGGGCCTCGTCCTGGCCGGCGGCCTGAGCACAGCCGCCCAGGCCGCCCCCGACCCTGCCTCCGCATCGGCGTCCACGCCCGCATCGGCGTCCACGCCCGCATCCGCGCCCGCGCCCGCATCCGCCGGGCGCGCGGCGACCGGTGCGTCCGCCGCCGCCCCCGACGCGATCGGCGTGTGCAGCTCCGCCACCGTCTCCGGCGCCGCCGTCCGCGGCGCGCTGCCGCAGACCGAGGTCCACCGCCTGCTCGCGCCGCTCACCGCCCAGCACCGCGCGCAGTACGGGATCGCCGCCAAGGGCCCGCTCGGCGCCCCGGCCGCCGCCGGCGCCACGTCGGGGGCGGCCGGCACCGGGGCCGGCGCGTCCACCGCGGCCGGCGCGTCCATGGCGGCCGGCGCGTCCACCGCGGCCGTCCGGCCGCTCGTCGACATCCACCCCGCCCAGGGCACCGCCTTCAAGTCGCAGTCGGGCGCGGACGGTTCGTGCGCGACGCAGTCGGTCTCCACGCAGCTCACCGTGCGGGAGAGCGCCACCACGATCTACACGCCGACGATGTACCCGCCCGGCGGCTCCTGCGTCGAACTGGTCACCGTCTACACGCCGTCCAGCCGCATGGTCGCCGCCTGGGACTGGTGCCGCAGTGTGAACTTCGCCGCATCGGTGACCATCAACAGCGCGTTCCTGACCACGTACACCGGCGGCACCGGCGCGTACACCGGCCGCGTGATCCGTACCAGCGCCGCGTCCAACACCTGGTCCGCGCAGCTGTACAACCACAGCACCAGCCGCTGGGACACCCTGTTCACCCAGTCCGGCACCAACCAGTCGGGCCGCACCGACGGCTGGGACATCGAGGAGCTGTACTCGACCGTCGGCTCCTCCGGACGCGCCTACTCCTGCGACGAGATGGCCGGGCTGACCTTCGAGTCCAGCAACATATCCGTGCGCAACAACGGCACCTGGTCGGTCGCCTCGACGGCCAACTCCGACACCCACTACGACTCGCCGAACAGCGCGTTCTACTGCCCGACCCGCAGCTTCCAGATGGTCAGCGCGTACGACCACTGGAAGGACGTCGGCTGAGCCCCTTCCGGTGGAGCTGTCACTCGGCTTCACGGCCCGCGGTCCGCGCGCACGGCGTCCCCCGTGCGCGTGGCCGCGGGCCGATCCGGCGACGGCCGGCCGCCGGACCGCTTACCCTCCGAGGGGCGGACCGTGCAGACACGGAGGGATCGCCGAGGGGGCGCCGGGAGGGCTTTCGTATCAGCCCGGCAACAGCCGCAACCGTTCGCGGCCCGGGCGCCTCCTACGACATGACATCCGAGATGGGGAGACTCGATTGACCAGGGGACGTACGGCGTCTTTCGCCGCCAACGACGCCGCAGGGGACGCCGCGACGAACGACACCGCGACCGGCGGCGCCCGGCGCGGCGACCGCCGTGCCAAGGGCCTGCTGGCGCTCGCGCTCGGCGCGGTGCTGCTCGGCGCCACCGCGTGCGGCGGCAACGCGGGCGCATCGGACAAGGGCCAGGGAGCGGGTCAGGGGCAGGACGGCAAGAACGGCGCGTCGGCCTCGGCCTCGCCGACCTCGCAGGCCGCGCTGACCGTCTCGCCGCGCAACGGCGCGACCGGCGTCGACACCACCGGCGCGCTGAAGGTCGCGGTGGCGCAGGGCAAGCTGACCAAGGTCGCGGTGACCGGCCCCGGCGGCGAGCCGGTCGACGGCGCGATATCCGCCGACGGCGCGTCCTGGACGCCGGCCGGTGTGCTGCACACCGACACGCACTACTCGGTCACGGCCACCGCGACCGACTCCGCGGGCCGCAGCACCTCGCAGCAGACCTCGTTCACCACGATCAAGCCGTCCTCGGTGAACTACGGCAACTTCAACATCGAGCCCGGCGCGACGTACGGCGTCGGCATGGAGGTGTCGATCCGCTTCAGCAAGCCGGTCGCCAACCAGGCCGAGGTGCACAAGGGGATCACGGTCACCGCCAGCGA
The DNA here is from genome assembly GCF_035825295.1 of Actinacidiphila sp. DG2A-62. Taxonomy (NCBI): domain Bacteria; kingdom Bacillati; phylum Actinomycetota; class Actinomycetes; order Kitasatosporales; family Streptomycetaceae; genus Actinacidiphila; species Actinacidiphila sp. DG2A-62. Next base: position 4,674,468 of record NZ_JAYMGI010000002.1, read on the forward strand.
CGGCGTGGACGTCGAGGGCCACTGGTTCGGCAACCAGCGCATCGACTTCCGCCCGGAGAACTACTGGGCGCCGGGCACCAAGGTCACCCTGCACCTGCGGCTCAACGGCGTGAAGACCGCGCCCGGCACCTACGGCCAGCAGTCCAAGGACGTGTCCTTCACCATCGGCCGCTCGCAGACCTCGGTGGCCGACAACAACGCCAAGACGCTGAAGATCTACCGCAACGGCGCGCTGTACAAGCAGTTCCCGGCCAGCCTGGGCGACCCCGAACACACCACCTACAACGGCAAGATGGTGATCGAGGAGAAGGACCCGGTGGTGGACATGGACTCCCACACCGTGGGCCTGGGCAACGCCTACCGGATCAAGGACGTGCCGCACGGCATGCGGCTGTCGGACTCCGGCACCTTCGCGCACGGCAACTACTGGCGCCCGGAGTCGGTCTTCGGCCACGAGAACACCAGCCACGGCTGCGTCGGCCTGCACGACGTCAAGGGCGGCGGCGACCCGAACACGCCCGCGGCCTGGTTCTACTCCCACTCGCTGATCGGCGACGTCGTCCAGGTCGTCAACTCGCCCGACAAGGTGGTCGATCCGAGCAACGGCATCAACGGCTGGAACATGTCGTGGTCCGCGTGGAAGAACAACTGACCTCTCGCTGACCGCTGTTCCGCTGGCCCGCTGGTCCGGCTGGCCCACTGGTCCGGCTGGCCCACTGGTCCGGCTGGTCCACCGACCGCCGTCGCGCTGCCATGCCGACCGCGATCACGCCGCACGGCCGGGGCACTCCGCCCCGGCCGTGCGGCGTCTCGGCGGTCGACCGCGCGGCGGTCGGCCGCTTCGCCGCCGTCGCCGCCTCCACCGCCGTCCGCGCGCGCGTCCCGCCGAGGCTCGCGGGCGGGGGTCAGACCGGGAGGAGGAGCAGGGGGGAGCCGGTGGGGGCGGGGGAGCCGCCGGGGGGCTCCGCGGTGATGCCCACGCCGTCGGCGCCGGCCGGGGTGCCGTGCAGCAGGAGGGAGCCGGTGGCGCGGCCGGGGGCGATCAGGCCGGCCGGGACCATCGTGCCGCCGTGGCTGAACCAGAGCTCGTAGACGCGCGCGTGCGGCAGCACGGGCAGGTCGTGGAAGAGCACCGCGGCCCGGCCGATCTCGCGCGAGGCCACGACGGTGGCTCTGCCGCCGCTCTTGAGGGGCCCGGTGCGGAACGTCGCGTCGGGCGCCGCGGTCAGCGCGCTCAGCTCCGCCGCCTGCGCCTCGGCGCGGGCGGTGCGGTCACGCTGGACGTCGGCCTCGTGCCGCGCGTCGACCGCGACGCCGGCCGCCGCCGCGGCGGCCACCAGGCAGGCCGCGGCGGCCAGGTACGGCATCCGCTGCCGCCGGCCGCGGCGCGCGGCGGCCCGCAGCGGCGCCACCGGCACGTCCGGCGGGAGCTGGCGGACCTCGGGCAGCGCGGCCATCACACGGGTGCGCAGGTCCGCGGGCGGCACCTCGGCGACTGCCATGGCCAGCCGCGCCGCGGTCTCGCTCAGCTCCCGCACCTCCTGCGCGCACGCCTCGCAGCGCGCCATGTGCCGGCGGAACTCCGCGGCCTCCGGGTCGGTCAGCGCGCCCACGGCGTAGGCGCCGGTCAGCGTGTGCAGGTCGACGCTCGTCACGAGCCCACCCCCAGGCAGTCGCGGAGCCGGATCAGGCCGTCCCGCAGCCGAGTCTTGACGGTGCCCAGCGCGACGCCGAGCACCTCGGCGGTCTGCTGGTACGTGTAGCCGCGGTAGTACGCCAGCGTCACCGACTCGTGCTGCAGCTCGGTCAGCTGCCGCAGGCAGCGGCGCACCTGCTCGCGTTCCAGCCGGCGCTCCACCTGCTCGCTGACCTCGTTGAAAGCCGGGCTGTGGTCGCGCACCCCGACCTGGAACTCCCGGTCGGCCGACGCCTGGGCCGAGCGCACCCGGTCCACCGCGCGACGGTGCGCCAGCGTCATGATCCAGGCCATCGCGCTGCGCTGCCGGGCGTCGAACCGGGCGGCGCACCGCCACACCTCGATCAGGACCTCCTGCGCGACCTCCTCGGACTGCGCCGGGTCCCGGACCACCCGCCGGGCCAGCCCCAGCACGGAGCCGGCCACGGCGGTGTAGAGCGTCTCGAACGCCTCCCGGTCGCCCCGGGCGATCCGCCCGAGCAGGGCTTCGAGCGGTCCTGCGGACGGGTCCGGCGGCCGGTCCGGTTCTGCTGCGGCGCGCATGGACACCTCCTGGCTGGCACGGCGCTCGCCTGTACTTCGGCGCCGTGCCGCCGACGGATTGGTGATTGGTCGCGCTGGGCGATCCCGCGCAGATGCCTTACGCCGCGGGGATGCCGTACGCCGCGGGGGTGCTCACCGGGCGCGGCGGGGCTTGTGCGGGCGGGCGGCGAACCGTACCCGGACCTGCGTGTCGTGCGGCGCGGCCGCGTCGTGCGCCTCGGCGAAGGGACCCTCGGTCAGCTGCCGCAGCACCGTCGCGGGGGCCGCGCCCGGCTCCAGCGTCACGTGCACGCCCGCGCGCAGGCGGCCCCGGCCGGCGGGCAGCGCGACCCGGGCCCGCGCGACGCCCGGAACCGCGCCGGTCCGGCGCGCCAGCACCTGCGCCAGCACCCGCGGGCGCAGCGTGACCGATCCGGTCATCGGCATCGACGCGCGTCCGCCGCCGCGCAGTTGGGCGAGCCCCCAGGCCAGCGCGAGCAGCAGCACGCACGCGGTCGAGGCGATGACCGCCGGCGTCCACCAGTCGTGCGCGCGCAGGTCCGCCAGCCGCTCCCGGTCCACCAGCGGGGCCCCGGAACCGGGCTGCGGCCACCAGGCCGGCACCGAGTCCCGGGTCGACCGCCCGGCGAGCGCGATGACGCTCCCGCCCGCCGCCATCGCCAGCCCGACCAGCGCGAGCACCACGCGGTTGACCGTCCTACGCACCGGGTTCACGTGCGGGTCCCTCCGGGTTCGAGCCGCCGTCGCCGGCGGCGGTGTCGGCGGCCGCGCCGGCAGCGGGATCGGCCGCGGGAGCGGCGCCGGCCGGCGCGTCGACTGTATCGGTCCCCCCGGCCACCGCGCCTCCCCCGCCGCGCGCATCGCCCGTTCGGGGTGCGGCGGTCGTGCTGGGCGCGGCAGGCGCGGCGCGCGTCGCGCCGGTCGTGTCGGTCGCGGTGGCGGCCTCCGGCCGGGTGGGGGTGTGCCGGCCGTTCGGGGGTCGGACGGCCGCCATTGGGGGGACCGGCGCAGGTGGACGCGGAGGCGGGGGGTGCGGGCCAGGCCCAGCGCGGTCGCCGCGGTCCGGGCCGCGGCGACCGCCTGGGCGCGGGCGGTCGCGAGGTCGCCGAAGCCGAGGGTCGCGCGGACCCGTACCCTGCGGCGGCCGACGCGCACCCGCGCGCCCGTCACGCCCGCGACCTCCAGCACCGTGTCGGCGACCAGCCGGGCCGCCGCCGAGCGTTCGAGCACCGCGTGCCGCAGGAACGGCGCGGACGGCGTGTCCGGCGTGTCCGGCGCGGCCATGGTCAACAGCGTGCGCCGGCCCGGCGTGAGGGCGAGCAGCAGCAGCCACAGGCCGACGACGGCGACGCCGGCCCCGCCGGCCACCACCGCGGTGTCGCCCGGCCCGTGGGCGGTCACCCAGTCCAGCGCGTGCAGGCGCCACCGGGCCGGCCGGCGCCCGGCGGCGTGCACGGACACCACGTCCCACAGCAGGACGCCGGCCCCGGCGGCCACGACGAGCGCCGCGACGCCGGCCGGCCCGCGCCGCTGCGCCCATGTCCGCCCGGTGCGCGTCCGCCCGGTGCGCGTGCTGCGGGTCGAGGTCGCGGCGGTTCCGGCGGTGGTTCCGGCGGCAGTTCCTGCGTCGACTCCGCCTTCGACTCCGGCGTCGACTCCTGCCGTTCCGGAGGCCGTTCCGGCCTCCGCCGCCCCCGCGGCCCCCGCCGCGTCCTCCGCGAGCGGCCCCGCGGCCCCGCGTCCACCGGCTCCCCGCGCGTCCACGTCCGTGGACAGGTCGCGGATCTGCACCGCCGCCCGCGTGACCGTCAGACCGGTGAGGTACGCGACCCGGTCGGTGACCGTGTCGCGGACGGCCGCGCCGGTGTCGGCGAGCGCCGCCGGGTAGGGGAGGCGGACGCCCAGCGCGAGGTCCGCGCGCCCCCCGCGCACGGTCGCCGCGCCGCGGGTCACCTCGGCGCGGCCGTGCGGGAGCGCCGCCTCGGTCGCGGCGCGCTCGGCGATCCGCCGCACCACGCGCTCGGCGACGACGGTCGCGCCGCGTTCCGCCGCGGGCGGCCGGGCCGGCGCTGCGGTCACCGCGGCCTCCGGTCGCCCGGCGCGAAGAACTCCCGCCAGTCCACGCCCGAGTCGATCAGCCGGCCCACCACCGCGCCGACCGCGCCCAGCGCCGCCACCAGCAGGAACGCCCCGAAACCGCCGAACCACCCGGCGAACGCCAGGGCCATGCCCACCAGCATGCCCAGCACCGCTCTGCTCATCGCACACCCCATCCAGGTCGAGGTCGTTCAGGTCATCGCGTCATCGCGTCATCGCGTGCACGCGGGTCGTCGCCCGTGTCGAGCGTCGCCCGCGCGTTGCTGCCGCGCGTCATCGCGGGCACGCGGGTGGCCGGCATCGCGTACGTCACGCACGTCACGCGTGTCGCGTGCGCCGTACGGGTCGTGCACGCCGCACGGGCGCGGGCCGGGCCCGGCGTCCGCCGCCGACGCACGGTGCGGGTGGGCCTTCCCGCGCCTGCCCCCGCACCGCGTCCCGCGCCCGCCCGCACCGCGTCCCGCGCCCGCCCGCACGGCGTCCCGCGTCCCGCGCCGCCCGGCGCGGCCGGCCCCGCGCGGCCGGCCCCGCTACTCCACGCGCGACTCACCCGCGCGGTCGTCCTCCTCGTCCGGCAGGTGCACGTCGTTGACGGCGATGTTGACCTCCACGACCTCCAGGCCGGTGATCCGCTCCACCGCGGCGATCACGTTCTCCCGCACGTCGCGCGCGACGTCGGTGATCGGCACGCCGTAGTCCACGACGATGTCCAGGTCCACGGCCGTCTGCCGCTCGCCCACCTCGACCTTGACGCCGCGGCCCACGTTCGGCCGGCCGCCGGGCACGCGGTCGCGGACCGCGCCGATCGTGCGGGCCAGGCCGCCGCCCATGTCGTAGACGCCGGGGATCTCCCGCGCCGCCATGCCGGCGATCTTCACCACGACCACGTCGGCGATCGACGTGCGGCCACGGGTGCCGGCCGGCTTGTCCGCGCCGGAGGAGCCGCCGGCGACGGTCGTCGCACCCGGAACCGAACGCCCGGCGCCGGCCGTCCCGGCCGCCGGACCCACGTTCTTCCCGGCCTCGCGCTCCACCTGCTCCGTCGTCATCGCAATCCTCCGAGTCATCCGTCTCTCACCGTGCTTGTGACCGTTGGACACGGCGGCACGCCTGCGCGTGACGCACTCGCACGACTTTTTTCGTGCGTCACGCCGAGCGGGCAGAGTGTGTCCAACGAAGAGGACGGATGAGGGGAGCGCCGAGTGCCGGGGGTCAGCACAGGGGCGCCGCCGCCCGGCGCGGGACGCGCGGGCCGGGCGGTGGATTTGCTCGCGGTGCGTGCCGCCGAGGGCGACGAGGACGCGTTCGAGGCGCTGGTGCGGCGGCACGCTCCCGACCTGCTGCGGCTGGCCGCCGGGCTGCTCGGCGACCGGGCGGAGGCGGAGGACGCGGTGCAGGACGCCTTCATCAGCGCGTGGCGGCGGCTGCCGGAGTTCCGCGGCGCGTCGGGCTTCGGCACGTGGATGCACCGGATCGTCACCAACCGCTGTCTGAACATCCTGCGGGCCCGGCGGCCGGTCGCCGACCTGTCCGCCGCGCCGGAGCCGGCCGCGCCCGAGCACTCCGCGTCCCCGGTCCGGGCGGCCGAGTCGCACGCCGCGGCCGACGCGCTCGCCCGCTCGCTCGCGTCGCTCAGCGCGGAGCAGCGGGTGTGCTGGATTCTCAGGGAGAGGGACGGCCTGTCGTACGAGGCGATCGCGGAGTCCGTGGGGATCACCCCGCAGGCCGCCCGCGCCCGGGTGTTCCGCGCACGACGCTGCCTGACGGAGGCGATGACCGCATGGCGATGAACTCCGGGAACTCCGGGAACTCAGGGAACTTTGGCAACCCCGGCAACCCCGGCAACCCCGGCGCGGACCGGCCTGGGTACGGGCCGGGCCCCGACGACGGCTACCAGAACGGCTCGGCGGGCGGCCTCGGGGGCGGCCTTGACGACGGCGACGAGCGGCTGGGCTGCGGGCGGCTGCTCTCCGAGGTGTGGGACGCGGACGGCTCGGGAGCCGCCGACCCGCACCTGGAGCGGTGCCCGTACTGCTCCGAGGCGCTCGGGCGGCTCACCGTGCTCGGCGAGGCGGTGCGCCGGGCCGGCCGGCCCGAGGCCGGGGACGGGGACTGGGACGGGGACTGGGACGGGGACTGGGACTCGGCGGCGCTGACCGCGCGGGTGATGGACGTGGTCCGGCTCGAACTGCGGCCCGGACGGCCGCTGCCGCTCGGCGGGCCCGAGGAGGACCTGTGGGTGATGGAGGCGATGGCGGCCAAGGCGCTGCGCAGGGCCGCGGAGACCGTGCCCGGGGTGCACGCGGGCTCGTGCCGTGTCGATCCGGCCGGCCAGGACCGTGCGCGGGAGACGGCCCGGGGGGCCGCTTCGGGAGCGGGGCGCGGCCCGGTGCGCGTACGGCTGGAGGTCGTCGCGCCGCTCGCGGCCGAACTGCCGGCGCTCGCGGACGAGGTCAGGCGGCGGGTGCGGGCCGCGGCCTACATCGCGCTGGGCGTGCCGGTGGCGGCGGTCGACGTCACGATCACGGATCTGGTCGACCCGGCGGAACTGGACGAGCTCGCCAGTCTCCTGGAGGAGCCGGCGGCCGGGGACCGTCCCGGTGGCGGTGGGGGCGGCGCTCCGGACCGGGGGCCCGCGGCCGGAGAGGGAGGGAGCGGTCATGAGTGACGAGCAGCCGGGCGGGCGGCACGCGCTGGAGCACGCGGTGGCGAAGGCCGCGGCGCAGGTGCCGGGGGTCGCGTTCCTGCGGCCCGGGATCGCGGACTACCTGCGCGGCGCGGCGCGTCCGCGGGTGCTCGGGCGCCACGGCGGGCCGCCGGCCGGGGTGCGGGTGGCCCGGCGCGAGCGCACCGGGCCGTGGGAGGTGCACGTGCAGGTCGTGGTCCGCGGGGGCCACCGCGCGGTGGACGTGGCCCGCGCGGTCCGCGCGGCGGCCTCCGAGGTCGTCGCTGCCGCTGCGGACGCCCCTCCCGCCCTCCACATCAAGGTGACGGTGGCCGGCTCCGTGTGACCCCCGCCCGGTCGGCTCGGCGCTGGGCGTTGCCCCCCTGATGTGCCGAGGCCCGGTGTTGTGGCCGGGTCAGTGGACGTGGATCGTGACCGTCACCGACTTGAGGACCGCGGGGAGCCTCGTCGTGTCGACCTTCAGGATCTCGCCGTTGTCGGGGCGGCCCGTGGCCGGGAGGGTCTTCTGGTGGACCGTCCAGGCGCCGTCGGGGTCGACGGCGATGGAGTCGATGCCGAAGTCGTCGTCGTTGGACAGGTACAGCGTCTTCCCCGCGTCCGCGGTGGCGACGCCCTCCACCTTGTCGTGGCCGAAGAACGCGCCGGTCGGGTCGAGTTGGCTGACCAGCGAGCCGATGTCGAGGTACGACTGCTTCTGCGCGACGTTGACGCCCGCCGCGGTGAGCGCGGCCAGCGCCGCGTTCGTGCCGTCCTTGCCGACCAGCGCCTCGGGAGACTTGCCGCCGACGGTCAGGCCGCTGACGTCGGTCGCGCCGTTGACGTCCACCTGGTAGAGCGTCTTGTGGGCGAACGGCGCGAAGTTCCCGTCGCGCTCGTCGACCAGGAACTTCGTCGCGGACAGCGCGGTGATCTCGCTGTTGGCGTCCCCGGTGTCGTCCGGGTCGTCCAGCAGGTACAGGTACTGATTGGTCGTGAAGGTGCGCAGGTCGACGGTGACGATGCGGGCCGGCGCGACGTTGCTCGCCTTCGGGCCGAGGTCGGGCTGCTGGAGCGCGGACTGCATCACGCCGACCAGCGTGGTGCCGTCCGGGGTGACCGTCAGGCCCTCCATCCCCTTGTTCTTCAGCCGGTTCGCGAACTCGGCCGGCAGGTAGCCGACGATCGTGTGGTAGGCGTTGTCCGGGCTGTCGCGGTACGGGGTGAGCCGGCCCAGCTCGTAGCCGTTCGCGTCGAAGTGGGTGAGGTACGGGCCGTACTCGTCGGAGACCCAGAAGGTGCCGTCGGGCAGCGCGACCAGGCCCTCGGAGTCGTAGCCGTACGGGTCGTTCGCCACCGGCACCGGCGTGCCGCCCGCCGCGTTGGTGGCGTCGACGTCGTCGATGACCTCCTTGGTGTCGTGCGGCGGGCGGCCGCTGTACGGGGTGCCGCCCAGCCGCTTCGGGCCCTTCAGGGTGACCTTGCGCATCAGCTCGGCCTTGCCCTTGACCAGCTTGAACTCGCCGATTTGCGGCGTGAATCCGAGCAGCATCTCGGACTTGTCGCCGTCGGGGGCGTCGGCGTTGGGGCCGCGGTCGGTGAGGCCGTAGAACCAGCCGGAGCGGCCGGGGACCGGGGCCAGCGAGGAGCCGTAGCCCTCGCCGGAGATCGCGGTGGTGGTGCCGCCGGGGCCGCGGACCGTCGCCAGCGGCGGCAGCGGGGAGCCGTTCGCCTGCGTGTCCTCGAACAGCTGCACCGCGTCGGTGGCGGTGTAGGTGAAGGTGTCGGTGCCGGTGAAGCCCGGGTTCGGCGTGTACGTGAAGGTGCCGTCCGGGTCGATCGTCGCGGTGCCGTGCGCGGGGGCGGTGTGGCGGACCACCGCGGTGGCGCCGGAGTCGTTGCGCAGCACGTCGCCGGTGACCGTGCCGTGGCCGGAGAAGGAGTCGGCGCTCGCCCGGAAGTCGTGCGAGGGGGCCGAGAGCCAGCCGTGGGCCTGCGCCGCGGCGGTGCCCGCGCCGGCCACCGCGACCGTGACCGCGATCGCCACGGCGGCGCGGACCCGGGTGCGGGAGAGGGGTCGTGGAGTCATGTCCTGAACGTGACCCCCCGCGGTGAACTCCCGGTCGTACTCGGGTGAACGGAGGGTTCACGCCGGCCACGAGGTGGAGGTCAGGACGTCCCGGCGGCCTCTTCCGCCACCCGGTTCACGTCCCGCACGACCAGCGCGGGCTGGCCCAGGTAGATGTAGTGGTCGCTGCTCGCGGCGACCTCCAGCGTGCTGTGCGCGGACAGTTCGAGCCACGTGCGCTCGCCGTCCGCCCACGCCCGCTCCAGGGCGGGGCCGTAGGTGGGGATGGCCGCGAGGTACTGCTTGCCGTGCCGCACCACCCGCACGGGGATGTCCCCGGCCGACCGGACCGGCGCGTCGGCGATGGCCAGGCGCTCCGGGTAGTCGCCCTTCGCCACCGCGAGGAACTGGTCGCGGGCCTGCGCGCCGGGGGAGTTCGCGGGCGCGGAGGCGGGCACGATCCGCTTCAGGTCGGCGGTCATCGTGGCCGGGGTGGCGTCGAGCAGCACCAGGCCCTTGACCCGGTCCCGGTGGTCGGGGGCGTAGCGGGCGGCGATCAGGCCGCCGAGCGAGTGGCCGACCAGCACCACCGGCCGGTCGCCGGCCACCCGGTCGATCACGGAGGTGAGCACCTTGCCTGTGCTCTGCATGGTCTGCGGCCCGGCGGGCTTGTCGCTCGCGCCCTCGCCGAGCCGGTCGTAGGAGCAGACCTTGCCCTTTTCCGCGAGGGACTTCTGTATTCCGCCGAACTTGCCGAGCCCGTCGCCCGCCCCGGACATCAGCACGACGACCGGGCGGTTCTTCACCGTCTTTCCCGAACAGGACACGTTCACCTTGCGGTCGCCGACGGTGATCTTCCCCGTTCCGGAGAACGAGGCGTCGTACTTCGCGGACGGGTCGCAGCCGGTGAGCGCGACGCCGGCCAGGGCGCAGAGCGCGGCGGCGGTGGTGACGGCGGCGGTCCTGGAATTGCGGAACATGGAATTCTCCATCGATGGGAAGAAAACGGGGACGTGATCGCCGTCCGCTGCTCCGGAATGCCAACCGCGGTTATCCGGTGCGCCGTTCCGACGATGGTCATGACCCTATTTCCGCCGCCGCCACCGCCCCACCGGGCGAACTCCCCTCTTCCCCCGGGGGTTTGCCCCACCCCGATCCGGGAGCGCCCCCCGCAGCCCCGCGCCCGTCCCGCGCCCGCGCCGGCCCCCGCCCCGCGCCCGCGCCCGCCCCGCGCCCGCCGCGTGCGCGGGCCGGGCACGGGGCCCCGCCGGGTGCCTCCGCGGACCTCGCCGGGATCAGGGGGCGATGGTGACGACCGCCTGGTGGCCGGCGGACTGCGCGCTCACGGTGAACGAGAACAGCTTGGTCGAGGCGTCGTAGCCGACCGCGCCGACCGAGCCGGCGGACGCGGACACCGTGGGACGGCGCGGCGCGTAGCCGTGCAGCGTCACCGGGCCCTCGCCGGGGGCGAAGGCGATCGTGGCGTGCACCTGGCCGGAGTCGTTGAGGTGCGCGATGCGCTTGTCGCCGTGCGCGACCCACTTGCCGGCGTCGCCGAGGAAGGCGATGCCCGAGGGGCCGACCGGCGCGACGACCCAGTACGTGCCGCTGGTGACCTGGGCGCTCACCGTGCCGCCCGCCGGGACCAGCGTGCCGGTGCCGGCGAAGTAGTCGTAGGCGTACGCCGGTCCGCTCTCGCCGATCTCGGCCAGGCCGAAGGACGCGTGCTGCGCGAAGCCGGTCGGCACCGAGCCCTTGGTGACGCCGAGCCAGTCGATGTTCCCGCCGCTGGCGCCGGTCGCGGTCAGCCGCACGGTGTTGGCGCCCGCGGCCAGGGTGACCGTCGTCCCGACCACGCTCCACGTCGTCCACCAGCCGGTGGAGGGGAAGGACAGGTTCTGCGCGCCGCCGCCGTTGACCGACAGCGCGAGCGGGCGGTCGGTGAACGAGGCGTTGGCGTACCGGAACTGCAGCGTGTAGGTGCCGGCCGACGGCGCCTGCACGGTCCACTCCACGTAGTCGCCGTCGGCGTGCTGGTAGTCCGCGAAGCCGCTGCCGGTGTAGCCGCCGTTGTCCCGGCCGACCACCGCGCCGGACAGCTTCGCGTCCTCCGCCTGGTAGACCGTCTGCGGCGGGGCGAACTGCCGCGCGTAGGCGAAGACGTAACGGTACGTCAGGCCGACGTGGGCGACATGCGTGCTCGCCACCATGGCCGGCATCGTCCCGGCGCCCTCGCCCACGTACGTCGCGTCGGTCGGAACGATCGGCACGTCCGGCTTGACGATCACCCCGTCGGGCCGCACCGCCTTGGACACGTTGGCCGCGTCGATCTTCCCCAGCGCGTCGCCGACGCCGACCGGGCCGGCCGACAGGTTCGCCAGCAGCAGGTTGTTCGTCTCGCCGCTCATGAACACGTCGACCCACGGCCACAGCCCGAGCGCGCCGGCGAACTGCGAGTCGTACAGGAACATGTCCCACTTGGGCCGGTCGAAGCGGTCGTCGCTGACCCGGATCGTGGTCAGGTTCGGGTAGCGCACGGATTGCAGGTAGTCGCGCGGCAGCGCCATGCAGTACTGCATGTCCAGGCCGTTGAGGGAGGCGGAGGCCGCCATGTTGTCGAAGAAGGCGGTGGCGTCGTTCAGGTTCTCCGCGGGCTTGGCGTTGTTGCACAGCCAGTCCTGCTCGTAGACGACGACGCCGCCGTCCTTGAGGTAGGCCATGATGTCCTGCCAGTACGCCGGGTCGGTGATCACGTCGTTCGAGAACGTGTACCGGCCGTGGTACGGGCTGGACTTGTCCATCCACCGGGCGTGCGTGACCAGCGGTTTGCCCAACTGCTGCTGGAACGCCTTGAGTCCGTCGGGGAAGAGCGTACGGTCGGCCTCGTAGACCGAGGTGCCGTCGGGCAGGTCGTTCCAGTCGTCGTCGGGGCCCTTGGGGTACCACCAGCTGTCCAGCTGCATGTAGCCCATCGGGACCTGCCGCGCCGCCCACTCGTCGCGCACCGCCAGCAGCGTGCCCGTGTAGCCCTGGTCGGCCTCGAACCTGTAGTAGTAGTCCGCGCCGTTGTCGGTCCAGTAGCCGAAGGTGTTGAGCACCGTGCCGGTGTCGTTGGCGGGGGCCGACGTGCCAGGCCAGGGTGCGGAGGGCGGCGCCCCACGCGCGGTAGGCGGCGCCGACGCCGTCTTTGGTGGTCAGGATGGTCTTGCGGGTGTAGCCGGCCGGCAGGGTGGCGATCGAGCTGATCACGCCGGCCGCGATCGCGCCGCCGGACGCCTGGGAGGTCTGCGCCTCCTGGAAGTGGTCGGCGGCCGAGAGCACGAAGGTGTTGCCGGAGCCGTCGAAGAACACCCAGGGGCTGTCCGAGGCGCCGGCGAAGGTGTTGAACTGGAACCGCCCGAAGCAGTCGCTGTGGCTCAACTGGTGGGCCAGGTCCGGATATCCGGTGAAGGTCGGGAACGGCGAGGAGTTGGCGGCGGCCGTGACGTAGGTGTCGGTGAAGACGACCGCGGACGCGCTGTCGTACACGCGGATGCCGCCGCGCCGGGCGCCGGACCGGAAGGTGAACGTGGTCTCGGTGTAGGAGCCCAGCGCGTCCCAGCCGGACTGCGTGGTGATCCCGGTGGCCGCGCCGACCGAGCCGCTGAACGTCCAGCCGAGCGCGCTCGCGGTCACCTGCCAGGCGCCCGAGGACTGCACGGCGGCGCGCAGCGTCATCGGCCTGGCGCGGTCCGGGCCCGCCGGCCTCGCGCTCGCCCGGGCCACCTGGCCGGCCAGCGGCAGGGCCAGTGCGGCGGAGCCGACACCGGCCGCCCTGATGAAGTCGCGACGGCTGAATCCGGTCATGAGGGTGCTCCTCGTCTGTTGGCGTCCAGGTGCGTCCAGGTGCGTCCTGCGGGCGTCCGGTGGGCGTGTCGTGGCGCTCGGTGCGTCTCGGTGCGTCTCGGTGCGTCTCGGTGCTTCCGGGCAGGCGGAAGCGGACGGCGGTGCGGAGGTGCGGGAGTACGGGGACGCGATCTCCGGCCGGTGCCGCGGACGCGCGGGGCGCGCGGGCACGGGAGGGCGACCGGGTCCCGGCCGGGCCCGTCCGCTGCGGGAGACGCCTTGCGCCCGGCGAGGGGGGAGACGGTGGACAGTGTGCTGTCGTGTTTCTTTTGAGGTCAAGAGTGCAGACAAAGAAACACGACAGCACACGTTCGCTCGTGGACAAACCGCAGGTGGAGGCCGTGCGCCGACATCGTCGCGGATGTGCGGGCGGCGCTAGATCTTCACGTATCTGAACTTGCGCCGGGGTGCGGGGAGAGGGCGAGCGGCCCTCCCGCCCGAACCTCCCTGCCGCGGGGTTGACCCTCGCCCGGCTGCCGGACTAGCGTCACAGCTCGCTGCGGTTCACCCTTCCGATCTACGTTCATGTACGTGATTGCCCGTCCGGCGGTGCCGACCCGGCCGGTCCGCCGGCTCCTTGGTCGGCTCCTTGGTCGTCTACTTGGTCATCTCGTAGACCACGATGGCCAGCCCGACGACCACGGTGAGGCCGACCAGGAGGACGACGAGGGAGCTGACACAGCACGCGGACAGTTCGCCGGCCCGGATCAGGGCCGCGCGCAGGCTGCCCTCGGGGGGCGGCGGCGGGGGCTCGGTGCGGCCCCGGCCGGCCTGGCGCGCGGACCGCGGCCCCGGGGCGCCGCCCGGCGCGGAACCGCGCCCCGACCCGGACCCGCCCGCCGCCGCGGAGCGCGGCGCGGACCTCGGTCCGGTTCTCGGCGCCTGACCGGGCACGGGCGTGGGCACGGTGGCGCCGACGCCGCCGTGCCGGCGCGGCGCGGGCGGGCCCTGGAAGTCGGGCTCGGTCATCGCGTTCTCCTGGCATCCGCGGACAGGGCCATCGGGCGGCGCTCCTCCGACTCGCAGGGGACTGGACGGACGTTAAATTACTACGGGGTGTAGGACCAACAAGACGGGCCCGCGCCGGGTACGGTTCCACACCCGGCTGTGCGACCCCTCACAAGGGCCGCGGACGCCTGCGGACTCCGGCGGACACCCGCGGACGCCTGCGGACTCCGGCGGACACCCGCCGCGAATCCGCCGATCCCGCCGATCCCGCCGATCCCGCGGACACCCGCCCGGCCATGCGCCGCCGCCGCGCCCTACGGGCATCCGTGCTCGCCCAGCAGCCGCTGCAGCATCCGCTCGTCCTCGGCCGACAGCTCGGAGACGAAGTGGGAGAGCACCGCGGCCCGGTCGCCGCCGTTGTCCAGCAGCGACCGCATCCGCTGCGCGGTGTGCGCGGCCTCGTCCCGCACCGGCGCGTACGCGTAGCCGCGCCCGGACCTGCGGCGGACCAGCATCCCCTTGCCGTGCAGCCGGGACAGGATGGTCAGCACCGTGGTGTACGCCAGGTCGCCGGCGATGCGCTCGTTGACCTGCGCGGCCGTGAGCGGTCCGTCCGCCGCCCACAGCGCGGACAGGACATCGGCCTCCAGCCGCCCCGGGGCGCGCCTGCGCCCGCCGGCCCTCTCGCGGTCCCCATCGCCGCCCACGCCGCACCTTCTCCCGTGCCCGCACTCCCCGGGCGTTCCCCTCGCGCCGGGAACGCTCCAATCTACTACGCCGGGTAGAGACAGCCCCGCCCCGCGGTCCCGGCTGGGGCCGGACGCGAGGCGGGGCGGGACGGACGACGGGACCGCGCTGCGGGCGGGGCGGGACGGACGACGGGACCGCGCTGCGGGCGGGGCGGGGCGGACGACGGGGCCGCGCTGCGGGCGCGGGCCGGCGGCGGGGTGGGTCAGGAGTCAGATGGTGCCGTCCTGCCACCACCACGCGCGGCCGAGGTCGGCCCGGCTGTCGACGTGCTGGTGGTCCTCGGTGTACGTCTCCAGGCCGGAGAAGCCGCAGGTCTCCGCCTTCTGGTAGACGGTCTTGTTGGAGACCCCCGGCACGTCGAGATCGGCGGCGGTGCCGTACAGGTGCATGCTGTCGCTGGCGCCGCCGACCGCCGCGTTGTGCGCGATGCTGCGGAAGCCGGAGTTGACGGTGATCGGCGTGTTGCCGAGCTTCTTGCGCAGCGCCTCCAGTTTGTACATCGCCCGGCGGACGTTCTCCTTGGCGGTGGCGGCGCTGACCTTGCCGCCGTCGAAGGTGCCGCTGACCCGGTCGGTGAACTCGCTGAAGTCGAAGTGCACCGTCGAACCGTCCGACTGCTGCAGCGCGTTGAGCTGCGACTGGGTCGCGGGACCCACGACGGCGTCGGCCGACAGGCCGTACGCGGACTGGAACAGGCGGACCGCGGTCGCGGTGCCCGGCCCGAAGTCGCCGTCGATGGCCACCCGGGTCTGGCCGGGGCTCGCGGTGGCCCAGCCGGCCACCCGGATCTGCAGTTCGGTGACGTCGGCGCCGGTCATGCCCTGCTGGAGGGTGCGCGACCAGGTGTACGCGTACGCCGAACCGGACAGCAGCACCGGGCCGAGCGCGACGCCGGCGCCTACGGCCAGCGTGCCGCGCAACAGGCTGCGGCGGTCCGGGCGGAAAGAGGACGGAGCCATCGTGGTCCCTTCATGACGGGTCATGGTGGGGGTGCATGGGTCATGTTCATGTCCACCGCGGGCGCGGCGGCCCCCAGCATGCCGCCGCCGCACGGGACCCTCAAGAGGGCAGCGGCGACCGGGAGTCGGCGACCGCCCGGGCGCCCGGTTCGCCCGGCCGCTCAGGCCGCCGCGCGGTCCCGCCGCGGCCGGCGCCGCAGGTCCGGCTCCAGCAGGGCCGGCGGGAGGTACTCCTGGTCGAGCCGGCCGACATCGGTGCCCGGCGGCACGATCTCGTCGATCCGGTCCAGCACGTCGTCGTCGAGCGCCACGTCGAGGCCGGCCAGCAGCCCGTCCAGGTGCTCCATGGTCCGCGCGCCCAGGATCGCGCTGGTCACGCCCGGGTGGGCGATGGTGAACGCCATCGCCAGGTGGATCAGCGGCAGCCCCGCCTCCTCCGCGACCGGGACCAGCCGCTCGACCGTGTCGACGCGCTGCTCGTCGCTGAGGTGCCTGACCAGCGAGGCGCGGCGCAGCCCGTTCTCCTGGTTCCTGCGCACGCGCCCGGTGAGCAGCCCCTGGCCGAGCGGGCCCCACACCAGCGCGCCCATGCCGTAGTGCTGGAGCGCGGGCAGCACCTCGCGCTCGATGCCGCGGTTGAGCAGCGAGTACGCCGGCTGCTCGGTGCGGAAGCGGTGCAGGCCGCGCCGTTCGGCGACCCACTGCGCCTCGACGATCTGCGACGCCGGGGTGTTGGAGGAGCCGATCGCGCGGACCTTGCCGCTGCGGACCAGGTCGGTGAGCACCGACAGCGTCTCCTCGATGTCGGTCGACGGGTCCACGCGGTGGATCTGGTAGACGTCGATGTGGTCGGTGCCCAGCCGGCGCAGCGAGTTCTCGACCGCGGTGGTGATCCAACGGCGCGACGCGCCTTGGTGGTTGGGCTCGTCGCCGACCGGACGGCTGACCTTGGTGGCCAGCACCACGTCGTCGCGCCGGCCCTTGAGCGCCCTGCCGACGATCTCCTCGGAGTCGCCGTACGCGTCGGCGGTGTCCACCAGGTTGATCCCGGCGTCCAGCGCCTTGTGGATGACGCGGACCGAGTCCTCGGGCTCGGCGCCGCTGATCGACGAGGCGAACATCAGCGCGCCGAGTCCGTAGGGGCTGACCTTGATGCCCGTCCCGCCGAGTGTGCGGTAGCGCATGGGACCTCCAGGGTGTGCGGGGTTCGGGGGGTTTGCCGCTTACGCCGTCGCGTCCGGGCGCGGAAGGCGTGCCCGGGGCGCCGGGGCGTGCCGGGGCGGCCGGAGGGCCGTACCCTGGCGGTAAGCGGAAAGCGTTTCCGGTACCCACGATACGGAAAAGCTTTCCGGTTATGCAACCGGAGTCCGAGGAGTCCCGTGTCCGCACCCGTCCCGCCGCCGGCCGGCGACCGACCGCCGGCGTCCGCCGAGGCGTCCCCGCAGCCCGGTGCCGCGCCTGCGCGCCGGCCGCGCGCCGACGCCCGGCGCAACTTCGACGCCCTGCTCAAGGCCGCGCGGTGGGTCTTCGACACCTCCGGCGTCGACGCGCCCGCCAAGGAGATCGCCGACCTCGCGGGCGTCGGCGTCGGCACCCTCTACCGGCACTTCCCGCAGCGCTCCGACCTGGTCAAGGCCGTGGTGCGCAGCGGCATCGACGCCTGCGCGGAGGCCGGCCCGCGGCTGGGCGCGCAGTTCCCGCCGCAGGAGGCGCTGGCGCGGTGGCTGCGCCAGTTCACCGACTTCCTCGGCGCCAAGCGCGGGCTCGCCTCGGCGCTGCACTCCGGCGACCCGGCGTACGAGGCGCTGCCCGGCTACTTCCACGAGAGGCTCGACCCCGTGCTGGCCGCGCTGCTCGCCGCAGGCGTCGCCGAGGGCACGGTCCGGGCCGACGTCAGCGCGCAGGACCTGCTGCGCGCCGTCGCGCACCTGAGCAACCCGGTGCCGGGGCAGGACCGCGACTTCCCGCAGCGGATGGTCGCGGTGCTGATCGACGGCCTGGGGGTGCGGGCGGGGTGACCGCCGCCGCGTCACCGGGCCGCGTGACCGGGCGTGACCGGGCCGCGTGACCGGGCGTGACCGGGCCGCGGGTCCGTACCGCGCGGCCCGCGGCCGTGGCCTCCGCGTCGGCCGCCGGGTGCCCGCACCATGATTGACATGTCCACCACCGGTGGGGATGCTGAGGAACCGTGCCCCACCCCCCGCCGCGCCGGCCCGGCGCCCCGCGGGGGCCGACCACGGGACGGGACGATGACGAGCTTGCGAAGTCTGTACGGCGCCCTGGCCTTCACCCTGTGCGGCGCACTGGCCGCCGGGCTGTCGCTGCTGTCCGGCGCGACCGCCGCCCACGCGTCCCAGACGGCGGTGCACAACGCCGACCCCAGCGTCATCCGGGTCGGCAGCACCTACATCTCCGCGGAGTCCTCCGGCGGCGGCATCGCCGTACGGGAGGCGTCCTCGCCCGACGCGCTCGGCTCGGCGACCGCCCGCAAGGTGTGGTCCGACACCGCGGGCCGCGGCGAGGTGTGGGCGCCGGAGATCGTGCTCGACAGCGGCCGGTACTACATCTACTTCAGCTCCGGCACCGGCGCCGCCCACCGGATGTACGTGATCAGCTCGGCCACCGCGAACAGCGGCTACGGCGCCGAGACCAAGCTCGCCCTGCCCGACGACAAGTGGGCGATCGACGGGAACATGTTCACGTTCAACGGGCAGCGGTGGTTCGTCTGGTCCGGCTGGGCCGGCGACACCAACGTCGAGCAGAACCTCTACATCGCCCGGATGAGCAGCCCGACCACGCCGACCGGCGGCCGGTACATCATCTCCCAGCCCCGCGAGAGCTGGGAGCGGGTCGTCGGGAACCCGTACATCAACGAAGCCCCCGCCGCGATCAAGGACCCCAACGGCCAGCTGCACATCGTCTACTCCGCCAACGGCAGCTGGAGCGACCAGTACTGCATGGCCGACCTGCGGCTGCGCGCGGGCGGCGACCCCACCTACGTCTGGGACTGGTACAAGTCCAACGGCTGCCTCTTCGGCTCCCACGCCGCCACGATGATGAAGGGCTGGGACCCCACCCTCTACGTCGACGGCCCCGGCAGCCACAGCTTCGTGCTGCTGAACGGCGACATCAACACCAGCCCGCCAGGCCCCCGCTTCCCGCTGATGTTCACCGCGGTGCCCAAGGGCACGCCGTACTCCTGGTCCGCGCGCTACTGGTTCAGCGGCAGCTTCTGCTGGTGGGGCAGCACGACCTACACCCGGGCCAACGTGCCCGGCGCGACCAGCGACACCGGGTGGGGCCTGAAGTTCTTCGAGTGACCGCCCGGGGGCGGTCGGTGCGCTCCGCGCGGAGCCGGGCCCGCCGGCTACGGGGTGGTGAGGCGCTCCTGGAGGGCGGTGGCGCGCTGTATGTCGAGGTCGTGCGGGCCGTAGATGGCCTCGGCCTGGGGGAGGTTGTCGCGCAGGAGGCCCAACGCCCGGTCCGCGTGGCCGGCTTCGGCGAGGCGCTCGGCGTACAGGACCCGGGCCTTGACGGTGAGCGGGTGCAGCTCGCCGAGGATGCGCTCGCGCCCGTCCACCGCCTCGCGCATCAGGGCGAGCGCCGGTTCGTGCGCCCCGGACAGCGAACGCGCCCAGCTCAGCACGAGTTTGGCGGACAGCACCAGCGGGTGCCCGTCGCCGTAGAGGCGCACCCGCGCGTGCAGGGCGCGCTCCGCGGCGGCGACCTTCGCCTCGGCGGGCGCGTCGGTGCGCAGCAGCCCGTAGGCGTAGTTGCTGTACGCGATGGCGGTCACCACGTGGTCGGCGCCCAGGCTGCGCTCGGCGTCGACGATGGTCGCCGGGCCGTCGCGCAGGAACGTTTCGGTGCGGCCGGAGTGCGCGAGGAACTCCAGGGCGTACGCGCGGCTGCGCAGCGTCTCCACATGGTCGTTGCCCAGGGTGCGGCGCTGGCCGTCGATGGCCCGTCTGATCCAGGTCAGGGACTCCTCGGCGCGGCCCAGCAGATAGAGCGTCATGCTCAGCGCCGCCGCCGTCTCCAGGGTCTCGCGGTGCCGCGCGCCCAGGACCTCGGCGCGGCGCCCGTGCACGCGGCGCAGCACCTCCTCGGCGCCGTGGTAGTCGCCGAGGCGGCGCAGGTAGTCGCCCTGGTGGTGGCGGGCGGTCATGGTGTCGTGGTGGTCGGGGCCGTGCAGGCGCTGCGAGACGTCGCCGGTGAGCGTGGCGAGTTCCACCGCGGCGCGGTAGTCGCCCGCCTCGCAGATCAGCTGGGCGGTGCGGATGCCGAGCGCGGCGGCCTGCGGGCTGGTCCCGCGGTCCGCGTGGTGCAGGACCGCGGCGGTGTGCGGCACCAGCAGCCGCAGCCGCCCGGCGTGGGCGGGCGAGGAGTCGCCGGGCAGCGCCTCGTCGAGCAGCCGGACGGCCGTGCGCAGATACCCGGGGCGCTCCTCGGGGTCGATCCCGGCGTGGACGCTCTCCAGCACCAGGCCGTGCGCCTGGAGGCACGGCGTCACGGTGGCGTCCGGCCCGGGCGCGACGTAACTGTGCGCGGACACCAGGGAGTTGTCGATCAGCGCGCGCAGGGCCGCCTCGGTCGCGGACGACGCGCCGGCGGCCGTGAGACCGGACAGCACGTCGCGGGGCAGCGGCGCCGGGCTCCAGCAGGACAGCAGCCGCATCAGCGTCGCGGCCTCCGGCAGCCCGCGGGCGGCGAGGTCGTCCAGGGTGATCTGCCAGGTCCAGGAGAGGCGTTGGCGCAGCTCGCTCTCGGTGGAGGGGCCGCCGGCGTCGTCCACGAAGGGGAGTTCCGCGCCCTGGTCGGCGAGCGCCGTGCCGTCGCGCTCGAAACGGGCCCGGTAGTCGTTGAGCGACCAGGTCTCCAGCGCCTGGCGCTCCAGGTAGCTGCCGGCGAGCCGCAGCGCCAGCGGCAGCCGGCCGAGCCGGTTGGCCAGGTCGAGCGCGTCCTTGGCGGTGCCGCGGCCGGGCGCGAAGTCGGTGATGACGCGGGCCGCGTCCTCCGGCGGGAGCACGTCGAGGCGGTGCAGGGTCGCGTTCTGCCACTGCGGGGCGCGGGCGCGGCGGGTGGTGATCAAGATCGCGCCGGTGGGGCCGGGGAGGATCGCGCCGCCGGAGCCGTTCGCACCGTTCTGGGCGCCGGGGCCGTTCGCACCGTTCTGGGCGCCCGGGCCGTCCGCGCCGCCGGAACCGCTCGCGCCCTCCGCGCCGCCGGAACCGCTCGGGCCGTCCGGGGCGTCCGCGTCTCCCGTGCCCTCGGCGCCGCCCGCGCGCTCCGCGCCGCTCGGAGCGCTCACGCCGCCCAGGGCCCCCAACCGCAGCCATCCGTCCAGCAGTTCGGGGCTGTCCGCCTTGTCGATGACCAGGAACCAGCCGCGGGTGCGCGCGAGATACCGCCACACCAGGTCGGACGCGGCCAGCCGGCCGTCGTGCGCGGCGAGCAACTCCGCCGGCTCGGCGCCGAGTTCCGCGGCCACGGCGAGCATGCCGCGGCGCAGGCCGGCCCGATCGGCGGCGACCACCCACAGGGCGGTCAGGCCCGCGGCCTGCGCCGCCAGGAACACCTCGGCGGCCAGCGCGGTCTTCCCGCTGCCGCCCATGCCGTGCAGCACGTGCGGCGCGGCGCCGGGCCGGCGCGCGGCGGCGGTCAGCACGGCCCGGAGCTCGTCCCGGCCGCGAAAGACCCGCGGCGGACTCTCCACCCTCGGCGTGCGGACCGACTCCTGCCACAAACCCGTGTCGCGGGAGGCGGAGTCGACGATCGGATCGCCGAACGCGTGCGAATGGTCCCGGTAGACCGACCGCGTCCCGGCGGGCCGCGGCCGCTCCCCTCGGGATTCCGTTTCCGCGGCCGCCCAGCGAGTGGGAAACCGATCCGGAACGCGGACCCCGAGCGCGTCGGCGGCTCCCGCGGCACCCGAATCGCCGGTCGTGTCCGCGACTTCGCCGTCCGCCGTGCGGCGCAACCGGCGGGCGAGCCGTGAAACACCCGCGCGGGCCCGGTGCCATGCGGCTGTGACGGTCAGCGTGACCAGGGTCGTGCCCGCCGTGACCGCCACGGTGGTGAGTGCCGCATCCATCCTGCCTCACAGTCACCAGGACGATTCACCAATACCACCAGCATAGACGGAGTGTGGGCCTCCTGTGAGGGGTTCGTGGCCGGTTATCGACCGGCGCTCTTGTCGTGCCCACGGCCACAAGGCCCCATGGAATCATCCTGACGGCCACTCCCCAAACCCGGAGGATTCCGTGTCCGATTCACCATTCGAGGGTGCGTTCTGGTTCAAGGCAGTTGGAAGCGGTGAAGGCGGCTGCGTCGAGGTGGCCATCACCCCGACGGTCATCGGCGTTCGCGACACCAAGGACAAGGGAAACGGTCCCATTCTCAGCTTCGACCGGCAGGAGTGGACGTCATTCGTCCGCGACCTGCACGACGGCGGGTTCGCTCCGGAATGGCTTTCCCTCTGAGGACCGGCTCCCGCGCGGTGGACCTGGCCACCGCGCGGGGCTCGGCCCCCGTCACCCCACTGCTCGCCTCGGCCGGCGTGTCCGTCACCGGGGACGGCGCGTTCCAGGTGGCCGCCCCCCTGCTCGCCGTCTCGCTCACCCGCGACCCGCTCGCCGTCTCCACGGTCACGGCCGCCTTCTACCTGCCCTGGCTGATCGCCGGACTGCCCGCGGGCGCGCTCGCCGACCGCTGGCCGCGGCGCCGCGTGATGCTCGCCGCCGACCTCGTACGGGCCTGCCTGATCGGCCTGTTGGCGGTCCTGGTCGCCACCGGCCACGCCGGGCTGCTGCTGCTGGTCGCGGTCGTCCTGCTGACCGGGATCGCCGGCTGCTTCTTCGACGCCTCCTCCCAGGCGGTCATCCCGACCCTGGTCGGGCGCGACAAGGACATGCTCGCCAAGGTCAACGGACGCTACTGGTCCATCGACACCGTCGGCCGCTCGCTGCTGGGCCCGTCCGGCGGCTCGCTGGCCTTCGCGGCGGGGCGCTTCCTGCCCTTCGCCGGCGACGCGCTCTCCTTCGGCGCGTCCGCGCTGTTCATCAGCCGGCTGCCGAGCATGCCGGCCGCGGGCACGCCGCAACCGCTGCTCGCCGCGATCCGCGAGGGCCTCGCCCACCTGCGCAGAAGTCCCCAACTACGCCAGCTCGCCGCGACGATGGCCGCGTACAACTTCGCCTACAACCTCGCGATGGCGACCTTCGTCCTCTACGCCACCGGTCCGCTGCACGTCGCCGACTCCGAGTACGGCGTCCTGCTGGCGCTCGGCGCGCTCGGCGGCATCGCCGCGGGCTGGTACGCGGCGCGCATCACCCGCGACCTGAGCCACCGTCAGACCATGGTGCTGGCCACCGCGCTCCAGGGCGCCGCCTGGCTCGGCGTCGTGACCGTCCGGGCGCCGATCGCCATCGCGGGCTTCCTCGGCCTGATCGGCGCCGCCTCCACCCTCATCAGCGTCGCCGCGAGTTCGGCCCGCGCGGCCCTCACCCCCGACCACCTGCTCGGACGCGTCGTCTCCGCGTTCCGCCTGTTCGGGATCGGCGCGGCCGGGCTCGGCGCCCTGACCGGCGGACTCACCGCCCGGCAGAGCGATCTGCGCACCCCGCTGTGGGCGGCGGTCGCCGTCCTCTTCGTCACCGTCGCGGCGTGGCGCCCCTGGCGCCTCACGAGCCCCGCCGCGACACCGGCCACGGTCCCGGCCGCGAAGCCGGTCGCCGCTCTGACCCCGACCCCGACCACGACCACGACCCTGACCCCGACGCTCACCCCGACTGCCGGCGCCACCGTGACCGCGACCGCGTCGACGACCTACTCGACCTGACCGCCGCCGGCCCCGCCCCGCACACACCGGCGCGGGTTTCCGCAACACCTCCGATTCAGCCAATTTCTCTTCCCTTTTCCCCGGCCGGGTTTTCCCGTGGCGCGGCGCAGCCATGCCCGATAGGGTCCGGTTCCGAATCGGGCAAACCCCGGCCGGGCTTCTTCCCTTCACCTCCGGGACACGTCGGGACGCTTCCCGACTTCCCCTGTCCTTCGGCATATTCGAATGCGATGTGCCACCGGCAAACGAAATTGCCCCGGCGGCTCCGTGAATGCCCACCCGGACCGTTCCGCCGGGCGGCGGGGGCCGACCGCTTCAGCACCGACGAGTCCTATGGCGTCCTGCGCATTTCCGAGGGGGAGAGACGGCCGGGCGCTGTCATGCGCGGGCGGTGGGCTGCTTCCGGCGTCCCTTGGCCGCGTCGCCGAGCCCGGGCAGCTCCACCTGGTTCCCCACCCCGGTCAGCCGGTTGACGATGGGCTCGACGTCGCCGAGTTCGGCCCCCGACCAGCGGCGGTGCATCCGCTCGGCCACCGCGTAGGTGGTGCCGCTGCCGCCGAAGGGGTCGAACACCAGGTCGCCCGGCTCGCTGGCGATGTCCAGGACGCGCTCCAGGAGCTTCTCGCTCAGCTCGTTCGCCTGCCGGTTCTTGGTCCCCTGGTGCCGCACGGGCGGGATGTCGTTCCACACGTCCGTCAGGTTGATCCCGTCCGGGTGCAGCTTGTCGCGGTGGCCGCCGTAGTCCTTGATGTCCTTGCCGCAGTGCCGGCACACCTGGACGGGCACGCGCGGCCGGGTGAAGGTCCGCGGCCGGCCGTTGGTGAAGTACAGCAGGCTGTAGTGGCTGGGGTAGAGCTTCCCCTGGATCGGCAGGCTGAGCTTGATGTCGATGGTGATCCAGTGCCGGAAGTCCATCCCGAGGTCCTGGAGGTAGGCGCCGTTGCGCATGTTCCACTTCGGGATGTTGTAGAGGAAGAACGCCCCGCCGGGGCCGAGCAGCCGCGCCCCCTCCTTGATCCAGGCCCGCGACCAGCTCGTGTACTCCGCCTCCGCCATGGCGTCGGTGAAGTGCTGGCCGTACAGCTTGCCGAGGTTGAACGGGGGGTCGGCGAACACGAGGTCGACCGACCCCGAGGGCATCCCCCGCATGACGTCCAGGCAGTCCGCCCGGTACAGCGTGCCCAGGTCGGTCCGGAAGACGGGCTGGGGCGCGTCGGCCGGCGGTTGTGCCTCGGCAGGCGGCCGGACGTCGGCGGGCTGCCGCACGTCGTGGTCCGAACGGGCGGGACCGGTCTGGTGGTTCACTTCGACTCCTTGCGTCCGCCCGCGCCGTGCGGCGCCTCGCGGGGCGGTGGAACGTTCGTGCCGGCGGCATGGCCAGGGGCGGATCAGCGGGCATCGCGGGACCGGGGTGGCGGCTCGGAGCGGGTGGGACGGTTCGAGGTCGTCGCGGTGCGGCGCACGCCGCAGGGGCCGGGCCGGGTAGCCGGGCCGGGCTGCGGGGTCAGTCTTGCGCACCGGCCGTGAACGGACAGCTCGTACCAACAGCTCGTACTACGGGTGGGCGGGTCGTGGCGTCGGCGAGCGCGTCGGCGGCCGCGTGCCGGCGTCTCCAGCGGTCCCGGCGTCTCCGGCGGGTCCCGGCGCCTTCCAGAGCTTCGGTGGCCTCGGGGCCCCGGCGGCGTCCGAGGCCGGCTCCCGGACCGCGGCCCTTCTCCGTGCGGTCACCGAATATTTCTGTCACCGATGTAACCTCGGAGGTGTCCCGGGCGGCACGCCCACCGCGTGCGCGCCCATGACCGCTGTGCCGAGGAGGGTTCGTGAGCGGGCGTACGGCGCACACCAGGCGTCCCACGCACACCGGGTCCACCCGCGCCGGGGCCCCGCGCGCCGGGTCCGCGCGGACGGCTGCCCCGCGCGCCGGTTCCGCGTCCGCCGGTTCCGCGTCCGCCGGGTCCACGCGCACCGCTGCCGCGCGCACCGGGCCCGGGCGGGCGGCCGGGTGGCCCGCCGTGCTGGTGCGCGAGCGGCGTCGTCCTGACGTGATACGCGACCGGCCGGACGCCTGGCGGCTCGCGGTGGCCACGGTCTGCTTCGGCGCGTTCATGGGCCAGCTCGACGCGAGCATCGTCACGCTGACCTACCACAGCCTGCGCCAGGAGTTCGGCGCGCCGCTGGCCGGCGTGGAGTGGGTGTCGCTGGCGTATCTGGTGACACTGGTGGCGCTGCTCGTGCCGGTCGGGCGGCTCGCGGACGCCCGCGGGCGCAAGCTGTTCTACCTCTACGGGTTCGTCGTGTTCACCCTCGCGTCCGCGGCGTGCGGCCTGGCCCCCTCGCTCGGCGCCCTGATCGCCTTCCGCGTGGTGCAGGCCGCCGGGGCCGCGATGCTCCAGGCCAACAGCGTCGCCCTGGTGACCACCAGCGCGCCGCGGGAGAAGATGCGCGCCGCGCTCGGCGTGCAGGCGGCGGCGCAGGCCGTCGGGCTGGCCCTGGGGCCGACGGTCGGCGCGGCGCTGGTCTCCACCATCGGCTGGCGCTGGGTGTTCGGCATCAACGTGCCGATAGGCGTCGTGGCCCTGGTCGCCGGGCACTTCCTGCTGCCGCGGACCCGCGGCCGCACCCCCGTACCGGCCTTCGACTGGTGGGGGCTGGCCTGGCTGTCGGCGGCGACGACCGCCCTGCTGCTGGGCGTCTCGGCCGCGTCGGGCCTGCCGCTGCCGGTGTGGGCGGTGGTCGCGCTGTTCGCCGGGGCGGCGGGGGCGGGCGCGCTGTTCGCCGTACGGCAGCGGCGGGCGCCGGCGCCGCTGCTGGACCTGGCGCTGCTGCGGGTGCCGGCGGTGGCGCCCGGCCTGGTCGGGGCGCTCTGCGGGTACCTCGTGCTGTTCGGGCCGCTGGTGCTGGTCCCGACCGTGCTGAGCCAGGCCGGCGCCTCGGAGTTGCTGACGGGCCTGGTGGTCAGCGCGCTGCCGGCCGGGTTCGCGCTGGTCGCGGCCGGGGCCGACCGGGTGCTCGGGGCGGCGGTGACGGACCGGTCCCGCTGCCTGCTCGGCGCGGGCGCGGTGGCCGCGGCGCTCGCCGGCATGCTCGTCCTGCCGGTGACGCCCGGCGGGCTCGCCCCGCTGCTCGGGTTGCTCGGCGCCGGCCTCGGGCTGTTCACCCCGGCCAACAACGCGCTGGTCATGCGGGCGATCCCGGTCTCCGCCTCCGGTACGGGCGGCGGCCTGGTCAACATGACCCGCGGCCTCGGCACGGCGCTCGGCGTCGCCCTGGTCACCCTGGCGCTGCACCTCGCCCCCACCGCGTCCCCGGCCGCCGCCGCGCACCACGCCGCCCTGCTCCTGCTCGCGGCGGCATGCGTCTGCCTCGCGTCCTCCCGGCTCAGCCCCCGCACCGACGAAGCGAGCGGACACCCCCGCTGAGCCCACGCGCCGCCGGCGCCCCCCCGCGGGCGCCGGCGTCCGGGCGGGGGTGCGCGGGCGGCTACTCTCGTCGCATGCCCCCGCAGCCGCAGCAGCCCGAGGTCTCGCCGGCGCGGGCGGGCGCCGGGCCGGCGCCCGCCGCGCGGACCGCCGCCGCGGAGGGGGCCGGCCAGGGGCCGGCGGGGGCCGGGCGCCCGACGCGCGGCGGCTCACCGACGCCGTCACGCGGCTGCGCCGCGCCCTGCGCGCGTCCATCCGCAGCGACTACCCGTGGGAGAAGCTGCCGATGGCCCAGGTGGAGCTGCTGCAAGTGCTCGGCGAGCACTCGCCGGCCCGCATCGGCGACCTGGCGCTGCGCCAGCGCCTGGCCGCGAGCACCGTCAGCGGCCTCATCGGCCAGATGATCGCCTCGGGCCTGGTGGCCCGCGAGGTCGACCCCGCCGACCGCCGCGCCTCCGTGGTCACCCTGACCGACGCCGGCCGCGAGCAGCTCACCGCGTGGACCCAGGCGCACGAACGCCGCCTCGACGCGGCCCTCGCCTCGCTCGACGACGGCGAGCGCGCGGCCGTGGCCGCGGCCCTGCCCGCTCTCTTCCACCTGGCCGAGTACCTCGGCGAGCCCCCGGACACGGCCGCCGATCCGGCGTGAATTCACGGAATTCACGCCGCCAAACATCACTCGGAAGCATATAGTGGTCCACGCCGCGCGCCGGTCGTGCGCCCTGCTCACACTTTCCGCCCCCGGTTTCCGCGCGAACCTTTCCGGTCAGAAGAAGTCCAGGTCAGGCACGTCATCGTGCGAATATCGCGAGCGAATCGCCGATCATCGAAGAAATGCGGTCGGCGACCGTTTCTTCGACCCGTTCGTATGACGATCAGCACCGTTTCTCCTTACCGTTTTCGACGGTGCGGGCGCTCCACGCGCCCGCCGCCCGAGACGAAGCGGGAGACCTGCATGCTCCGACGTCCACGACCGCGTCCACGCTCCCTGACCTCACGCGGCTCCCTGACCTCACGCGCCAGAACCCTGCCCACCGGAACGCCGCCCGCCGGACCCCCGCGGCCGCTCGTCGCACGAGCGGCCGTCGCCGTGTTCGCGGCGCTGCTCCTGGCCGCCGCCGGTTCCGCGCAGCCGGCGGCGGCCCACGACGGCTCCGGGGGCACCAACCCGCCGCCGGCGGCAGCGGGTCCGCGCTGGTGAAGACCGCGCAGAACGTCACCAGCCCCGGCCGGCTCCCGGTGCGGCACGGCGACACCGTCAACTGGACGGTCGGCTACCACGACGCGGCGACCGGCGGCGATCCCGCCGCCGTGACCGTCACCGACCCGATCACCGGCGCGGGCACCGCCCAGACGTACGTGCCCGGTTCGCTGCACGTGCCGCCCGGCTGGACGCCCTCGTGGTCCACCGACGGCAGCACCTTCACCGGCGCCGACCAGGGCGCCGCGACCACCGCCGTCCGCGGCACCGGCCCGGCGACGACCGGCGCCGGCACCAGCGTCAGCGGCGACCTTCTGCCGCCCGTGCAGGCCGCCCCCCGCAGCACCGGCGGCGACGGCTTCACCCCGATCCTGCACCGGACCGCCTCCGGCGACGTCGAGGCGTGGAACATCTACCACCACACCGGTCCCGCGAACCGGCTCGTGGTCTGCAACGACCTCTCCTCCGGCCAGCCGTGCGCCGGCGGCCCCTGGCCGCGCCCGCTCAACACCGCGGCCGGGCCCCTCGGTTCGGGCGACACCGGGGACATCTTCACGCCGCTGTCCCCGAGTTACGTCCTCGACCCGGGGCGCCCGGGCGTCGTCTACTATCCGGCGACCACCGCCACCGCCGTCGGCGTGGGCTGCCTGGACATGACCGCGCGCGCCAACTGCGGCTTCGTCCCCCTGGAGATGAGCGGCGGCGCCCCCTCCAGCGCCAACGGCCTGGCCGGCCTGGTCGCCGTCGACGGGAAGGCGTACGCGACGGCGAGCACCGGCCAGGTGCTGTGCATGGACCTCGCCGCCCGGACCCCGTGCGCCGGGCAGCCGTTCGCCGCGATCGTGCCGCCCAACCACGACCTGCCGGGCGCCGCGTACGCCCTCTACCAGGGCGGCATGACCGTCGCGGACGGGCGCGTCTACGCCTCCTCGTCGCCCACCACCGGCGGCTCGACCGCCCCCGGCAGCACGGCGCTCGGCTGCTTCGACCCGGCCACCGGCACGGTGTGCGCCGGCTGGACCACCCCGCACCCGGCCGGCCCGAACGCCGCCGCGTACACCTACAGCGCGTACACCTCCTACGACACCGCGGGCCACCCGAACGGCGTGTGCACCACCAACGCCACCTCCGGCGCGCCGTCCACCAGTTGCTACACCCTGGACGGCGGCCCGCTGGCCGCGCCCGCCACCGGACTCGACGCGCTGCCCGCCGGCGTCCTGGTCTTCGCCCCCGAAGTGGTCGACTCCGGCGGGGACCTGCGCAGTTACTTCGGCGTGTGGGGCGGGCCGCTGCCCGGCGACACCGTCTGCTACAGCTGGACGCACGCCCAGCCCTGCGCCGGTTTCCCCGCGGTGGCCGGCCATCCCGCCGTCAACAGCGGCGTCACCCGCGACTACGGCTACGCCTACGACGCCACGACCCGCTGCCTGATCGGCCTCGGCGACGCGGGCGTGCTCTTCTCCATGGACCCGGCGACCGGCGGTTCGCCGTGCCTGCACACCGGCGCCGCGGTCACCCTCACGCCGGCCGACTTCTACTGCGACGGCGGCGCCGGGCACGTCGCCGCGTACACCGAGGCCCGGCTGACCGGCCTGGACCTCGCGCACACCGACCCGGCCGGCACCACCGTCACGGTGACCGACCCCGACGGCACGGTGGTCGCCACCCCGCCGCTCGCCCCGGACGGCACCGTCGACCTGTCCGGCGTCTCCGCCGCCGACCACCCGTCGATCACCGTGACCGTGCGCCTCAGCCTGACCGACACCAGCGACTTCACCGGCACCGGCCACCCCTCGCTGACCGCGTCGTTCCGGGGCGACGACCCGCAGATCTGCCTGCGCACCGTCGTCACCGCCGACTGCGCGACCACCCACGTCGACGACACCGCGACCGGCACGGACAGCACGGGCGCGCTCACCTCCAACCCGGTGTCCCTGGGCGTCGAGCCCGGCGCGCAGTGCCTGCCGGACATCACCGTGAACAAGGAGATCTGCACCGTCTCCTCGCCGCACGCCTGCGGCCCCGGCGGCGCCGGACCCTGGGCCAAGTCCAGCCCGGTGGGGCTGCTGCAGCTCCTGGGCACCGCGTACTGGCGGATCACCGTCACCAACAACGGGCCGGTGGACGCCGCGGGCGTCACCGTCAACGACGCGGTGACACCGGCGTGTTCGCACGCGGCCGGCACCTTCGCACTGGCGGCCGGCGCGACCCGGCAGGTCTACTGCGACAGCTTCCTGCTGGCGCTGCCGGTGAAGAACACCGCGAGCGCCACCTACTACCCGGCGGGCGCCCCGCACGGCACCCCGCCCCTCACGTCCCCGCCGTCCTCGGCGGTGGCCTGCTCCCTGCTCTGCATCCTGGGCAGCCCTGACAGGTCCTGACGCGAAGGAACCCGCCTCCCGGTCGTGCTCCGGGAGGCGGGTCCCCGCTCGGGCGGCGGCCGAGGCCCCCGCGGCGGCGCTACCTCACGCTCGCCCCGCGCTCACCCGACGCCTGCTCCGCGCTCACGCCAGCGCGAACTTCTGCGCGCCGGTGCCGTTGCAGTCCCAGATCTGCAGCCGGGTGCCGTTCGCGGTGGCGCCGGACGGGGAGTCGATGCAGCGCCCGGTGGTCGGGTTGGACATCGAACCGTCGCCGTTCACCACCCAGTTCTGGTAGCCGCCGCCGTTGCAGGTGGCCAACTGGAGCTTCGTGCCGTTCGCGTTGACGCCGCCCGCGATGTCCAGGCACCTGCCCAGCGTGCGCAGCGTCTGGCCGTTCCAGGTCCACTTCTGGTCCAGCGAGGTGGCCTGCTGGCAGTCCCACAGCTGGACCGCGGTGCCGTCGCCGCCGGTGTCGTCGCCCGCGACGTCGACGCACTTGCCGCCGGGGCCGTAGATCGGCGTGCCGATGGCGAACTGCTGCGCGCCGGTGCCGTTGCAGTCCCAGATCTGCAGCCGGGTGCCGTTCGCGGTCGCGCCGGACGGGGAGTCGATGCAGCGCCCGCTGGTGGGGTTGCGCAGCGAACCGTCGGTCTGCCGCACCCAGTTCTGGTAGCCGCCGCTGTTGCAGGTGGCCAACTGCAGCTTGGTGCCGGCCGCGCTGTTGCCGCCGGCGATGTCCAGGCACTTGCCGAGGGTCTGCAGGGTCTGGCCGTTCCACGTCCAGTGCTGGTCCTTGGCGCCGGACTGGCAGTCCCACAGCTGGACCGCGGTGCCGTCGCCGCCGGTGTCGTCGCCCGAGACGTCCACGCACTTGCCGCCGGGACCGGTGATCGTCTGACCGGTCACCGAGCCGCCGCCGCCCCCGGAGCCCGGGCCCTTGTTGTAGACGGCCACCGAGTCGATGACGAGCTTGCCGCCGGAGACCGTGGCCGAGTTGGGGCCGCCGCCGAAGGCGTCGGGGAAGCCGCCGCCCATCGCCAGGTCGTAGATGATGAAGAACGGGTGGTCGATCGCGTCGGTCCAGGTCTGCGCGTCCACCTGGTTGGCGTAGACGGTGAAGAAGTTGTTGCCGTCGAGGTAGAACCGGACCTGCTCGGGGGAGACCGAGCGGTCGATCTCCACCGCGTAGTCGTGGAAGCCGGTCTGGCAGCCGGAACACGCGCGCTCGCCGGAGCTGATGCCCGTCGACTCCTTGCAGGGGCCGTCCGGGTTGACGCCGCAGTGGATGGTGCTGAAGTCGGAGCTGCGGCCGTTGATGTCCTCCATGACGTCGATCTCGCCGGACTTCGGCCAGGTCACGCCGTCGCGCAGGGTCGAGCCGAGCATCCAGAACGCCGGCCAGTAGCCGGCGCCGTTGGCGGTGGTGACGTTGGGCTGCTGGAGGACGGACTCCATGCGCACGACGCCGCCGGCCGGGGCGCCGAAGGTCGCCGCCTGGGTCTCCACCCGCCCGGACGTCCAGCCGCTGCGCGGGTCGGAACCGGAGTGCAGGGCCTGGAGGACGAGATGGCCCTGCCCGTCGTAGTACACGTTCGACGTGCTGTTGGTCATCGTCTCGATCTCACCGGTGCCGAAGGAGCTGCCGGGACCGGTGTCGTACTTCCACAGGCTCTGGTCGATGCCGGTGCCGGACGCACCGTTGAAGTCGTCGCTCCAGGTGAGCGTGAAACCCGACGGCGGCGCGGGTGCGGCCGCCGCCTTCGACGTGTTCACCGTCAGCGTCGCGACGACGGTGGCCGCGACCGTGACCGCGAGGGCGGGCACCAGGACGAGCGCTCTCGTCCACCCGCGGCGCCGCGGTCTTGCAAAGCTCAGACGCATTGTCCGACCTCCAGGAAAAGGGCATGGTTACGCGTGTCCGCGATGACACCCCCGACCGCGGAATGTCATGTACGCAGCTTGTCTACCGGCCGGACGTTCGACAAGACCTGCGGTACGTACCAATGCCGGAACCTGCGAGGACGGGCCGTGCGGGGCGCCGTCCGGGCCGGCGCGCGCGGCCCTCGCGCCGGGGGCGGTCTTGACAGCGCCCGCCACCCGGCACGTACGTTCGGAGCGCACCGACACCGTCCACCCGCACCACGCCGCCCGGGCGCGCACCCGCCGCGGCACAGCAGCGTCCGGCCCCCGGCGGCCGGACCGATCGGAGCCGTCGTGAAGGGAACGCGCGCCGTGCCGGCCACGCCCGCGGTTCCGCCCGCGGCGCTGAGGACCGGCTGGACGAGGCGTCTGCACGTCGACCTGTGCAGGACGCACACCACGCTCTGTCGTTGACCTCCCGCCGTCCCCGACGGCTCCTGTTCGCCTCTCCCCGCGCGTCGGCGCGCCCGGGGGTGCGCCGCGCATTCGTACGTGCCCGCGCCTTTCGTGCGTGCCCGCGGGACCGTGCGTGCCCGCGCCCTTCGTACGTGCCCGCGGGACCGTGGGTGCCCGCGCCCTTCGTACGTGCCCGCAGACCGTACGCACCCGCGCGTGCGTGCCCTCGCGCGACGTGCCCCCGGCGAGCCGGCAGCGAGGAACCCCCCGACGTACCGCCCGACGTGATGCCGCCGGCACCCCGCCGGCCGGAAGGGACGACCACGTGAGCGCGAAGCCCCCCAGGACGCTGAAGACCATGACCGGAGCCGGCGGCGTCTCGGAGACGTACGACCTGGCCCTCGATCCGCGACGTTCCACCCTGGACACCGCCGTGCGGGTCGCGGCGCTCGCCGAGGCGGCCAGGATCGACGCGCTGTTCACCGCGGACCTGTTGAGCTTCGGCGCGCAGGGGGCGATCGGCTCGCAGGAGCCGCTGGTGTTCGTGTCGGCGCTCAGCGCGGTGACCTCGCGGATCGGCCTGATCGCGACCGTGTCGAGCACCTTCCACCACCCGTACAACCTGGCCCGGCAGTTCGGCACGCTCGACCACGTCAGCAACGGCCGCGCCGGGTGGAACCTGGTGACGTCCTCGCTCGGCGAGGAGAACTTCGGCCCCGGCGCGCTGCCCAGCCCCGAGGAGCGGTACGAGCGGGCCGCGGAGACGCTGGAGGTCGTCAACGCGCTGTGGGACAGCTGGCGGCCGGGCGCGCTGACCCGCGGACCCGACGGCGCCGCGGTGCTCGACCCCGCGCGGGTCCGGCCCGTCGACCACCGCGGCCGCCACTTCTCGGTGGCCGGCCCGCTCAACATCCCGCCGCTGCCGCAGGGCCGCCCGGTGCAGCTTCAGGCCGGGCAGTCGGAGGCGGGCCGGGCGCTGGGCGCGCGGTACGCCGAGGTGGTCTTCACCTCGCTGCCCACGCTGGAGGTCGCGGCGGACTTCACCCGCGCGATCCGCGCGCAGGCCCGGGAGTTCGGCCGGCCCGGCGGGCTGCCGCTGATCCTCAGCTCGCTGCACGCGACGTACGGCGCGACGGAGGAGGAGGCCCGGCGGCTGGTGCGCGAGCGGCGCGAGGCGATCGACTTCGAGCGCGGCCGGGCGCAGGTGGCCGACATGCTCGGCGGCGGCGTCGACCTCTCCGAACTGCCCCTGGACGCGAAGCTGCCGGAGAGCCTGCTGCCGGACGTCCGGTCGGTGAACCGCAGGCGCGGCCGGGTGGACATCTTCACCGCCTACGCGCGGCAGGGCTACACGCTGCGGGAACTCATCGTCGCCGCGCAGGACACCGGCCACTGGGCCGCCGCGGGGACCCCCGAGCAACTGGCCGACGCGGTGGAGGAGCGCTTCCGGGCCGGCGTGCTGGACGTCGTCATGCTCAGCGGCCTCGCCGACCCGCGCCAGCACGACTTCGCGGTCAACGGCCTCCTGCACGAGCTGCGCAGGCGGAAGATCGTCGCGGAGGACTACGCGGGCCCCACCCTCCGCGACAACCTCGGTCTGCCGCATCCGCGCGAAGCCGGCGCCGGGCGGGCACCGGAGTCCCCCGCCGACCGCTCGCCGACCGCCGACCGCTCGCCGACCGCCGGCCGCTCGCCGACCGCCGGCCGACTGCCGGTCCGCTGACGGAAGCGGGCCGGCGGGGCAGCCCTGGCGGGGCAGCCCTGGCGGGGCGCGCGAACCGCGGTGGTGTGCGCGGACCGCGGTGGTGTGCGCGGACCGCGGTGGGGTGCGCGAACCGCGCGTGCTCCGCGGAGGAATCACCGCCGGCGAGACGTCGTTCGTGCCTGCATGACGACTTTCGTTCTGGTGCCCGGCGGCTGGCGTGGCGGGTGGTACTTCTCCGACCTGGCCGACCGGCTGCGCGCCGCCGGACACCGGGCGCTGACCGTCACCCCCACGGGACTCGGCGACCGGGCCCACCTGAACGGCGCCGACGTCAACCTCGACACCCACATCGACGACGTGCTCGCCCTGCTCACCTGCGAGCAGGTCGGCGACGCGGTCCTGGTCGGACACAGTTACGGCGGCATGGTGATCACCGGAGCCGCCGACCGCGCCGCCGCCGGGGTGGTGCGCCGCCTGGTCTACGCCGACGCCTACGTGCCCGAGGACGGCCAGTCCTGCTGGGACCTGACCAGCGACGCGTACCGCCGCGCGTTCCTGGAGGGAGCGGCGGCGAACGGGTACGCGGTCCAGCCGCCGCCCGGACGCGACCCGCGGGTGACCGCCCACCCGCTGGCCTCCTTCCTCCAGCGGATCCGCCTGGACGGCACCGGCCTGCGCGACGTCACCACCCGGGACTACGTCTATCTGTCCGGCTGGGCGGGCACCCCCTTCACCGCCGTCCGCGACCGCCTGTCCACCGACCCGGCCTGGCGGGTCCACACCCTGGACAGCGGCCACGACGTCTGCGGGGACGCCCCGCAGGAGTTCCTTGAGATCCTCCTGCGAGGCGAATAGCCCCGGGACGGCGGGTCGGGTGCCTACCCTGTGCGCCGCCGACCGCGCGGGGCATGAACGCCGATCCGCGCGCGGCGACAGGCCGATCCGCGCGCGGCGACAGGCCGGGCCGAGCCGGAGAAGGCGAAGTCGCGGACGCCGAAGTCGCGGACGGCGAAGCCGCGGACGTCGAAGCCGCGGACGACTTTGGGCACGGCGGACGCCCGGCACGGGAGCCCGTGAAGAACCAGGACGAAAGGTCCCACGATGCGCAGCACAGTTCACCCCGCCACCAGGCGGGACGTACAAGCGGTCGCCGAAGTCCTCGCCGCCCTGCGGGGCACAGCGGACACCGGAGCCGCGGTGCTCAGCCGGCTCAGCCCGTCGGCGGTCGACTTCGCCACCGAGCGCTGGCAGATCGGGGACCTGGTCCATGAGTGGGTGTGCGCCCCGGGAACCAGCGGCGCCGCAGTGGTGCTCTACCTGCACGGCCGAAGGTTCCAGCATGAGGAGCCCGCCGAGGTCTACGCCGGGCCGCTGTCCGCGGCGAGCGGCCTCCCGGTGCTGCTCACGCACTACCGCCTCGCCCCGCGGCACCCGTATCCGGCCGCGCTGGACGACGTCCTCGTCGCCTACCGCGCACTGCTGGCCCAAGGATTTCCGGCGGACCGGATCGCGCTGGTCGGCCACTCGGCGGGCGGCACCCTCGCGCTGTCCGCCCTACAGCGGCTACGCGAGTCCGGCGACCCCATGCCGGCCTGCGCGGTCGCGCTGTGCCCGATCACCGACTTCACCCTGAGCGGCGCGTCACTGACCGCCAACGCCGAGACGGACCTCGTCGGCATGGACGAAGTGCTCCAGGTCCGGGACGCGTACCTCGCCGACGCCGATCCCGCGGGAGCCCCGCAGTCGCCGCTGGCCGGCGCCGCCGAGGGCCTGCCGCCCCTGCTGATCGGCTGCGGCGACGCCGAACTGCTGCGTGACGACGCGATCCGTTTCGCGGGCAAGGCGGACTCGGCCGGAGTCGACGTCACCCTGGAGGTGTACCAGGGCATGCCGCACGGCTTTCCGGTGCTGGGTCTCGATTCCAGCGCCGACCTGACCGACCGTGTGGGCGCCTTCATCACGCAGCGGCTCAGCGGCCTGTCGCCCGACACGCCGGAAGGGCCGCTGACCATTCGCCGACTCGGCTGGGCGTCCTACGAGATCACCACCGAATACGGCACCCGGCTGCTGGTCGATCCCTACCCTTCCGGCAGCGAGGGATTCCACAGCGGACTGCCGGAAAGTCACATCCGACCCGCCGAGCTGGCCGACGTGGACGTCATCGCGGTCACCCACGCCGGCTACGACCACCGCGGCCAGGCCGTGGAGATCGCGCAGGCCGGAGAGGCGATCCTGGTCAGCGGAACCGCGACGTATCAAGCGGCGATGCGAGCCGGCATCCCGGCCGAGCGGCTCGCGGCCACCGTCTCCGGCGTCGAGTTCCGCTACCGGGACGTGACCATCAAGGCTCTGCCCGCGCAGCATGAATCGACCATGCGCGTCGGCGGACAGTTCGTAGCCGACCAGCCCCAAAGCTTCCTGGTCACCACCCGGGCCGGGAGCCGGATCCTGTGCGGGGGCGACTTTTCACTGTCCGAGCAGGTACGCACCTGGGGCGAGATCTACCGGCCGGACATCGCGGTCCTGGGCATCGGCGGCATGCGACTCGGCCCGGTACGCGTGACCGAGCTGCCCCCCGCCGAAGCCGCGATCGCCGCACGCTGGCTCGGCGTGTCCACGGTGATCCCGGTCCACTACCCGCCGGGTGACCCGGCGCCGGCCCAACTCGCCGCCGATCTGGGCGACACAGTCCGCGTGGTGCCGCTCGCATTCGGAGACACCTGGACCGCGCCGACCCGAAGTCACGAACACGCGTAGCCCGCGCCGCCGCGTGGGGGCACCATCACGCCGTCTCCGAAGGGTGCGTGCGGTGAGGACGCCACCGGGGACGGCCGATCCGTGCTGTTGACGGCCGTGGTTGACCGTGCCGTACCGCCGTGTGTGGTGCGGCGGTTACGGCTATCGGTCGTGGAAAACGGTGGGGCGGGTGACGGGGACGACGGTGAGCAGGTCGTCGAGGCCCTTGTAGTCGTCGGGGTTGGTGGTGAAGAGGGGGAGTTCATCTGCGATGGCGATGGCGGCGATCATGAGGTCGGCGACCCGGCGGCGGGGTTTGCGGCCGGCGCCGATGACGGCGGCGCAGACCCGGCCGTAGATGCGGGCGGCGTCGGCGTCGAAGGGGATGGGATCGAACTCGTTCTCGGCGCGCTGCAGGATGTCGAGGCGGCGGCCGCGTTCGGCGTGCTCGTCGTAGTTGCTCTGCTCTTCGTTTCTGCGCACTTCGTGGGGCGCTGCGGACAACTCGGCCAGGGTGACGGCGCTGATCGCGACCTCTGTCGGCAAATCCGCGGGGTCGATCCTTTTGCGCAGGATGACGATGTTGGTGTCGAGCAGGCCCTGCGTGTACTCAGCGGGCATAGGGGTCGTCCGCCTCGTGCTCGGCCGTGGCGGCCTGGTCCGCCCGGAAGGCCTCCAGCGAGACGTCCGACGCGGTGCGGGACATGGCGGCGAATTCGGAGCGCGGAACGAACCGCCTACGCCGGCGCAGCGGGATCAGCTCCCCGATCTGGTGCCCGTCCCGGGTGACGGTGAAGGACTGCCCGCCCTGGACGGCGTCCATGATCTCTTTGGACCGGCTCCGCAGATCGCGCTGCGTGATCTCGGGCTGACCTGACATTCTTGCGCGGTGGCACCTTGTGCCACGGTGTGCTCCAAGGCGTGGCGCGGCGTGGCGCACCCGAGTGCGGGCGCAGTTGTGCGTGCGTTCTTCCGTGAGGCGGCCGGGGTTGTGCCCGGCAGTACCTTGTTCGCTGAGAGTTCAGGCCCCGTGGTGGGCAATAGGCCGTATTTGTCGCTTTCTCGGAAGTTGGTTCAGCGTGCCCCGGCCCCGTGGAAGACCCACAGGCCAGTCAGACTGCTCCCCGCACCCGCGGGTATGAGCCCCACGGCCTGCACGTCGTCTTGTCGATCCTCACCCGCTCCCCGCCCCCCCGCGCTCTCGGGGATGGACGCTCGTGTACGGGGCGGGTGAACGGAGCGTGAGGGGGCCGACGCCCTGTTCCCTGGGCCCGTGGGGGCGGACTTGGTGGTCGGCGTCAGGTGACCTCGTTGGGGCGGTTCCGAAAAGCCTGCGAAGGTGCGTCTCAGGTGTGCACAGAGATGTCGGACGAGTGGGCTTATGCGGGCATGTCGACGGTGAGGCCGGCGGTGTGCGCGGCGTCGGCGAGTCGTTTGTCGTAGGTGATGAAGGAGGTGAGTCGTGGGCGGATGCGCAGGGCTGTGGCGAGGTGGATGGCGTCGAGGCTGCGGACCGTTGCGGGCCTGATGGTCTGGGCGAGGATGCGGGTGCTGGCGTCGAGTTCGACCATGTCGATGAGGTCCAGGACGGGGTGGAGTCGTGTGACGGCTTCCGGGGCGTGGCGTGCCAGGGCTCGGAAGGATTCGATTTCGACGAGGGCGGAGCTGGTCCAGCCGGTGTCCGCGCGTTCGTCCAGCCAGTCGCGCAGAGCTTGGGACTCGGACTCGGCGTGGACGAGTTTGACCACGGCGGCTGAGTCGAGGTAGATCATCAGCGCTCTTCCCCGCGGTCGCGGGAGATTTCTGCGGCGACGTCGGTCCCGTCGGGCTCGCCCAGTGGCATTCGCAGGACGGCGCGTCGCATCGCGGCGGCGCGCTCTCTCCGCATGGCGGTTTCGAGGACGGCCTGGCGGATGGCGGCCGATCGCGAGCTGCCGTCGGTGGTGAGGATGGCCAGGGCGTGTTCGGTCTCGGAGTCGCTGCGGATGGTGATCGTGTCAGCCATACCGCAAGCGTAAGACGATGTGTCTTACAAGGCAAGCGTGGGGCGCTGTCCCTCCATCCGGTCAGACTCGTAGGGGTGCCGGTTCGGCGGGTTGGGCGTTGGATGGCTGTCCGTGGGTGCGCGTGGTGGCGCGGGCGATACTTCTGCGTGTGAGTGCCGGTCCTGCTGGGTCCCCTTCTGAGTGCCATCTCCTTCGGTTGACGGTACGGCCTATTTGTCGCTTTCTCGGAAGTTGGTTCAGCGCGGCTTGGCCCCGTGGAAAACTCGCAGGTCAGTCAGACTGCTCCCCGCGCCCGCGGGGATGGACCCGGGGCGCAGATCTGGTCGACGTCCTTGGCGGCCTGCTCCCCGCGCCCGCGGGGATGGACCCCGAACGTGCGGGGCTCCGCGCGCATCTGCGCCTGGTCCCCGCGGCCGCGGGGATGGTCCCGCCCGTGGCCCGCGCATGTGCGACGGCGTCCGCTGCTGGCTGCGGACCGCGGGGGTGGGCCCGTCGTTATCGGCGACCTGGGGGCGCCGGATGGTTGATGGGGGGGCTGGGGGAAAAGCTGTGCGTGTTCTTTTCCGGGATGTGGGTGATCTCGCTTGACGTGCCTCGAAGAGAATGCGTCTCGCTGTTGTAATTGGCTGCGGTGCCGGCCGGTCAGCTTTGGCCATCGGGTGCGTTCGCGTGCCGGAATTCGTCTGCTGATGGCGCGGATGCGGCACGCCGCCTTTGGATGTCGTCAGGCAACGGAAAAGCCCGACTCGTGGAGACGGGGCTTTTGTTTGGAGCGGATGACGGGAATCGAACCCGCGCTCTGAGCTTGGGACTCAAGGGGGCCGTCCTGACCCTCATGTACCGCTGTGAGTGGTGCGGATGTGGTGCACCCCGCGCAGGGCAGGTCCGTCAGACGGCGACGACGGTCAGGGAACTGCCCAGCCCCTTGAAGTCGTCGGCGTTGCGGGTGAAAAGAGGAAGGTCCTGGACGGAGGCGATGGCGGCGATCATGAGATCCATCCTCCGGGGACGTGGATCGCGCCCTGAGGCGATGGCAAGCGCTACGAGCGTGCCGTACCGGGCGGCTGCGTCCCCGTTGAACGGGAGGGGGTCGAAATCGGCGACTGCTGCGCCCAGTTTTTCCATGCGGGCAGCTCGGACGGCAGCGTCCTTGGCCATGGCGACCCCCTGCTGCAATTCGGCCATCGTGATGGCGGTGAGTTCGGGTACCGCTGGTAGGTCCTCCGGGTCGAGCACGTCCAAATCGATGTATGTGCAGGTGTCGAGCACCCCGGCCGGGTGGCGGTCAGCCATGGCTGCGCTGCCAGGGATCGTCCTCGCCAGCGCGGTCTTCGGTCCCGAAGAACTCGTCCGCTTCCTGCCGCATGCGGGCGGCGTCGACGCGCGGCAGTCTGCGGTGCCGCTCCACCAGTTCTTCGGCGCTCAGGCGACGTCTGCGGTGAAGGGGGCGCAGCTCTGCGACCTCGGTGCCGTTGCGGGTGATGTGGTAGGTCTCGCCGGCTTCGACGGCGTCCATGACGGCTGCGGATCTGTTGCGGAACTCGCGCTGGGTGATGGTCTTCATGGCCCGAGCGTAGCGCGCCGTGTCTCATGGTGCTACGAGTCGTTTGGGGCGGTGTCGGTGCGCAAACGGGCGCTGTGACCGCCGGGTGGCTGCCGTGGTCGAAATCCGGAGCCGGGTCCACGACCAGGAGGAGGACGACTGTCCGACTCCGCGAACATGCCAAGACCCGGAGCGAACGCCGACATTACCGGGGCGCTCGCGCCCCAAAGTCATGCACCGGTACCCCACGGGCAGCCACAGTCAGACACCCAGCCCGCCGACCGACGTCCTGCCAGCTTGAGCAGCAGGTCAGTTTTGCGTGCGTTCTTCCGTGAGGCAGTCGGGGCTGTGCTGGCAGTACCTTGTTCGCTGAGAGTTCAGGCGCGGCGGTGGGCAATAGGCGGTATTTGTCGCTTTCTCGGAAGTTGGTTCAGTGCGCCCTGGCCCTGTGGAAGACCTGCAGGTCAGTCAGACTGCTCCCCGCGCCTGCGGTGAGGGTCCGCTGTGGGGTGGGGTGCTTGTCTGGGGCAGGTCATGGTCACCCAATGGTGGCCGAGCCTGGTGGGTGCGGAAAGGTCATGGGTGCCGGGCGGGAAGGCCCTGCGTGTTCTTTTTGATACGCCTTGACGGTAAATACGTCTCGCTGTTCCGGCCGGTCGGTCGCGGTCATCGGGTGCATTCGCGCCCCGGATATTCGTGGGCCAAGGGCGCGAATATGGTGCCTGGTCCTCGAACTGGTCCGCACAACGACAAAGCCCCAAGTCCATGACCTGGGGCTTTTCTTTGGAGCGGATGACGGGAATCGAACCCGCGCTCTGGGCTTGGGAATCACGGGGGCTTTGCTCGTGCGGTGGCCGGCTGACCTGCTGCTCAAGCCGGCGGGCCGGGTGACTGGCTGTGGCTGCCTGTGGGGTACCGGTGCGTCAGGTGCGCGGGGTGGCGCGGGTGGCGCACCCGCGTACGGGCGCAGCTTTGCGTGCGGGCCGTTCCGCGAGGCGGCCGGGGCTGTGACAGGTCGCCCCCGTCGGCTGTTTCCCGGGGCGCGGGCTGTGCCGGGCCCCGGGAGCCGTTTGCTGGGACGGGCGTCGTTCAGCTGATGCTCTGGATCTGGTTCCAGCCGTTCGCTGCGATGCGGCCGGGTAGGCCGGCCGTTCCGTCGAACTCGGTCGTACTGGAGGCGGCGCTGCCGACCTGGTCGACGAGGGCGCCGGTCGTCGTCGTGGCGATCAGGTCGGGTACGCCGTCGCCGGTGATGTCGCCGACGCTGGCGATCAGCGGGTAGGAGGACTTCGGGTAGTTGCTGTCGATCTGGGTCCTGGTCAGCGTGACCTTGCCGGTGCTGTCGAGGGCGGGCATGAACTGGAAGAGGTCACCGGTGGAGTCCTCTCGTCCCCACAGCGGTGCGAGGCCCTTGGTCGCCGTGGTCTCGCCCGGGGCGATCGCCGTCTAGCCGCTCCAGCCGCCCGTGCCGATCTTCTGCGGGCTGCCGAACTGCCCGGTCAGCGGCGTGCCCGGGAAGAGCCAGAGGTAGTTGCCCTCCTTGGTGACCAGATCGGGTATGCCGTCGCCGGGAGCGACGGACTGGGTGACCGCGGACCAGTCGCTGCCGTACCCCGTGCAGTCGGCGTGGGCCGTGACGCAGGCCGGTCGCGAGTAGGCCGAGCTGTTGTCGAACGAGTAGTACTGGCCGGCGTGGTCGGCGATGCCGCCGCCCGTGTTGTCG
Source organism: Actinacidiphila sp. DG2A-62 (assembly GCF_035825295.1). Classification (NCBI taxonomy): domain Bacteria; kingdom Bacillati; phylum Actinomycetota; class Actinomycetes; order Kitasatosporales; family Streptomycetaceae; genus Actinacidiphila; species Actinacidiphila sp. DG2A-62. Next base: position 4,716,928 of record NZ_JAYMGI010000002.1, read on the forward strand.
CGGTAGAACCGCAGGCTTGCCGGTGCTCAGGCCCACAGGTCGTCCGTCTTGGCGCCGCTGCTCGACTGTTCGAGCGAGGAGCGGCCAGGTTCACCTATGACGACAACGGCCGGCTGGTCAAGACGACGCAGTCGGGCGCGGACGGGTCGAAGTCGAGCATCACGGAGTACTTCTACGACGCGGCCGGGAATCTCATCGCCCGGGACGACGACGGCACGAGCACGCTCTTCCTGGGTGCGGACCAGCTCACGCTGGATCTGGCCGGCAAGGCGACGTCCGACACCCGTTACTACGCGGTGGCGGGCGCGCCGACCGCGGTCCGCACGGCGAAGGCGGGCAGCAGCGCGACGCGGTTGTCCTTCGAGGCGGCCGACCCGCACGGTACGGCGCTGACGGACATCACCGCGGACAACACCTCGGTCACCCGCCGCGCGTACACCCCCTTCGGCCAGGACCGCACGGCCGGCGGCAACCCGTCGACATGGCCCGGTGACCAGGGCTTCGTCGGCGGCACCCCCGACCCCACGACGGGCCTGACCAACCTCGGCGCCCGCGAGTACGACCCGGCCCTGGGCCGCTTCCTGAGCGTGGACCCCGTCCTCGACACCGCCAACGTCCAGTCGCTGAACGGCTACGCCTACGCCGACAACACGCCGGTCGACGCTGCCGACCCATCGGGTCTGATGCTGGACGGCGGTGGCGACTGCGGACGTCTGGACGACTGCAATGTCGGGGGTCACCCTGCCAGTGACTGCCCGCCGTTCTGCAGCTCGGACGGTCTGGCGCATGGCCCCAGCACGGGCAACGACAACAACAACTCGGCTCCCGGCAGGAGCTCCCACTCCAAGGGTCACCACGGCCACGGGTTCGGGAACTGGGTGACCTCCCATGCCAGCAAGGTCGGCCACACCATCGGTAGCAGCGCCGACACTGTGAGGTCGTACACCGAAGCGGTTGTCACGACCCCGCGGGTCTGGATCGGCTCGGCGGAAACAGCAGGCAGCCTCCTACTCATGTACGCGGGCGAAACGGGCGCGGAGGCCGGTGCCGCAGCGTGCCTGACCGGCATAGGCTGCATCGCCGGCGCACCACTGGCGGCAGTGAAGCTCACGGCTCGGGTGGCTCTAGCGCAGAGAAGAATGGAAAAGCATACTAGAGCTATCTGCACGATAAATTGGGTGGAGGGGAAAATTACAAAGAAGGAGGCCGTGAGTATGATGGCGCTTTCGTTGATCCCGACACGGGGCGTGGAACTTGGTACGAGGCGAAAGCCGGGCGATTCTGGGAAGACCTCCCTTCGCGCCGCGGTGGCGTAGAACGGTGGAAATCCATCGAAGGGCATAAAGCGCAACTCGCGAGGGATCAAGGGGTTGATTTCCGGGTCACATTTTCTGCGTCGTTCGGCAAAGGCCGGAAAGGTAAGGCGCTAGGAGCGAAGCGACGTGATCGTCCGGTCGAGTTGCGGAGACTTCTGGTCAGTACGACCATGGCTGGGCGCGCGCAGCGGGGTCATGGGTTGGGTGAGTTGGTCCTCGCCGAGAGTACGATCGGTGGCTCGCAGGTGGTCCCGGGCCACGGCGCGGGCGAGGTTTTCATGCGCGGCGGTCAGGGGGCGGCAACGCTCCGCGTGGGCATCGCCGGCCAGGCGCTGTGCTGTGCGTGTCGCGATCTGAGCGCCGACCAACGGACTTGCCTGCGGGTTCGCGTCCGCAGCGTGGCGCGGCCGTATACCGCGTGTGACGGCGCACCGTTGTACCTCGCGTTGCAGGTCACTAAAAGTGCGTTCCGCTCTTCACGGCCGTCCCTAGCTGATATTCGGTCCACTGACCGTCTGGTGAGGTGTGCGAGTGGCACGCTACCTCTGAATCGGTCCAGGAAATGGCAAAGCCCCAAGTCCATGACCTGGGGCTTTCTTTATGGAGCGGATGACGGGAATCGAACCCGCGCTCTGAGCTTGGGAATCACGGGGCTCCGGGCTTGCTATGCTGACGCTGACCTGCGAGAACGGTGGCTGTTCGGGACTCTGACGAGGGCTATCAGCGCCCCTGATTGACCGCGGTTCACTGCCCTAGCGGGCACGCTTCGGGCACGGTCGTCATACGAGCCGCCAGCGCCAGCACCATGGTTCAACGTCGCCGGCTGGGTGATCCGCCTGGCCTGTGGCTCGTCGGAGACCGAGACTATCTCCGTCCATCCACACCTGATCTCCCGGCATGAGGAACAGTGGTTGGTCAAGCCGGAAGATCCAGTCAGGATCGAACCGCACCTCGTTGAGCAACAGCATCCGTGGTGCCGTTGCGGGTTCGCCCAAGACCCTCATGGCCTCATCATATACCGCCCGCGTGCCCCGAGGGCTCCGCCTCACAAGGGCGGACGTGGTCGTCGGGACGCAGAGCTATCCGCATCGTGGCGCCAATAGGAAACCGCGGAACTTGCACCTTCATCTGAGACACGTTGACTCTACGCAGAGTAGGACAACCTTTCCTGACGTCGTTCTGGCTTACTCCCTTTGCCCCACCCCTCCTCCCATCCCGTCTGCCGTCGGCCCGCACTCTTGTGGAGCGGGCGTGGCTCAGGGCGTCAAGGTGGAGCGCGCCACTGTACGAACGACCTTGACGCCCTGAGCCATGACTGCTCGGCTTGCCCGGGTCGACGGCAGGCGGGATGGGAGCTCCCGCACCCCACCACGACGAACGTGCGGTCGCCGGCCGGGCCTGGTTCATCTCGGAGCCGGAGTGCCCCCCTGCCGGAGGCATCGTCTTGACCTCGACTGTGCGGTATCACCTCATGCCGGCGGCTTCCCCGGTGCGGGCGCGCGCGGTGCCGGCCGGGCCGAGCGGGGCGGAGACAGGAGCGACGGCGCGGCCGGGCGCCGGACGCGCGCCCGGCGGAGCGGCAGCGACGCCGGGTGCCTTGAACTCGTAGAGAGGGTTGTTACTCGCTGCTGGGTGGGGCTGCGTGTGAGTCGGGGCAAGGGTGGGCCCCGGTCGGTGTGGGGGTTGGGGTGGCCGGGGCCCTGGTTGTGGTGGGTGGTTAGGCGGTGTGGCGGTTGGTCCAGTCCTGGCGGGCGGCGGTCAGGGCGGGGCGGACGGTGTGGTCGAGGTGGTCGGCCTGGGCGCGGAGTTGGGTGGCGAGGGTGGCGAGCTGCTCGGGGTCCAGGTTGAGGAACCAGTAGTCGTCGATGAGCTGGAGGTTGACGACCGGCTGTCGCGAGGCCGGGTCTTCGCTGTAGGGGGCGCAGTCGATGCTTCCGCAGAGGATGACGGCGCCGATGCCGGGGTCGTCGTCGGTGACGGAGACGGTCACGCTCTGGCCGGGGAACGGCTGGTGGTGGTTGATGCCGGCCAGCTCGGTGCCGAGGTGCTGCGGCGGGATGCCGGTGGTGCTCGGGTCGTCCTCGGCCCAGGCCGGGAGGTGGCCGGTGGTGGTGTAGCCGTTGGTCGTGGTGATGCTCCACGTGGACCGGGTGGGTCAGGGCGTGTTGGATGCGGGCGATCGTCCACAGGCTGTGGGCAACCCCGGAAGCGGAAGGATGAGGCCGTAGGAGCAGGCGCCGCGCCAGGCACCGCGCCGGACATCCCGCGGGGCGCCGAGCCCAGCGTCGATCCCGCCCCCGTACCGCCCCGCCCGTCGCGGATCATGAAACGCCCCGCCCGGGCGTGAGGTGCGCGGTCACGGTGCGCCCGTGCCGGTCGCCGCGCGTCTCGACGTGGTGCGCGAGCGCGGCGACCATCGCCAGCCCCCGGCCGTGGATGTCGTCCGCGCCGGGGTGCTCGACGATCGGCGCGGTCTTCGTGCCCCCGGAGTCGGTCACCGAGATCGACACCACCGCGGCGGACACGGCCACGCTGACGTGGAACGTCACGGCAGCCCCGGCTGCCCCGCCGCCGGCCGCCTCCGCCGAACCGGCCGCGCCGTCCCCGCTGCTCGAGGTGTTCGGTACTCCGGCCGAAGAGCCGGTCGGAGTACCGCCTGATCACGTCGAGGTCCATGAGCCCCGTCGCCGAATGCAGACTTTGCGCTACCGGTAGAAATTTCATCTAGGGGCTGTCCCGTAAATGATCTTTGGATCACCTCGGGCGTGCTTGGCCGCCGTGTGTCCCGCTCGTTTATCCGGCGACAGCGAGGTTGTGCAGGCGGGCGACGCCGCGCATGGCGTGGTGGACTCCGTCGCCTTTGAGGCGGCAGTCGCGGAGGATCTTCCAGGTCTTCATGCGGGCGAAGGTGTGCTCGACGCGGGCCCGGACCTGTTTGTGGAACTTGTTGTGTTCTTGCTTCCAGTCGGGCAGTTCCTCGCCCTTACGGCGGCGGTGAGGCATCACGAGGCCAGTGCCCGGGTAGCCACCGTCGGCGATCGTCATGGTGTTGCCGACGGCGGCCTTGGCCCCGGACTCCTCCCAGGCTTTGCAGTCATTGCGGTTGCCGGGAAGCGGTCGGCCGACCACGACGATGAGCCGGGTGTCGGCGTCGATGACAACCTGGTGGTTCGTAAAGTAGCGGTAGTTCTTCGACTGCTCGGCGACGGTATGGTCGCGAGTGGGCACCAGGGTGCCGTCCACGATGAGCACGGCGTCCTTGGCGAACCGCTTGCGGGGCTGGAGCGCGAGCATGGGACCGAGATGGTCGATCACACGGTCCGCCGCGGACTTCGACACCCCGAAAAGCGGCGCGAGCTGGCGCAATGTCAAGTTAGTGCGTCAGTACGCCGCGACCAGCAGCGCCCGGTCCTCCAAGGACAGGCCCCATGGCCGACCCTTGCGGACCACGTCCGCACCGTCGCGCCGCAGCACAGTCACCAGCTTCCCGAAGGCACGCGGACTCAGCCCGGTGAACGGGGCTATCCAGGACGGCTCCGACGCCGTGATCACACCAGCCACGCCGTGATCACACCAGCCACGCCGGGATCATCGCACCAGCCCGGCGTGCCTCCCCAGCACCCCTCCCGGCCTCAGCGGAACTCGTGGACCACCTGGATTTCGCCGACGATGTGGGCATTGAAGTCGTCCAGCTCCTCGGCCGGAACCCAGAGCTCAAGGATCGTCTGCCCGCCAGCCTGCTGGACGGGATACCGGCTCAAGAACTCCGACTCGACCTCGAAACGAGTGACGAAGCCTGCGTCGTCGTGCCTCACGTTCCAGTCCCGGGCGATCCTGATCGCGTAGTCCTCGTTCAGGACCGGGTAGAAGATCGGCTGCTCGGGCAGCCGGGGCGGCCACGCACGCCAGTCCAGCTCCCGAACCAGATCCAGCTTTTTGGGGCCGGTGGGGCGCCACAGGGTCGTCGTTGCTTGCCGGCTGGTCATGGGCATCGCTCTCTGGACATAGGCCGCTGGTATGGCGGGTCGAGAGACCGGACGATACCGGCACCGCGAACTCAGTAGCCACGCAGTTTCCGTCGCCTCGGCAGCTCCGCGACCAACAGTTACGGGACAGCGCCTAGCGGAAGATCTGCTCGATTCCGAAGACGAGTTGGTGGGCTTGGGGCCGTCCGGCGTCGATGAAGACGTCGCAGATTTCCCGCAGGGCGGTGAGGTTCTCCGGTGTGTGCAGGATGCTTCTGTGGTCGGCGAGGATGCGTTCCACAAACTTTACGCAGGTTCCCAGGCCCATCGGGTCCATGGTGTATCCGTCTTGTGTGCCGGCCTTTTTGATGATGTCGCGGATCGTCAGGAGAGCTTTTTGTGGGCGGTGGTCGGTGACGTATTCGTAGATCTCGACCAGGTGGTGGGTGACGGGTGCAGCCGGGACCTGCGCCAGGATCTGGATCACTGGGTCGGCTTCGTCGACGAGCCTGACTTGGTCCGATGTGAGGGGTGTGGCTTCCCGGTCGATGGCTCCGCTGCCGGAGTAGAGCTGGAAGGCGATGGCGTCGAGCAGTTGCAGTTCGGCTTTCAGCTGCTTTTTCTCGCTGTCGGTGAGCTGGTCTGCGCGCCTGATCGCTTCTTGTGCCGAGCGGAGTGTCGGCTCGGCGAGCTCGTGCATGAAATCTAGGGCGCGCTTGCGGATGGCGGGGTCATTGTGGGTGAGAGCCTCTTGAGAGCGGAGTATGTGGAGGGAGCTTGACCAGGTGCTTTGCCCGGGCCAGTTGCCGATCATCTGATCGAGTAGCGTTCTGGCTTCTGGCATGGCGTCATAGACCCAGAGAAGTGCGGCAACGGTCGCGCAGGTGGAGGTCGCGGACTCGGGAGTTTCGCTTGGGTTCACGCGAGCCGCAATGTGGGCGATGAGCCGTGTGCCTCGGTGTCGGTCGCCCATGCGCAAGCCCGCGGCCTCGACTGTCGCGCTCAGGACGGCGTCGTCCGATTCCTGCTGGGCGAGCAGTTCGAGGAGCTTCCAGGCTGTGTCCGGGTCGCTGCGTGCGACGAATGGTGCTGTTTTGGCGGTGGTGTGCCGGATCTGTCCGACAGGGTCCGCAGCGAGCTCGAGGATCGCCTCTCCTACCTGCGTGGTGTAGTGGTCGGGCGCTAGGCATAGCTGCCCGAGTCCACGGGCTGCCTCGGTGCGCGGGCCTTGCGGGATGGACATGGTGTAGCCCGCGTTCTGATCCGTCGGCTCAGGACGCGGGGTGCCTTTCAGTGACAACAGGATGGACCGGGCGTGGCCCAGGGCTGATGGCGGTGCTTGGGTGGTGCGTGTCCAGATCTCGGCTGCCTCGGCCATGAGGTCCTCTGCTTCGCTGCGCAATGCTACGGAGGATGCCTGGCCTAGTGCTGCCTGAAGCGCGGTGACGGCCGGGACGCAGGAAGTGATCTCTCGGAGAAGCGCGATCATGACGTGCACGTCCGTGCTGTCGGGGAGATTGCTCAGACGTACAGGCGAGCGGAGCACGGCCGCGGCAGCCAGCAGCGGCAAGGCGGCGTTCTTCGAGCCGTCGACGGTCGCTGTACCGGTGAGCGGCGGACCAGGGCGGATGGCGATGACTTCAGCGGCCGTGGTCCGCGCGGTGCCCCGGGGATTGAGGCGCTGCGGTTCCATGCGGGACCTCCAGGATGGGTATGGCTCACCACGAAACCGTCGATCGGGCCTGCCACTCCACCTGACCTGCCGGTGCTGCATGGGCTATGCAGATCCCGCATGGGAGGTGGGCGAGGTGTTCCCGAGATCTGCTCAACGGGCAGGATCGGCGACGGCGGAGGGAGCCGCGCGTATGGCCGCAGAGCAGGACGAAGCGAAGAAGACCGGCGAGATCATCCGGCATGCGCGTGTGCTCGCGAGACGTTCCCAGGCCGATGTCGCGACCGCGCTGGGATACCACCAGTCAAAGGTCAGCCGACTCGAACAAGGCAGAGGCACGGAGGATTTACGCGTGCTGCGTGCCGTCGCCATGGAGCTCCGTATCCCTCTGGAGATGCTGGGCGTGGCGACTGCTCCCATCGCTGGCAACGCTGATCGAGAGACCACAGAGGACATGCACCGTCGCACATTCCTTGCCGCAGGTGTCGCCACGCTCGCCGTACCTCCACCGTCAGCGATCCCGTACGGGGAACTCGTCCAGTCGCTCCTGCCCGGTGTTGCGCCGACGGCAAGCGGCAACGACGAGGGTCTACCCGAGCTGGCCGGCAGGATGAGGAGGTCGCGGGCGCTGTTCCTCGCCTGTGACTACGCCCGCCTCGAACTCCAACTGCCGGCTCTCATCGGTGACCTCCGCTGCGCCGCCGCCAGCTCGTCGGAAGCGACCGGCATGCTGGCCGCCGCCTACCAGACCACCGCGAGCCTTCTCCTCAAGCACGGCGATCACGGCCACGCGTGGCTCGCAGTGGGCCGTGCCATGGCAGAGGCCGAGCGGTCAGGCGACCCGGTCGTGCTGGCATCCAGCGTCCGTCTGCACGCCCACCTGCTGGCCAGGGAGCAGCACGCCGGCCAGGCGGTCACTTTGGTCCGGCACACCGTGGAACAGATGTCCGGCTCGTACGACCGGCGGTCTCCCCGGCACCTTGCTGTCCTCGGAATGCTGCTTCTGCGGGGAGTGACGGCTGCCGGCCTTGGCGGTGACCGCGGCTCCGTACAGGACTTCCTCACCGAGGCGCGTGAGGTCGCCAAGGTGATGCCCGGCAGCGAGCCCGACAGGTGGTCCAACTTCAGCTCGATCAACGTCGAACTGCACGCGGTGAACGCGTCCGTTCTCCTGGGCGACGCGGGGTTGGCGCTCCAGGCGGCGCGGCCGCTCATGCGCCGCCACATTCCGGTCCCGGAGCGCCGGGCCGCGCTGTGGACGGACGCTGCCCGCGCGTACAGCCAGCAGGGCCGCCTCGCCGACGGTTACCAGGCGCTGCGCATCGCGGAGAGCTGCGCCGCCCAGGACGTACGCCGCCCCGCCGTACGGGAGCTGGTGGCCGACATGGCTGCGCGCGACCGCCGTCGTACTCTGCCGGAACTGCATCACTTCGCCCGTCGGTTGGGAGTGCCCGCGTGAGCGATTCGCCGAAGAGTCCGTTCCTGTACGTCGTCGTGTGCGCTGCCGGTGTGGCACCGGACGTGGGCACGCTGATCTCGGCAGCACAGGACCGGGGCTGGGGCGTGGGCGTCGTCGCCACACCGCTCGGGCTCGGCTTCATCGACCAGGCGGCGGTCGAGGCGCAGACCGGATACCCGGTGCGGTCGGCGTGGCGTAAGCCCGGTGACGTGCGCCCGCTGCCGCCGGCCGATGCGATCGCGGTGGCGCCGGCGACCTACAACACGATCAACAAGTGGGCAGCCGGTATCTCCGACACGCTTGCGCTCGGCATCCTCTGCGAGGCATACGGGATGGGCATCCCCACTGCCGTGCTGCCGTACGTGAACAGCGCGATGGCCGCCCATCCGGCGTATGCCGAGAGCCTGGCGCGACTGCGCACGATGGGTGTTCTGATCAGCGGTTACGAACCGCATCCGCCGAAGTCGGGCGGAGGCGCGGACCGGTTCCGATGGGTCGAGGCACTGGAATTGCTCGCTCCCAGCGTGGACGTTGGGGACTGACCTCCGGGGCAGGGACCGCTCGCTCCGCGCAGCTTATGCACAGCGTGCATGGGCAGCAGCCCTGTGTGCATGACGCGTGGCCCGCGGTACGGCTTCACCGCTTTGGTCTTCCTGAGACACGTCGATGGATACCAAGTGGGGAGAGACCTGGTGACATATTCGGGAAGCGGTGACGAGGCCCCGGTCCTGATGAGGCGGTGGCCGCGAAGCGCCCGGTGCGCGGGCGTGGCCCGGCAGGAATTGCGGCAGCAACTGGAAGCCTGGGGTCTGAGTCGGCTCGCGGAGACCGCTGAGCTGGTCCTTTCGGAACTCTTCGGTAACGCGGTCCGGCACGCGTTCCCTCCTCGTAGGCGCCAGATCGATACGCGTTACGAGCGGGCGCTCGGTGGTGTGCGCATCGAGGTGCACGACGCCAACGAAAACTGGCCGGAGCTCCGGAAGGCGACCGCGGATGAGGAATGCGGACGCGGGCTTCTTCTCGTGGACGAGCTCACCGGCTCGCGGTGGGGCGTGAGCGAGCGTGATGGCGGGGGAAGCGGGTATGGGCTGTCGTCGCCGACGATGACCCGGCCCCCACCGCTTCTTCGGACGCCCAGCAGCGAGCGTCCCGGTGACCGAGAACAGTGCTGAGCGCACCGCGAGGAGCCGGGTCCGGCCGCGGAGGCTTCACCAGGAGCCGGAAGCGGTGACGTGGGCACGGGAGAAGGCCGGGCTGACGAAGCGGGCGCTGGCCAGTGAGGTCGACATCAGCGAGCAGTTGATGGGGGAGATCGAGTTCGGGTGGCGCAGCGCGACCCCGGCCAATCTGGCGAGGATCGCGGCGGCCTTGAACTGCCCCTTGGTCGTTCTGGAGCGCAAGCGGCAATGAGCGGCAGGTGATCACTGACCTGCGTTCCAAAGCTGTCATCGGTGTCGCCGGTCGCCGGTGTCGGATCGGCGAGCAGCCGGTTGAGACGACGCGGTGTCTGCCGCTGTTCGCCTGGTTGGAAGGACCGTGCTGCGGGCTCGGGCCGCTTGTGCTTGAGGGCTGAGCGGGGGCCGCTGGGTGAGGCGATGCAGGCGCCACGTGAGGACTTGGGCGGGGGAGCGGGCGTCGGTGAGGGCGCGCTCGTTGACAGCTTGGCGGAGGAGTCGCGGGACGTCGTGGCCAGCGGATTCGGCGTCCGCGAGGGTGGTGGCCAGGACAGGCCAGTGCGGGTCGTCGAGGATGTGGTCGGCGTGGGCCGGGAGGGTCTGGCGGATGCGCCCGGCGTGGCGTTCGGCTGCCGACCGCGGCGGGGCGCGGTGGGCGAGGGCGGCGAGCGGTGCGGCGGCGGCGTGGGCGTAGGCGGCCTGGAGGTGGGTGAGGGTGCGGCGCGCGGCTTCGACCTGCTGGTTCTGGTGGCGGGACTGCTGCCAGCGCTGGATCGCGATGACGGCGAGCAGAGCTGCATCGAGGAACATCGCCAGTGTGGCTCCGTCGCCGGTTGAGGGTTGTCGGGCGAGGGCACGGACGGCGTTGCGGAGTGCTCGGGCGTGGTGGTGGTCGGCTTGGACGCGGGAGCGGCTGGCGCGTTCGAAGGCTGTTGCGGCTGCGCGTAGTTGCGGGCGGAGTTCTTCGGGAGCGTGGAGAGGCAGTACGTCGAGGGCTTCGGCGAAGGCGGTGATGTGTGCCTGGGCGGCCGGGTCGTTGTTCTGGGCGAGGTGGTGGGGGATGCGTTCGGTGGCGGTGGTGGCCTGGTGCCAGGGGTTGGGTCGGCGGGGGCCGGGCAGGACGGGCTCGGTAGAGGAGAGGCGGGCGCGGATCTGGGGGTATGACAAGTCGGGGGCGAGGGTGGAGCCTGAGAACCAGATGGGCTGGCCTTCGGCGTTGGTGTCGCCGTCGAGGGCGACTTTGTAGCCGCGGATGTCGCCGGAGGGAAGGTGCAGCACGTCGACCTGGACTCCGCTGCGGGCCAGCAGACGTAGGTATTCCTCGGGGCTGGTGGCGACGGCCACGGCCGTGCGGGCGATCGTGCGGAGTTGTTCGCGGGGTGTGCGGGCGCGGCCGGTGCGGAGGGCTTTCTCGGTTTCGGCGCGGGTGGGGCGTTCGGCGGCGGTGCCGTCGCCGGGGGTGATGCGGCGCAGCCCGTAGTCGAGTTCGATCTGGCGGGCTTCGGCCTGGGCGCGCTTGTAGGAGTAGGAGTCGCGGGGTTTGGTGCCGTCCTGGCGGACCTTGGTGGCGAGGATGTGGATGTGGTCGTCGGCATGGCGGACGGCGATCCACCGGCAGGCACCGTCGTCGCCTTCGGGCGCGATGCCGGTGGCGGCGACCATGCGTCGGGCGATGTCAGCCCACTGGTTGTCGGTCAGGATCGGGTCTTCGGGGGCGGCGCGGACTGAGCAGTGCCAGACGGGTTTGTCGGGGCGTTCTGCCGGATCGGTGGCGTTGACGGGCAGGTCGAGGTAGGCGGCCAGTTGCTTGAAGGTCGCGTCGGGGTTCCGGCCGGGGTCGGGAGCCAGGCCGTCGAGGGAGGCGACGAGGTGCGGGTCGGTGTGGGCTTCGTGGCCGCGGCCAGTGCGGTAGAGGTAGCCGATCGCGCCGGCGGTGTTGGAGCCGGGCTTGTGGATGGATGGGATCATGCGCGCTCAGCCAGCGTCTGGGCGGCGGTTTCGAGGCGGGCGGCGACCCGGCGGACGTCGGCGAGGGCGGCCTCGGCGCCGATGGGGTCGCCGCCGGAGTTGACGGCGCGGGCGATCTGGTTGACGTTGTTGCCGATGCGGGCCAGGTCGGTTCGGGCGGCGACGAGTTCGCGGATGGTGCCGCGCAGGTCGAGCAGGTTCGCTGCGACGTGGTTGATGTCGTGGGCGGCTGCGAGGGATGCCTGGGCCATGAACTTGGCCAGACTCGCGCCGGTGTGGTCGGCGGCGGCCTTCAGGTGCGTGCGTTCGGTGGTGCTGAGGCGGACGCTGACGGCGGCGCGTTGCTTGTTCTGACGCGTACGGGTGCGTCGCTGCGGTCGCGTACGGGTCGGGGCTGCCCTTGGTGCGGGGCCGCCCTCGGGTCCGCACCCCGCACCGGTCGCCCCCGGGCGCCCGGTGTCCTGCGCCACCCCCGGGGCGCAGGACCGCGTGCAGGGCGCTCCCCCGACGGGGGAGTGTCCCAGCGCACAACTTGCTCCGCCCGGGGCTGGGTTGGTTGGTATCTGTTCGGGGCGGGTGGGAGCTTTGTGGTGCGGGTCGTGCACGGGGGGTGTCTCCGTTCGGGGTTGGGTCGGTGTCGGGTGTTGTCGGTGGTAACGGTTCCGGTGCGCGGTGTTGGGCCGGACGGAGATCGTGAGGGACTCGCGGCCATGGCGGGCGGGTGGGAAGGCCCTGGCAGCCGATCCTTGATTCCGTGCGCCCACGGTTGTGTTCCGTGGCCGGTCGCGCCCGGTCGTCCGTGTGACCGGATGGGCGGACCGGCGTTGGCCGGCCCGCCCTTTGACCTGCGGGGAGTTCCGGTCAGCGGCCGGGTTGCTCGCGGCGCAGAGCAGTCATGATCTGGGTGAGCCGGTCCTCGGCGATGGTGTGGCCGGCGGCGTGGACGTGGTCGCGGACCACGGCCCGGGTGGGGTTCTCGTGCGCCACGAAGACGGGACGGGCCAGGGCAAGGAGTTCATCAAGTCCGGCGCTGGGCGGCCGGCCGATCCGGCGGACCGACTCGTCGGGTATCGCGGCGGGGTGCTCTTCGGCGCGCGCGTGCTCGACAGGCGCCTGACCGGACGACGGAACCGCCTCGGCCTCCGCACTTCGGGCGGGTGGTACTTCGGTCTCGGGTGCCGAGTCCGAAGACGGCGGAGTCTCCGTCGGCCGACGTACTGGCACTTGGACGGCGGGCAGGCCGTGGCGGGTGATGAGGATGTGGAGGTGGACGGCTCCTGCGAGGGCGAGTGGGGCGAGGGTGGACAGGATGCCGACGGTGGTGTCGCTGAGGTGCAGGCCCGCAGCGTGGGTCTGCTGGTTGAGGCGGATGGCGTGGAGGGCGTTGGCCCAGATGCTGGCGGCTGTGGCGGTGGTGAAGAGGGTCCAGACGTAGAGGCGGGCACGGAATGGTGCGGTGCGCAGGACGAGCAGGGCGCGGATGCCGTAGGCGATGAACCCGTCGATGACGGCGGGGAAGAGGTACGTCAGAGCTGGGCGGACGTGGATCGCGACGGCCATTTGCTGCAGGGCGTCGTAGGAGAGTGCGCAGCCCGCGCCGCCGAGGACGGTGATGGCGGCGCGGTCCCAGGCGGTGGCCCGGGGCACGGGGACATGGGCGTTCGGGAACATGCGGGGATCTCCGGTGAGGGGTGGCATCCGCGCGCTGGCACGCGTCGGCGGAGGCGGTGGAAGTGGTTGTGACAGGCGGCCGGTGGGCCTCTTTTTCGGGAGCGGGACCCGTTACGAGGCGGTGTGCCGTCTGAGGTCTCGGCCGGTGAGGATGACGCGGTCGGTCATCTCCGCGAGGCGGGAGGCGACGCGGTCGCCGACGGCGTCGCGGAGCTCGGCGACGGGCAGGTTGGTGGTGACCAGCGTCGGCAGGAGCTGGTTGTAGCGGTGGTTGACCAGGCGGTAGGTCAACTCCTCCGTCCACGGGGACTGCTTGGCCGCGCCGAGGTCGTCCAGGAGCAGGAGCGGGCTGCGGGCCAGCGCCCGGAGCTGCCGCTCGGCATCGGTGCCCTGTTGGGGGCGCTGTGCGGCGTAGAGGTCGGCGGCGGTCGTCGCCTCCCACCGCAGCCGGACACCGGCGGCCAGCAGAGCACGGATGGCGCCGTAGGCCTGGTGGGTCTTGCCGGTGCCGGTCGGGCCGGCGATCAGCAGCGACGGGCCGGTGGCGATCCCGCGCGTGACGCCGGGGCCGGGCCTGCCCGCAGCCGTGATCGCCGTGACCCAGCAGGTGACGCGCGGGTGGTCGGCGACGGCGCGGCGGTAGCGGGGCGGGATACGGGCATCGGCAAGTTCCAGCGCGGTCGTCGGCTCCGGCTCGGGGGCCGGGACATGCGCGTGCGGATCGATGCCCCGGGCGGTGAGGATCGCGGCGAGGCGGTTCACCGCGCCGCCGACGGTGGAGGGTTCGCGGGTGGCGGTGGTCACAGGTCACCGCCGTAGGCGGCCTCGACGTCGGCTGGGTTGGCCCACGCGCGGTGCTGCGTACGGGGGTTGGCCTGCGGCGGTGTGGCGTTCATGGCCTCGTTGACGAGGCTCGGCAGCACGCTCGGGCTCAGGCCCTTGACCCGCAGCCGCTCCAGGGCCGGGCGGATGTGGTCTGGCGAAATGCCTTCGCCGAGGAGCTGGTTGACCGTCCGGCCCAGACCTCCGAGGAACTGCCCCGGCGGGTGGTGCGCGCACGCGGCGACGTACTCGTCGAGGAGCTGCTTCGCCGACACGGAGGGGCCGGGCGCGGGGGCGCTCGCGCTCCCCGAAGGGACTGATCCTAGATCCACGATCCTAGGTCCTAGATCCGGACGCCGAGGGCCCGCCGAGGGTTCGGTGAGGCCTCCGTGAGCTCTCGGTGAGACCTCACTGAACATTTCCTGACCTGCGATTTCGTGATTCGGTGAGGGTTCGCTGCTCCGTCGCGAGTCCTCGGTGAGGCCTCCGTGAGGGCTCACCGCATCCTCACGGAGGCCTCCCTGCGTACGTGGTGAGGGCTCATGGACACCGGCGGCGCGGTCGTGGTGGGGGCAGGCGGGTGCGCGTATGCCGCTGGGCCGGTTGATCTTCTGGTGGCGGTGCCAGGTGACCACGTGCAGGTACTGCTTGCCGTCGTCGCCTTCATAGCGGCAGACCAGCTCGGCGGCGGCGAGCTGGGTGAGGTCGTCCTCGACGCCGAGGGGGCCGTGGTCGGGGCGGAGCGACCACAGCAGGCCGGCGATGACGGCGGGCTGGTCGCGGTACCGGCCGTGGTCGTCAGCTTGGGTGAGCAGGCCGAAGAAGGTCCGCTCGGCCGACAGGGACACGGCGGCCAGGGATTCCGAGGCGAAGGCTTCGGGCTTGATGGTGCGTATGCGGGCCATGCCTCAGCACCCCGCCTTCGGGGTCGGGCGGCCGAAGTGGAGTGCGCGGCGCGGGCGCGGGGTCGTAGGGTGGTGCACAGAGCTCCTTGTCAGCGGGCCATGCGGGGTGGCAGCCCCGGCGTGCTGGCGAACCGTTCAGGGATGGGCGGACGGGGTTTCTGCTTCGGCCTCCGGCGTTCTCAGCGCCGGGGGCCTTTCTCGTTCCGGACGATGGGACCGACAGTTAAACCACACCCGGCTCGAAGAGTCCATACTTAGCTCCACTTTTCGAAACAGGTCGGCAGGGAAAGTCTTGCGCCGTATGGAGCGCACCGTAGCCGTAGCTCACGGATCGCCCAAACCAGAGCTCCTGCCCAGGTCAACACGCGGCCAGCGAGTCCGCGTTGTCCGTTCCGGTCTGCTTCAGGCCTCGTCCGGGATTCGGTGCTACCGTCCGGCCTGCGGACTGCTGCCGCAATTACGCGGCCGCGTTGTACACCCGAAAATGCTGTTTCCCAAACGGCATTTTGCGAGGTACAACATGACGTCCCTCCGAAAGCCCTCCACGGCTTACGCCCATCCCTGAACCACCGGCCGGCACCACCGGGGCTGCCACCCCTCGTCGGCCGGAGAAGGAGCCCTGCTTTGCGCCCATCCGCTTCATCCCCACACCGCCTCTCCGCGCCGCGCGCCGCGACGGAGGGGGTCGCCGGTGCCTGAACGCCTTCTGAACGTCGCCGAGGCCGCCGAACGCCTCGGCACCGGCGAGCGCTTCATCCGCCGCCTCATATCCGAGCGCCGGATCGCCTTCGTCAAGGTCGGCCGCCACGTCCGCCTCGCGGAGAGCGTGCTCGACGCCTACGTCATGGTGAACACCGTGCAGCCCGTCACCCGCCGCCGCTTCCGCGCGCACTACGGGAGGGCGGCCTGATGCCTAAAGCAAAGGGCGCCAAGCGCCGCTTCGGGTCGGTCCGGCAGTACCGTTCCGGACGCTGGACCGCCAGCTACCTTGATCCCACCGGCCTGCGCCGGAACTCACCGGAGACCTTCTCCACCAAGACCGACGCCGAGGTCTGGCTCTCCCAGGTGGAAGCCGATCTGACGCGCGGCGACTGGACGGACCCGGACGCCGGAGCGGTCAACTTCGGGGAGTACGCGCTGCGCTGGGTCGAGGAACGGGGTCTCGCCGCGACTACCGACGAGCTGTACCGCAGGCTGCTGCGTCTCCACCTCCTGCCGGCGTTCGGCTCGTACGACCTGGACGAGATCACGCCCGGCCGCGTCCGCGCCTGGCGGGCCGACCGGCTGGAGGCTACAGGGACGACAACTGTCGCCAAGAGCTACCGCCTGCTGAAGGCCGTCCTGGAGACGGCCGCCGACGACGAGCTGATCCGCCGCAACCCCTGCCGGATCAAGGGCGCGGGGAAGGAGGAGGCGGAGGAACGTCCGATCGCCAGCGTCGAACAGGTCGACGCGGTCGCCGAGGCCATGGGTCCGCGCTGGCGGCTGATGGTCTACCTCGCTGCCTACGGCAGCCTCCGCCCGGAGGAGCAGGCGGAGTTGCGCCGCCCCGACGTAACGCTGCCCGACGAGCCGGAGGAGTCGAAGCGGCGGCGCGACGTGCCGCGCGAGCCCGTGCTGCTCCGGATCACCCGCGCGTCACCGGAACTCACCACCGGCCGCCGTGCCACCGGCGACCCGAAATCGCGCGCCGGAAAGCGCGTCGTCGTCCTGCCCGCATTCCTGACCGTCGACGTACGACGGCACCTCGACTGGTTCGCGGCAAAAGAACCAGACGGTCTGCTCTTCGTCGGAGAACGCGGAGCACCGTTCCGCCGGTCCACCTTCGGCCGTAAATGGCGGAAAGCCCGTACGAAAGTCGGCCTGCCCGACAATTTCCGCTTCTACGACCTCCGGCACACCGGCAATACCCTCGTCACCCAGTCCGGCGGCACCCTGAAGGACGCCATGGTCCGCGCCGGCCAGTCCTCGGAGCGCGCGGCCCTCATCTACCAGCACTCCACGCTGGACCGGCAGAAGGAAGTCGCGGCCGGCCTCGACGAACGCGTCCGCGCCGAGCGCCTCGACGCGGCGGCCGACGACCCATCTGGTGCGGAAGTGGTGCGGCTGGCCTGACGGCGGTCTGACCGCCTGTCCGGGGGCCGACGCGACAGCTCGTCGGCCCCCGAACCATGCCTGTTGCCACGCTCCGTGCCGGAACCCATCGGTCATACGCTGCACCCCGCCAGCAGTGATCCAGTCCCTGAACAGCGGCGTTGTATGTCGGTGCCGCCGCGCGGCCGTCAACCGAGCGTGACCGAAAGTGACTTCATCGTGTGACGTAGGTCACTCAAAGTCCGTCTCAGGATTCGAGAATTGCGCTGCGCCAATATTCGATACCCCATTCAGCGCCACTCGCCTGGCCCAATTAACCGCCAGATGTGGTGCACAAGTGGTGCGCGGCCCATTAATTGGTCTGGACAACGATAAAGCCCCAAGTCGTTGACCTGGGGCTTCTTTGTGGAGCGGATGACGGGAATCGAACCCGCGCTCTGAGCTTGGGAAGCTCATGTTCTACCATTAAACTACATCCGCTTGTGGTGACTGCCCGGGGAGGGCGGGTCACGGATACTGTACCGCATGTGGGGTGGGGGAGGGGTGGGGGTAGGTTGAGGGGGGACGGTGTGGTGGTCCTGGGGTCCGGGTGGGGCATCCCCTAATGTGTGGGTTCGTCCGGCCACGCGGAGTTGGGGAAGGGACTTCATGGAGCGCACCGTTGTTCGTTGTGCCGAGGGGCACGTGTTCACCACGGGCTCGTTTCCGATGCAGCACCTGGGGGCCGATCGGCTGGGTCCCGCCCGGTTGTTGAGGTGTCCGAAGTGCGGGCGGCTGCGGCACGCCGTACCGGTCGAGGCGCACGGCGCGGAGAAGTAGGAAGCGGAGAAGTAGGAAGCAGTCCGGCTCGGTTCGGGTCGCCCCCGGCGGGCGCGGGCTCAACCGCCCGCCGCCCCCGGGTCCGGCCCCGCCCGGCCAGGCCGATCCGCCCGGCGCGTCCCGCCGATCCGCCGGGCCGACGCGCCGGCCCGGCGCCGCCCGTCCCCGCCGGCTGCATGACTCCCGCCCGCCCCGCGGGCGCTAGTCTCGGGGGTGCTTCTCTCAGACAAGGACATCCGGACCGAAATCGACAGCGGGCGCGTGCGCGTGGACCCGTTCGAGCCGACGATGGTGCAGCCGTCGAGCATCGACGTGCGCCTGGACCGGTTCTTCCGGGTGTTCGAGAACCA
Organism: Actinacidiphila sp. DG2A-62; assembly: GCF_035825295.1. Classification (NCBI taxonomy): domain Bacteria; kingdom Bacillati; phylum Actinomycetota; class Actinomycetes; order Kitasatosporales; family Streptomycetaceae; genus Actinacidiphila; species Actinacidiphila sp. DG2A-62. The sequence continues at coordinate 4,735,144 of NZ_JAYMGI010000002.1, forward strand.
CCGCTACCCGCACATCGACCCCGCGGTCGAACAGCCCGACCTGACGCGGCTGGTGGAGCAGGAGGGCGACGACGCGTTCATCCTGCACCCGGGCGAGTTCGTGCTCGCCTCCACGTACGAGGTGATCACGCTCCCCGACGACATCGCCTCCCGGCTGGAGGGCAAGTCCAGCCTCGGCCGGCTCGGCCTGCTCACGCACTCCACCGCGGGGTTCATCGACCCCGGCTTCTCCGGGCACGTCACGCTGGAGCTGTCCAACGTCGCGACGCTGCCGATCAAGCTCTGGCCCGGTATGAAGATCGGCCAGCTGTGCCTGTTCCGGCTCAGCTCGTCGGCCGAGTTCCCGTACGGGTCCCAGAAGTACGGTTCCCGGTATCAGGGCCAGCGCGGGCCGACGCCCTCCCGCTCGTACCTCAACTTCCACCGCACGCAGGTCTGAACGCCCCGGCGCGGCAGTGCGGCTGGCGGGCGTCACGGCCCCGGCGGCCGTCGCGGCTCGGGGGCGGCCTCCCGGACCCGCCGCTACGGGTGCATCCGCGCCCCCTTCATCACCTTGTCCACCGCGTTGCGCGGCCCGTAGACCGCGAGGCCGACCAGGTCCAGCGACGTGCGCGGCACGGCCCGCACCGCCGCGCGGTTCGCCGCGTCGTGGCCGGTCGCGAAGAGGTCCGCGGTGAACAGCGCCCGCGGCAGCGCGCGCGTCAGCGCCCGGTCCAGCGCCTTGGCCAGCAGGTCCTTGGTGCCCTCGAAGACCATCACCGGCTGCCGGAACATCGGCAGGTACGCGGTGCCGTCCGCGTCCTCGTACGGCTCCCCGACGACCTCGGGCAGCGTCGGGCCGAGCCCGCTGACCAGGAACGCGGTCGCGTTCAGCCGCTGCCACTGCTCCAGGTCGTCCCGCAGCAGGACGGCGATCTTCGTCTCGAAGCGGGGCGGGTGGGGCGGGTCGAGGGGTTCGGTGTGCTCGTTGCTCATACGCCCACGCTCGCCGCGGACCGCCCGCCTGGTCTTGTACGTTCCTTGCGCGTACGAGGAGATCCCTCAGCCGGCGGCGCGTCCGGGCACACCCGCCGGCCGTCGCCGCGCGTCCGCGCGCACCCACCGCGCCCCCGCCGCGCCCGCGCTCAGATCAGCGGCAGCTTGAACAGCATCAGCAGCGCGATCAGCTGGATCGAGCACGCCCCGAGCGCCTTCAGCCACGGCAGGTCGTGGGACTTGCCGACCATCGACGTCAGCAGCGCCGCGCAGGCGAGCCAGGTGAGCCAGCCGAGGAGCTGGACGAAGGAGTTGCCGCCGCCGAGGAAGAGCGCGAAGAGCAGCCGCGGCGCGTCGGTGAGGGACGTGACGAGCATGGCCAGGCCGATCGTGGGCGCCCAGGCGCCGTCGCCGCCGAGCTGGCGGGCGAGGGTGTTGGTGACCGCGCCGAGCGTCAGGCCGCACAGCACGACCATGACACCGGTGGTCAGCACCCACGGGATGCTCGCGGTGAGCGTGGTGTTGAGCACGTCGTGGCGCGCGGAGTCGAAGCCGAAGACGGCGAGCAGGCCGTAGACGAAGGTGACGGTGAGGGCCGGGCCCCACACCGTGTGGTCGCGCATCTGCCAGAACGTGCGGCCCGGGCGCAGCACGATTCCGCTCAGCAGGTCCTTCCAGTGCAGCCGCGGTCCGGCCGGCGGCGCCGCGGACCTGCCGGCCCGGTACGTCGCCACGTTGTCGTAGCCGTCGCCGCCGTACCCGCCGCGGTCGCCGTGACTCTCCGGGCCGTAGCCCTGACCGCCCCGCGGGCCGTAGCCCCCCTCGGACAGCGGGGCCGGCTCGCCCATCGTGAACGCGCGCGTGTGGCCCGGGGCGTCGTCGTGCGCCGCGGCGCCCGCCGGTCCCTGGGGGTAGTACTCCGGCTCGCCGCTCGCCGCCGGGTACGCGTCCGGCCGCTCGCGCCCGTACGGCTGTCCGTAGCCGGGCTGTCCGTACGGCTGTCCGTGCCCGGGCTGCCCGTACCCGGGCCGGTTCCGCCCGTACCCGGGCGGATAGCCGCCGCCGTCGCCCTGTCGATGCGTCTGTCCAGCCACCCTTCGAACGTACCCGCTCCCCGTCACCCCCGTGCGGGAGCCCGGGGAGCACGCGGCCATTGGGTCCAACCTGTGACACGTCCGGGAACCGCCCGCGCGGCGGGCCCGGTACGGTCGGGGCCGGGGAGCGACCACCGGAGCCAGGGGGAGGGCACGTGCCGAGGGCAGCGCGCGAACAGGGCCGTACGGGGGGCGGGGTCATGGGAGCCGCGGAGGCCGAGGGGACTGCGGAGGCCGAGGGGACTGCGGAGGCCGAGGGGACCGCGGAGGCCGAGGGGACCGCGGAGGTCCAGGGGCCGGCACCGCCACGAGGGTGACGACGGCAGGGCGGGGACGGCGGAGGACCCCGCGGCGTAGTGCCGCTGCCCTCGTGCTGGGCGTCACCGCGGCCGTCGCGCTCACCGGCTGCGGCGGATCGGGCGGTTCCGGCGGCGGATCGGACGACGCGAAGGCCCGCGCGTCCGCATCCTCCGGCGCGTCCGCCGACTCCGCCTCCGACTCCGACTCCGCGTCCCCCTCCGGTGCTTCCGGCGCCTCGGGCGTGCCGGTCCCGCCCGCGCCGCCCGCCACCGGCACGCCGAAGCCCGCGCCCGGCACGCTGCCGTCCCGGCTGGAGCCCGACGGCACCACGATCACCGTGGGCGACCCCGCCGCGCCGCACACGATCAGCGTCTACGAGGACCCGCGCTGCCCGGTCTGCGCGCGCTTCGAGAAGGCGAACGGCGCCAAGCTGACCGCCCTCGCCACCGCCGGACGGGTGAGGCTGCAGTACACGCTGGCCTCGTTCCTCGACGACAATTTCGGCGGCGGCGGCTCCAAGCGCGCCGTCAACGCCCTGCGCGCCGCCGTCGCCGCGAACCGGTTCGCGCCGCTGCACGCGCTGGTCTACGCACGGCAGCCGGAGGAGTCGCGGGACGGCTTCACCGTGCCGTTCCTGCTCCAGCTGGCCGGGCAGGTGCCGGGGCTGCGCGGTCCGGCCTTCGACGCGGCGGTGCGCGGCCAGACGTACGCGTCCTTCGTCAGCGGCTCGGAGCACGCCTTCGTCGCCTCGGGCGTCCAGGGCACGCCGACCGTCTCGATCGACGGGAAGCGGCTGACCGGCGACGTGCTGACCCCGGCGGGCTTCGAGGCCGCGCTCAAGCAGCACGGCCTCGACTGACCACCGGGGCCCGCCCCGGGCCTCCCCCGGCTACGACCCCGCGTCCGCCGCGACGCCCGCGGCTCCGTCCGCCTCGCCGCCGCCGTCACCGCCGTCAGGGCCGTCAGGGCCGTTCTCCGACCCGCCGCCGACCGCCGCGCCCACCGGCACCGGCGTGCGCACCGAGTCGAGCAGCAGCTGCGCCACGTCCACGACCTGGACCGACTCCTTCGCGGTGCCGTCGTTCTTCTTGCCGTTGACCGAGTCGGTCAGCATCACCAGGCAGAACGGGCAGGCGGTGGAGACGATGTCCGGGTCGAGCGACAGCGCCTCGTCCACCCGCTCGTTGTTGACGCGCTTGCCGATCCGCTCCTCCATCCACATGCGCGCGCCGCCCGCGCCGCAGCAGAAGCCGCGCTCCTTGTGGCGGTGCATCTCCTCGTTGCGCAGCCCCGGGACCTTGGCGATGATCTCGCGCGGCGGCGTGTAGACCTTGTTGTGCCGGCCCAGGTAGCACGGGTCGTGGTAGGTGATCAGGCCCTCGACCGGGGTGACGGGCACCAGCCTGCCCTCGTCCACCAGGTGCTGCAGCAACTGGGTGTGGTGGATGACCTCGTACTCGCCGCCGAGCTGCGGGTACTCGTTGGCCAGGGTGTTGAAGCAGTGCGGGCAGGTCGCGACGATCTTCTTGGACGCGCGCGGCTTGCGGCTCGCGGGGTCGACCTTGCCGTCGTCGTCCAGCTCCTCGCCGAACGCCATGTTGAGCATGGCGACGTTCTCCTGGCCGAGCTGCTGGAAGAGGAACTCGTTGCCCAGGCGGCGGGCGGAGTCGCCGGTGCAGTTCTCCTCGCCGCCCATGATCGCGAAGTTGACGCCCGCGATGTGCAGCAGCTCGGCGAAGGCCTTGGTGGTCTTCTTCGCACGGTCCTCCAGCGAGCCCGCGCAGCCCACCCAGTAGAGGTAGTCCACCTCGGTGAGGTCCTCGACGTCCTCGCCGACGACCGGCACCTCGAAGTCGACCTCCTTGACCCAGGCCAGCCGCTGCTTCTTGGGCAGGCCCCACGGGTTGCCCTTCTTCTCCAGGTTCTTGAGCATCGTGCCCGCCTCGGAAGGGAACGAGGACTCGATCATCACCTGGTAGCGCCGCATGTCCACGATGTGGTCGACGTGCTCGATGTCCACCGGGCACTGCTCGACGCAGGCGCCGCAGGTGGTGCAGGACCACAGCACGTCCGGGTCGATGACGCCGTTCTCCTCCGCGGTGCCGATGAGCGGGCGCTCGGCCTCGGCGAGCGCGGCGGCGGGGACGCCGGCCAGCTGCTCGGGGGTGCCCTGCTCCTCGCCCTCGGCGTTCTTGCCGCCGCCGGCCAGCAGATAGGGGGCCTTGGCGTGCGCGTGGTCGCGCAGCGACATGATCAGCAGCTTGGGGGAGAGCGGCTTGCCGGTGTTCCAGGCCGGGCACTGCGACTGGCAGCGCCCGCACTCGGTGCAGGTGGAGAAGTCGAGGATGCCCTTCCAGGAGAAGTGCTCGACCTGGGAGACGCCGAACTGGTCGTCCTCGCCCGGGTCCTCGAAGTCGATCGGGACGCCGCCGCTGGTCATCGGCTGGAGCGCGCCGAGCGCCACCGCGCCGTCGGCGTTGCGCTTGAACCAGATGTTCGGGAACGCCAGGAAGCGGTGCCAGGCCACGCTCATCGTGGTGTTCAGGCCCAGCACGATCGCCCAGACCATCGTGACGCCCAGCTTGATCATCGCGGTGAGGTACACGATGTTCTGCAGCGTGCCGGTGCTCAGCCCGCGGAAGGCGGCGACCAGCGGGTAGGAGGCGAAGTACCCGGCCTCGTAGTGGTCGACGCCGTGCAGCGCGCCCTCCAGGCCGCGCAGCGTCATGATCGCCAGACCGATGACCAGGACGACGTACTCCACGAAGTACGCCTGCCAGGCCGTCGAGCCGGCGAAGCGGGACTTGCGGCCGGCCCGCGAGGGCAGGTTGAGCAGCCGGATCACGATCAGCGTGAGGATGCCGAGGGTGGTCAGCGTGGCGATGAACTCGGTGTACAGCTCGTACGGCAGCCAGGTGCCGATCCACGGCAGGATCCAGTCGGCCTGGAAGAGCTGCCCGTAGGCGTTGACGATCGTCAGCGCGAGGGTGAGGAAGCCGACCGCGACGAACCAGTGCGCGACGCCGATGACGCCCCACTTGTTCATCCGGGTGTGCAGCGCGAACTCGCGGGCCAGCGTCTTGGTGCGCGACCACGGGTCGTCCGTGCGCGAGCCGGCCGGCACCGGCTGGCCGATCCGGACGGTCCGGTAGATCTGCGCGACGGCGAGGCTGATGAGCGCGATGCCGACCGCGGTGAGGACCAGCGACACGATGATCGCGGCGAGTTGCACGGGGCCTCCTCGGGCCTGCCTGATCCGAAACGTACTAAGCGGTAACTTACTCCGGTCTCGGCTGAGGTTACCCGGGTTTCCCGGGGCCATAAAGCCGCGCCGCTGGTGATCTGTGTCGCGCGCCCGGCCGGGGCCCGGCTGCGCGGCGGCCGGTGCGCGCGGGGTGCGCGGCCGTGGGGGGAGCGTACGCCGCGCGGCGGCGATTGAAGGCGCGCCGATCGTGACAAACATGGACAGGTCGGCGGACGGGTCCACGCGTGGGCGGAGGTGACCGGGAGATGCGCGGGGTGCTGCGCTGGACGGCGATCGCCACCGGGCTGGTCCTGGTGGCGGCGGCGGGCCTGGGGCTCGCGGCCTACCGCAGGTTCAGCGGCAACATCCGCACCGACCGCACCGCCGAACGGGTGCTCGCGCAGTACACGGCGCAGCGCCCGCCCGCGCTGGTGCCGGGCGCGCGCAACATCCTGGTGATGGGCGAGGAGGGTCCGCGGTCGCGTTCCGGCGAGGGTGTGGGGGCGGGGCCGGCGGGGGTACGGGGCCGGCGGGGGTGCGGGGCCGGCGGGGGTACGGGGCCGGCGGGGGTGCGGGGCCCGGCGCGGCGGCGGCTGGGTCCGACGCGAGTGCGGGGGCCGGGTCCGACGCGGACGCCGCGGTCCTGCTGCATCTGTCCGCCGGGCGCGGGCGCGCCGTCGTTCTCGGGGTGCCGGCGGCGCTGCGGGTGCGCGCGCCGGAGCACTGCGGCGCCACCGGGGCGTACGAGCGGTTCGGCGACGCCTTCCGGCGCGGCGGCGCGGCCTGCGCGATCAGGGCGTTCGAGGGGTTCGGCGGGGTGCGGGTCGACCACCACCTGGTGGTGGACCTGCGCGGCTACCGGCGGATCGCGGCGGCGGTGGGAGGGGGCGACGCGAGCGACGGGAGTGCGGCCGGGGGCGGCAGGAGCGACGGGAGCCCTGGGAGTACGGCCGGGGGCGACGGGAGCGACGGGAGTGCGGCCGGGGGCGGCGGGAGCCACGGGCGCGACGGGGACCGCCGCGGTGACCTGTTGCGCGCGCTGGCCCGCGAGGCCCGCGGCGGCGACGGCGGACTCGCCCACCCGGCCCGGCTCTACGGCTTCCTGGACACCGCGACCTCCTCGATCACCGCCGACCCCGGGCTCAGCTCGCTGGCCGCGCTGTACCAACTGGCCGGGGAACTGCGCGCGCTGCCGCCGGACGGGATCGCGTTCCGCACGGTCCCGCTGGGCGCGGGCGGCGCGCCGCGGGTCCCGGACGCCGACCTGCTCCTGGACGCCGTGCGGACCGACCGCCCGCCGCCCGCCGCCGCGGCGGCCCCTGCCGCGCGGGCGCCCGCCCCCGCATCCCCGCGGTCTCCCGCGCCCGGCCGACCCTCTCTTTATGCGCCGCCTACACGCGGCTAAGTTGAGTCGACCCGACTCATGTCATTTGACACCGCCGGAGGCGTCATGCACTCTTGAGCCAGTTGCACTCAAGTCAGGGTCACTGGAGGATTCACCATGGCACGTGCGGTCGGCATCGACCTGGGCACGACTAACTCCGTCGTCAGCGTTCTGGAAGGCGGCGAGCCCACCGTCATCACCAACGCAGAGGGCGCCAGGACCACGCCGTCCGTCGTCGCCTTCGCCAAGAACGGCGAGGTGCTGGTCGGCGAGGTCGCCAAGCGCCAGGCGGTCACCAACGTCGACCGGACCATCCGGTCGGTCAAGCGCCACATGGGCACCGACTGGAAGATCAACCTCGACGGCAAGGACTTCAACCCGCAGCAGATCTCGGCCTTCATCCTGCAGAAGCTGAAGCGGGACGCGGAGTCGTACCTGGGCGAGAAGGTCACCGACGCGGTGATCACCGTCCCCGCGTACTTCAACGACTCCGAGCGGCAGGCCACCAAGGAGGCCGGCGAGATCGCCGGTCTGAACGTGCTGCGGATCGTGAACGAGCCGACCGCCGCGGCCCTGGCGTACGGCCTGGACAAGGACGACCAGACCATCCTGGTCTTCGACCTCGGCGGCGGCACCTTCGACGTGTCGCTGCTGGAGATCGGCGACGGCGTGGTCGAGGTGAAGGCCACCAACGGCGACAACCACCTCGGCGGCGACGACTGGGACCAGCGCGTCGTGGACTACCTGGTCAAGCAGTTCCAGTCCGGCCACGGCGTCGACCTGGCCAAGGACAAGATGGCGCTGCAGCGTCTGCGCGAGGCCGCCGAGAAGGCGAAGATCGAGCTGTCCTCGTCGACCGAGACGTCGATCAACCTGCCCTACATCACCGCCTCCGCCGAGGGCCCGCTGCACCTGGACGAGAAGCTCACCCGGGCGCAGTTCCAGCAGCTCACCGCGGACCTGCTGGAGCGCTGCAAGACCCCGTTCCACAACGTCATCAAGGACGCCGGCATCCAGCTGTCCGAGATCGACCACGTGGTCCTGGTCGGCGGCTCCACCCGCATGCCCGCCGTCGCCGAGCTGGTGCGCGAGCTGACCGGCGGCAAGGAGGCCAACAAGGGCGTCAACCCGGACGAGGTCGTCGCCATCGGCGCGTCCCTGCAGGCCGGCGTCCTCAAGGGCGAGGTCAAGGACGTCCTGCTGCTCGACGTCACCCCGCTGTCCCTGGGCATCGAGACCAAGGGCGGCATCATGACCAAGCTGATCGAGCGCAACACCACGATCCCGACCAAGCGCTCGGAGATCTTCACCACCGCCGAGGACAACCAGCCGTCGGTGCAGATCCAGGTCTACCAGGGCGAGCGCGAGATCGCGGCGTACAACAAGAAGCTCGGGATGTTCGAGCTGACCGGCCTGCCGCCGGCCCCGCGCGGGATGCCCCAGATCGAGGTCACCTTCGACATCGACGCCAACGGCATCATGCACGTCGGCGCGAAGGACCTGGGCACCGGCAAGGAGCAGCGGATGACCGTCACCGGCGGCTCCTCGCTGCCCAAGGACGAGGTCGACCGGATGCGCCAGGAGGCCGAGCAGTACGCCGACGAGGACCACCGCAGGCGCGAGGCGGCCGAGACCCGCAACCAGGGCGAGCAGCTCGTCTACCAGACCGAGAAGTTCATCGCGGACAACAAGGACAAGCTCCCCGAGGACGTCAGGTCCGAGGTCGAGACCGCGATCGCGGACCTCAAGGAGAAGCTGAAGAACGAGTCGACCGACGAGGCCAACACCGCGGCGATCCGCGAGGCCAGCGAGAAGGTCGCGGCGACCAGCCAGAAGCTCGGCCAGGCGCTCTACGCCAACGCGCAGGCCGAGGGCGGCGCCTCCGCGACCGCCGGTGCGCCCGGTGACGGCGCCGGCGCCGACCAGGCCGCCGACGACGACGTGGTGGACGCCGAGATCGTCGACGACGAGAACGGCAAGAGGGATGGTGCCGCGTGACGGAGGAGCCGAAGGGCTTCGAGGAGCCCGACGTCCCCTCCGAGGCCGCCGACAAGCCGGACGACAAGGACGGCGCCAAGGACGCCGGGACCGCCGAGCAGGCGGGCCCGGCGGGCCGGGCGGCCCCGGGCGGGGACGCGACCGCGAAGGAAGTCACCGCCCTGCGGGCCCAGCTGGACCAGGTGCGCACCGCGCTCAACGAGCGCACGGGCGACCTCCAGCGGCTGCAGGCCGAGTACCAGAACTACCGCAGGAGGGTGGAGCGGGACCGCGTCGCGGTCAGGGAGATCGCGATCGCCAATCTGCTGACCGAACTGCTCCCGGTGCTGGACGACATCGGCCGGGCGCGTGAGCACGGCGAACTGGTCGGCGGCTTCAAGTCGGTGGCCGAGTCGCTGGAGACGGTGGCCGCCAAGCTGGGGCTGCAGCAGTTCGGCAAGGAGGGCGAGGCCTTCGACCCGCTGGTGCACGAGGCCCTGATGCACAGTTACTCGCCGGATGTCACGCAGACCACATGCGTGCAGATCCTCCAGCCCGGGTACCGCATCGGGGAGCGCAATCTCCGGCCCGCCCGGGTCGCGGTCGCCGAGCCCCAGCCCGGCAGCCACGGCAAGGACGAGGCCGCCGAGAAGGCCGGCAAGGCCGGCGGGAACGGGCCGGGTGCCAAGGGCGCCGAGGAGGACCAGGACGAGGACGGCAGGCAGCAGCCGGACGAGGAGACCGGTGGCCCGGACGAGGGCTGACCGGGCGCCCGGTGCGGACGCGGCGCGCGCGTCCGCGCCGGGCGGGACCGCGTGGCGCGGGACCGCCCGGGGCGCGCGGGGGTCGGAGCAGGTCGGAGAGGAGGGACGTCGGGGATGAGCATCAGCAGGGACCTGTTGGAGAAGGACCTGTACAAGGTTCTCGGCGTGCCCAAGGACGCCACCGACGCGGAGATCAAGAAGGCGTACCGCAAGCTCGCCCGTGAGTTCCACCCGGACGCCAACAAGGGCGACGCGAAGGCCGAGGAGCGCTTCAAGGAGATCTCCGAGGCCAACGACGTGCTGTCGGACGCCAAGCGCCGCAAGGAGTACGACGAGGGCCGCGCGCTGTTCGGCAACGGCGGCTTCCGCCCCGGGCCGGGCGCCGGCGGCGGCACCGGCGGCTTCAACTTCGACCTCGGCGACCTCTTCGGCGGCGCCGGCGGCGCGCCCGGCGGAGGCGGCGGCCAGGGCGGCGGCTTCGGCGGCGGCCTGGGCGACGTGTTCGGCGGCCTGTTCAACCGCGGCGGCGCCACCCGGGTGCAGCCGCGGCGCGGCCAGGACATCGAGTCCGAGGTGACGCTCAGCTTCACCGAGGCGGTGGACGGCGCCACGGTCCCGCTGCGGATGTCCTCGCAGGCGCCGTGCAAGGCGTGTTCCGGCACCGGCGACAAGAACGGCACGCCCCGGGTGTGCCCGACCTGCGTCGGCACCGGGCAGGTCTCGCGCGGCGGCGGTGGCGGCTTCTCGCTCACCGACCCGTGCGTGGACTGCAAGGGTCGCGGGCTGATCGCGGAGAACCCCTGCGAGGTCTGCCACGGCAGCGGGCGGGCCAAGAGCTCGCGCACCATGCAGGTCCGCATCCCGGCCGGCGTGACCGACGGGCAGCGCATCCGGCTGCGCGGCAAGGGCGCCCCCGGCGAGCGCGGCGGCCCGGCGGGCGATCTCTACGTGGTCGTGCACGTCGGCCGGCACCCGGTCTTCGGCCGCAGGGACGCCAACCTGACGGTCACCGTGCCGGTGACCTTCGTCGAGGCGGCGCTGGGCGGCGAGATCAGGGTGCCCACGCTGGGCGGGCCCCCGGTGACCCTGAAGCTGCCCGCCGGCACGCCCAACGGGCGTACGCTGCGGGCCCGCGGCAAGGGGGCGGTCCGCAAGGACGGCTCGCGCGGCGACCTGCTGGTGACCGTCGAGGTGGCGGTGCCGGACAAGACCGAGGGCAAGGCGCTGGACGCACTGGAGGCGTACCGGGAAGCGACCGCGGACACCGATCCGCGGGAGGAGCTGTTCAAGGCCGCAAAGGGAGCGTGAGCAGATGAGCATCGACGGCGGCGCCGGGATGGGAGGCGGGCCGGTGGGCGGCGGTGCGCGCGGACCGCGTGCGCCCCGCAACCCCTACCAGCTGACCGAGGAGACGCCGGTCTACGTCATCTCGGTGGCGGCCGAGCTGTCCGGGCTGCACCCGCAGACCCTGCGGCAGTACGACCGGCTCGGCCTGGTGTCCCCCGACCGCGCCGCCGGCCGCGGCCGGCGCTACTCCGCCCGCGACATCCAGCAGCTGCGCGAGGTGCAGCGGCTGTCGCAGGACGAGGGCATCAACCTGGCCGGCATCAAGCGGATCATCGAACTGGAGAACCAGGTCGCCGCGCTCCAGGCGCGCGTCGCGGAGCTGTCCGCGGCGGTCGAGGGCGCGGCCGCGGTGATCCAGCAGCGCGAGGCCGCCGTCCACGCCTCCTACCGCCGCGACCTGGTCCCGTACCAGGACGTCCAGCACACCAGCGCGCTGGTGGTCTGGCGCCCCAAGCGCGAGGGCTGAGCGAGGCGCCCGGCGGGGGACCGGCCCCGCCGGGCGGGAAAATTGCGGCGACACCGCGCGGGGGAGCCGCGTAGCGTCGGCAGCATGGAACCACTGTCCGAGGCCGAGATCCGCGCGTCCTTCGTGAACTGCTCGAAGGGGGAGGCGAAGCGGCTGAACCTGCCGCGCGACCTCGCGGAGCGGCCATGGGCCGACCTGGACTTCCTGGGCTGGCGGGACCCGGGCGCGCCGGACCGGGCGTATCTGGTCGTCCCGGCGGACGGCGGCGGCGGGACGGACGGCGGCGACGGGACGGACGGCGGCCCGGCCGACCGCACGGCCGGCGGCGGTCCGGTGGGCGTGACGCTGCGCGTCGCGCCGGGCGCCCGGCGCAGCCTGCTGCGCAGCAGCTTGTGCGGGCTGTGCCTGACCGGGCACAGCGGCGGCGGGGTGGACCTGCTCGCCGCCCCCCTGGCCGGGCCCGCGGGCCGACAGGGCAACACCGTCGGGCTCTACATGTGCGCCGACCTCGCGTGCTCGCTGTACGTGCGCGGGAAGAAGACCTCCGCGCTGGCCAAGCGCATGGAGGAGACGCTGACGCTGGAGGAGCAGATCGCGCGCACGCGGCGCAACGTGGCCGCGTTCCTGGATAAGGTCACGCGCGTCTCGGTGTGAGGTCGGACGGCGCCCGGCGCGGCGCCCCCGGCTCGCTGCGGCTGTCCCGGCTGTCCCGGCTGCCCGGCTTCCCGGCTGCCTCCACGGCCTTCGCGGACCCGGCGGGGCAGTCCCTCAGACCGAGCCCATCGCGCGGGTCAGCGCGATCTCGATGACCACCCGGTCCGGGTTCGGCGCGGGCGTGCGCCCGTAGCGCTCGGCGTAGCGGCGCACCGCCTCGGCGATCCTGGCCGGGTCCTCGCTGACCGTCGCGATCCCCTCCAGCGTGGCCCAGCGCCGCCCCTCGACCTGGCAGACCGCCACCCGCGCGCCCGCCGCCCCCGCCTGCCGCACGTGCGCGGCCTTGGCGCTGCCGGTGTTGGTGGTCACCCGGGCGAGTCCCGCCCCGGGGTCGTACGTCACGCCGACCGGCACCACGTGCGGGGTGCCGTCCGCGCGCGGCGTGGTCAGCGTGCACAGGTGGCGCTCGCGCCAGAAGTCCAGGTAGGCGGGGTCGGGCGAGCGGGGGTCGCGGCGGGCCATGGGCCGAGGGTAGCCGGGCGCGGCGCCGGGCCGGCCCGCCGCGGCGGAAGACCACCCCCACGACGTACGCCCCCCGCGGCCGCGGCGGACGTAGGCCCGCTCAGCCCAGCCGCACGGGCAGCGCCGCGACCCCCGCGCCGACGAATCCGGGCAGCGGCGGCAGCTCCGCGTCCGGCACGGCGAGGGTGAGCCCGGGGTGCGCGGCGTACAGGGTGCGCAGCGCGGTCACCGCCTCCAGGCGGGCCAGCGGCGCGCCCAGGCAGTAGTGCGCGCCGTGCCCGAATGACAGGTGGCGTACGCCGGCGCGGGTGACGTCGAAGCGGTCGGCGTCGGGGCCGTACGCGCGCGGGTCGCGCCCCGCGGCGGCGTATCCGGCGAGCACCGGGGTGCCGCGCGGCACCGTGACACCGTCCACGACGACGTCCTCGACCGGGTAGCGGAAGGGGAAGCTGGCCACCGGGCTGTCCCAGCGCAGCGTCTCCTCCACCACCGCGTCCCAGCCGACCTCGCCGCGCAGCACGGCCGCGAGCTGGTCGCGGTGCCCGCACAGGGCGCGGACGGCGTTGGCGATGAGGTTGAGGGTGGTCTCGTGGCCGGCCACGATCATCAGCAGCAGGGTGCCGGCCAGCTCCTGGTCGCTGAGCCGCTGCGCGCCGCCGTCCAGGCTCTCGTCGCGGGCCGCGATCAGCGCGCTGGTCAGGTCGTCGCCGGGCGCGGCCCTGCGGTCGCGGGCCACCCGCGCCAGGATCGCGTGGAGCTCGGCCTGCGCGGCCATCGCGTCGGGGCCGCCGCTGGAGGTGCTGACCAGCTTGTGGGTCAGCGTGTGCAGCCGGTCGCGGTGGGCGGTGTCCACGCCGAGCAGCTCGCACACCACCTCCATGGGCAGCGGGTACGCGAAGTGCCGGCGCAGGTCCACCACGCCGTCGGCGTCGGCGTGCCCGGGCAGCGCGGCGACCAGGCCGGCGGCCAGCCGCTCGATCCACGGCCGCAGCCCGGCCACCCGGCGCGGGGTGAACGCCGTGGACGCCAGCCCGCGCAGCCGCCGGTGGTCCTCGCCGTCGGCCGTGGTCATGCCGTCGACCAGCGCGAAGGCGTTGAGCTGCCACTGCTCGGGTACCCGCCCCTGCTGGTAGGCGGCGAAGTGCCGGGCGTTCTTGGCCACCCTGGGGTCGGTCAGGAAGTCCCGCAGCTCGCGGTACCGGGAGACGATCACCGCGTCCACCCCGCCGGGCAGGGAGACCGGGCAGGCGGCGGCCGTCTCGCGCAGGGCGGCGGCCTCGCCGTGCACGTCGGCGCCGGAGGCGTCCATGGAGTGCGTCATCCGCGCAGGATAGGCGGGCCGTTCCCGGGGGTGAAAGACCGCCCGCCTGTGCCTTGAGTGAGGTAGACTCAACTTGTCTCATGGTGGATGGGGCAAGCTCGCTCATCCCAGACACACGACCGTGAACCGACCGTGGACCGTCACGACCCAGGAGGGAACCCGCGCCCGTGGACGCCGAGCTGACCAACAAGAGCCGGGAGGCGATCAACGCCGCCAACACCCGGGCCGTCGCCGAGGGCAACCCCGACCTGACGCCCGCGCACCTGCTGCTCGCCCTGTTGAGCGGCACGGACAACGAGAACGTCCTGGACCTGCTCGCCGCCGCGGGCGCCGACCCGGCCGCCGTGCGCGCCGACGCCGAGCGCCTGGTCGCCGCGCTGCCGAAGGTCCAGGGCTCGACCGTGGCGCCCCCGCAGGCGAACCGTGACATGCTCGCCGTGATCGCCGACGCCTCCGAGCGCGCCAAGGAGCTGGGCGACGCGTACCTGTCGACCGAGCACCTGCTGATCGGGATCGCCGTCAAGGGCGGCCCGGCCGGCGAGGCGCTCACCAAGGAGGGCGCGAGCGGACGCAGGCTCCTCGACGCGTTCGAGACCGCGCGGGGAGGGCAGCGGGTGACCAGCCAGGACCCGGAGGACACGTACAAGGCGCTGGAGAAGTACGGCACCGACTTCACCGCCGCCGCCCGCGAGGGCCGGCTCGACCCGGTGATCGGCCGGGACGCGGAGATCCGCCGCGTGGTGCAGGTGCTGTCCCGGCGCACCAAGAACAACCCGGTGCTGATCGGCGAGCCCGGCGTCGGCAAGACCGCGGTGGTCGAGGGCCTGGCCCAGCGCATCGTCAAGGGCGACGTGCCCGAGTCGCTGCGCAACAAGCGGCTGGTCTCGCTCGACCTGGGCGCGATGGTGGCCGGCGCGAAGTTCCGCGGCGAGTTCGAGGAGCGGCTGAAGGCCGTGCTGGCCGAGATCAAGGACAGCGACGGCCGGATCATCACCTTCATCGACGAGCTGCACACCGTGGTCGGCGCGGGCGCCGGCGGCGACTCCGCGATGGACGCGGGCAACATGCTCAAGCCGATGCTGGCCCGCGGCGAGCTGCGGATGGTCGGCGCGACCACCCTGGACGAGTACCGCGAGCGGATCGAGAAGGACCCGGCGCTGGAGCGGCGCTTCCAGCAGGTGCTGGTCGCCGAGCCGTCGGTCGAGGACACCGTGGCGATCCTGCGCGGGCTCAAGGGCCGCTACGAGGCCCACCACAAGGTGCAGATCGCGGACTCGGCACTGGTGGCCGCGGCCACCTTGTCCGACCGCTACATCACCTCCCGCTTCCTCCCCGACAAGGCCATCGACCTGGTGGACGAGTCCGCGTCCCGGCTGCGGATGGAGATCGACTCCTCGCCGGTCGAGATCGACGAACTGCAGCGCTCGGTCGACCGGCTGCGGATGGAGGAGATGGCGCTGAAGAACGAGACCGACCCCGGCTCGGTGCAGCGCCTGGACAAGCTCCGCAAGGACCTCGCCGACCGGGAGGAGGAGCTGCGCGGCCTGACCGCCCGCTGGGAGAAGGAGAAGCAGGGCCTGAACCGGGTCGGCGAGCTCAAGGAGCACCTGGACGACATCGACACCCGGATCGAGCGCGCCCAGCGCGACGGCGACTTCGAGACCGCCTCCAAGCTGCTGTACGGCGAGAAGCCCCGGCTGGAGGCCGAGCTGGAGGAGGCCACCCGGGAGGAGCAGGAGGCCGCGGCGCAGGAGACCATGGTCAAGGAGGAGGTCGGCCCGGACGACATCGCCGACGTCGTCGCGGCCTGGACCGGCATCCCGGCCGGCGGCTGATGGAGGGCGAGACGCAGAAGCTGCTGCGGATGGAGGACGAGCTGGGCCGCCGGCTGATCGGCCAGACCGAGGCGGTGCGCGCGGTCTCCGACGCGGTGCGGCGCTCGCGCTCCGGCATCGCCGACCCGGACCGGCCCACCGGCTCCTTCCTCTTCCTCGGCCCGACCGGCGTCGGCAAGACGGAGCTGGCCAAGGCGCTCGCGGACTTCCTCTTCGACGACGAGCGGGCGATGGTCCGCATCGACATGAGCGAGTACGGCGAGAAGCACTCGGTGGCCCGGCTGGTCGGCGCGCCCCCCGGCTACGTCGGCTACGAGGAGGGCGGCCAGCTGACCGAGGCGGTGCGCCGCAGGCCGTACAGCGTGGTGCTGCTGGACGAGGTGGAGAAGGCCCACCCGGAGGTCTTCGACGTGCTGCTGCAGGTGCTGGACGACGGCCGGCTCACCGACGGCCAGGGCCGCACGGTCGACTTCCGGAACGTCATCCTGATCCTCACCTCCAACCTGGGCAGCCAGTACCTGGTCGACCCGTCGCTGGGCGAGGAGCAGAAGCGGGAGAACGTCCTGAGCACGGTCCGCGCGTCCTTCAAGCCCGAGTTCCTCAACCGGCTGGACGACACCGTGGTCTTCTCCGCGCTGACCAAGCCGGAGCTGCGCCGCATCGCGCGGCTGCAGACCGACCGGCTGGGCGAGCGGCTGAAGGACCGCAGGCTGACCCTGGAGGTCACCGACGCGGCGCTGGACTGGCTGGCCGAGGAGGGCAACGACCCGGCGTACGGGGCGCGCCCGCTGCGCCGCCTGGTCCAGACGGCGATCGGCGACCCGCTGGCCCGCGAGATCCTCTCCGGCGAGGTTCTCGACGGCCAGACCGTCCGCGCCGACCGCACCCCCGACGGCCTGATCGTCGGCCCGGTCACGACGCCGGAGCTCACCAAGTAGCCCGGCCGGGCCGCGCCGGGACGCGCGCAGGGCCAGGCCCGCCGCCCGAACGGGGTGGCGGGCCTGGCCCTTCCCGTACCGAAGCGGTTATGCTCAAGATTTGACAGATGCAGATCACTTGTTCACAAGGGCTGTTTTGCGAATGAGGTCACCATGCTGCTGAGCTTTCGCGTGGCGAACCACGGCTCGCTGCGCGAGCCGCAGGAGCTGAACCTCGTGCCCGTCTACGCCGATGAGCGCCCCGCGCTGACTGTGGCCGCGATCTTCGGGGCCAACGCCTCGGGCAAGTCCACGGTGCTGGACGCGTACCGCTTCTTCACTTTGGCGGTCAAGGAATCCCAGGCGCGATGGCTCCCGGACGCGCCGATTCCCCGGCGGCCCTTCCTGCTGGACCGGGAGAGCCGGACGCAGCCGTCCACGTACGCAGTCGATCTGGTCCTGGACGGGGTGCGGTACGTCTACGGTTTCGCGGTCACGGACACGGCCGTCACCGAGGAGTGGCTGTACGCGTACCCGAAAGGGCGGCGCCGGGTGCTGTTCGAGCGGGAGGGGATGACGCTCGACTACGGCTCAACCCTGACCGGCAACCGCGTCCAGATCGAGCGCACCCTGCGGCCGAACAGCCTCTACCTCTCGGCGGCGGCTCAGGGGGCGCACGGGCAGCTCAGCGCGATCTGGAGACACGTCGCCACGGGATTCGTCATCGATGACGACACACGCCAAGATCTGGGCCGGATCGGCGGAATGGCGGTCGCTATCACCGAGTCGTTCGAAGCCGAAGGACTCCCCGTACGCAAGGCGTTCCTCGCCGCTGCCGACCTCGGTGTGCACGGCGTCCGTCAGGGAGCCGAAAGGACGGTCAAACGCTTCGACAAGCCACCGGGCGATGGGTCATCCGGCCCGAGCGACGCCTTCCTCCAAGCCCTGCTGGCCGCGGCAGACCACACGGTGGAGTTCGTCCACCGCGTCGGCGACGAAGAGTTCGTGCTGCCCGAAGACGCCGAGTCGGCTGGTACGCGGACGTGGCTGCAGCTGACGGCCTTCGCTCTCAGCGCTGTGCTCGCGGGCGTTCCCCTTCTCGTGGACGAGATCGACATCAGCCTGCACCCGCTTCTCACCGCCAGGCTCCTCAAGCTCTTCCAGGACCCCGAGCTGAATCCGAAGGGCGCCCAGCTGATCTTCACCACCCACAGCGCGGCTCTCCTCGGCACCATGCTCGGCGACGAGGTCCTCCGCCGCGACCAGATCTGGTTCACCGAGAAGGACCCGCGTACCGCCGCCTCCACGCTGTATCCGCTCAGCGACTTCAAGCCGCGCAAGGGCGAGAACTTCGAGCGGCGCTACCTGGCCGGCAGCTATGGCGGCGTGCCGGTGCTGCCTGACGTCGACCACGAAAGGATCGTCAAGGCTATGTGGGAGGCACAGGGTGGCGCGGACGTTTCCGCGTGAGGGAGCGGGCCGGCGTCGGGGGCCGTACCGCGAGCCCGCCCGTACGATGCTCGTCGTCTGCGGCGGCCGGGAGACCGAGCGCCAGTACCTCCAGGGCTTGCGCGACCACGTCCGCAACCCCGCGGTCTCCGTGATCGTCAAGCCCAAGGTCGGCTCGCCGGCCCAGCTCGTTGCCTACGCGGGAAAGCTCCGCGCGCAGAACCGGGACGGCTATGACGAGGTCTGGTGCGTCTTCGACGTGGACGAGTTCACCGACATAGCCGATGCCGCGGTCGCCGCCCGGCGCCTCGGGATCGAGGTCGCGGTCTCGAATCCGTGCTTCGAGCTGTGGCTCCTCCTCCACTTCGCCGACCACACCGCGTTCGTCGGTGCGTACAAGAAGTTGCTGCCCCTGCTGGAGAAGCACGTGCCGGGGTACGACAAGTCACGGCTGGACTTCGCGCCGTACCGGGAGACGTACGAGGCGGCGGCCGAGCGCGCTCGGAAGCTTGAGGCGACCGGCCGGGACCACGGGCGGAACCCTTCGACCAGCGTGTGGCGGCTCACCGAGGGCATCGTTCGGCGCTGATCGACGTCCCGCGCCCGGGGCGGGGGCGGTGTGGTTGCCACGATGGGGGCCCGATGGGGGAGGATGGCGGGAGACGTCACGAAGGGACTCCACCGTGAGCATCGACCCGTCCTCGATTCCCAGTTTCGGGGGCCAGCAAGGACCCGAGCCGACCGGCCCCGGCGGCCAGGTCGTCAAGCCCGACCAGGAGCTGGTCAAGCAGCTGCTCGACCAGATGGAGCTGAAGTACCTCGTCGACGAGGAGGGCGACCTGGCGGCGCCCTGGGAGGAGTTCCGGACCTACTTCATGTTCCGCGGTGAGGGCGAGCAGGAGGTCTTCGCCGTCCGCACCTTCTACGAGCGCGAGTACAGCGTCGACGAGAAGCCGCAGCTGCACGAGGTCATCGACGACTGGAACCGCCGCACCCTGTGGCCGAAGGTCTACACCCACACCCACGACGACGGCTCGGTCCGCCTGATCGGCGAGGCGCAGACGCTGATCGGGCTCGGCGTGAGCCTGGAGCACTTCGTGTCCAGCACGGTGAGCTGGGTGCGTGCGTCGATCGAGTTCGACAAGTGGGTCGGCGAGACGCTCGGCCTGGAGCAGGACGCCGAAGGCGGTCCCGACGAGGGCGACGGCCCCGGGGGCTCCGAGCAGGACTGACGCGGGCGCCGCGGCGGCCCCGCGTCGGCGCGCCCGCGTCAGATCGGGATGCCGACCATGGTGAGCACATAGGCGCCGTACCCCAGCGAGACCCCGGCCAGCGCGACCACCGCCACCGCGGCGGCGCGCGGCCGGGCGCGGGCCAGGGCCGCCGCGCACGGCACCAGCAGCGGGAAGGCCGGCAGCAGGAAGCGCGGCTTGGACGAGTAGAAGTTCGCCCCGCCCAGCGCGATCACCACCAGCACCGCGGAGTACACCCACAGCGGCAGCGGCATCCGGTCCAGCGCCGCCAGCACCAGCAGCAGCACCGCGCCCGCGCACAGCGCCGTGGTCAGGTACGCGGTCAGCGAGTCGGTGGTCAGCACCATGTGCTTGACGTAGTGCAGCGCCCAGCGGCCGAAGTCGAAGTCCGAGCCCCAGCGGTGCTGCACCTCGAAGTACCCGTGCAGCAGGCCGCCGGCGCCCTCGCCGGACCCGGGCGGACCGCTCTGCGCGCCCACCCACATCACATAGCCGCACCAGCCCAGCGGCGCGAGGACCGCCGCCAGCCACGCCCGGAGGTCCTGGCGCAGCCCGTCGCGGCGCCGCCGCCACGCGTCGGCGAGCACCGCGGCGCCCACCGCGGCGGCCACCGCGACGCCGTTCGGCCGGCTCAGCCCGGCGAGCACGCTCAGACCCGCGGCGGCGAGCCAGCGCCGGGTCAGCGCCGCGTACAGCGCCCACGCCGCCAGCGCGCACATCATCGGCTCGGTGTACGCCATGGTGAGCACCACGGAGTACGGCGTCAGCCCCCACAGCAGCACCAGCGCGGTCGCGGCGCGCCGGCCGTAGCAGTGGTCGGCCACCGCGAACACGCCCCACGCGGCCAGCGCCGCGCTCACCCACGCGACCAGCAGTGCGCAGGCCACCGAGCCGACCGGCAGCACGGCGTCGGCGGCCCGCACGGTCATCGGGTAGAGCGGGAAGAACGCCAGGTCGCTGTAGCGCAGCCCGGGGTGCTCCCAGCCGGGGATGAAGGTGCCGTAGCCCCACTGGGCGATGCGGTGGTACCACAGGCCGTCCCACTCCAGGCCCAGCACGTTGCGCGGGTGGTCCCCGCGGCGGTGGGCGACCAGCGCGACCACCGCGACGCCGGCCAGTCGCGCGACCACGAACGCGGTCACCGCGGGCATCACCCGCCGCCAGGCCGCGCCCGCGCGACGCCACGGCCCGTACGCCGTGCCGGGCGGGGCCCCCGCGCCGCCCGAGCTGCCCGGCGCGCCGGACCCGCCCGGCGCCGCTGCGGCCCCGGACGGGTCCGTCGGCGGGTCGGACGGGCCGGACGGGCCCGACGCGGACGGGTCCGCGGTCCCCGGCGCGGGCGCGGTCGTGGACACGCGGCGGCTCCCTTGCTCCACCCGAAAACGAACGAGCCGGGAGGAACCATGCGTCTGCGGGTCGAACCGGCTACGAGTCGGACAACCCGACTATCCGCGCCGGCGGCCCCGGTCGGGGGCAGACACGCCGGTCAGGAGCGGGAGCGCGCGGAGACGATCGCGGCGGGACGGTCCGCGCCGCGCCGCGTGGGGATCACTTCCTGCCGCGCCGCTTGCGGTTCGGCGAGGGCTGCTCGGGAACGGTGGGAGGCGCCGTCTCGTGCTTGAAGTAGACGGTGACATGGCGGGCCAGGTCGGAGTACTCGGCCTGGGTCAGGCCGACGCCGGCCTGGCGCAGCACCGCCTGGACCAGTTGCCAGCGCTCCTCGACGCGGTCCTCGACGGCTCCGACGGGGGCGGCTCCGGAGGCCGCGGCCTCAGCCGCCGCCTTCTCGGCCTCGCGCTCGGCCTCCTCGATCGCGCGCAGCTCCTGCGCGGCCTCGGGACGCCCGGCGGCCTCCAGGTCCTCGGGTGTCACGTGGACGACGTGGGCCATCCTGGCCAGCGTCCGGTCGGGGCTGCGGAAGCTGGCCTTGGAGCCGCCGACGGACTGGTAGCCCGAGACGATCTGGCGCCAGCGGGCCTCGCTTATGTCGGCCTGTCGCGCGGCCTCTCGCTGGGAGATGGCCACTTTTTCCAGGGCGGCTTTGATCAGCTCGCCCTCGGGCGGGGTGGGCGGACGGTCATTCATGGAGCGAGCTTCGCACAACTACGCAGTCCGCGTCCACCCCTTCGGAAAACTCGGAGGGTGAATCTTCCGTGACTGCCCGTGTGCTCCCCGGCGGAGCGCCGGAGCGCCGGAGGGCAAACGCGTAGTATGTGCGTACTACTTGTACGAACGGCTACTGCGCGCTACTTTGTGCTCATGAAACCCCGTACTCGGACCCGGCCGAGGCGGCTGCATCAGGAGCCGGAGGCCGTCACGTGGGCGCGGCAGAAGTGTGGCCTGACCAAGCGCGCGCTGGCCGATCTCGTCGGCATCTCCGAGCAGTTGATGGGGGAGATCGAGTCGGGCTGGCGCAGCGCGACGCCCGCGAACCTGGCGAAGATCGCCGCGGCGCTCAACTGTCCCATCGTGGTGCTGGAGCGGAAGCGGTACGGGGCCGCGGCGCAGGACGGCGCCGGCCCGGGGGAGTCCTAGGGCGCTCGCGGGCCAGGTCTTAGAGGTTCGGCCGCGGGTCCGTGGCCAGGCGGGCGTGCAGGTGGGAGTCGTGCCGCTGTCCGGAGTGGTCGATGAAGCACTCCCGCAGCGTGCCCTCGGTGACGAAGCCCGCGCGGGTGGCGACGCGGCAGGAGCCGGGATTGGCCAGCGCGTGGTCCAGGCTGATCCGATGCAGGCCGAGGCCGCCCCCGCCGGCCGGGCGGAAGGCCCAGGTGGCGGCGGCGTCGAGGGCGCGGGCCGCGACCGCCCGGCCGCGCGCGGCCGGGGTCACCCAGTACGCGGCGACGGCCTGGTCCGGCACGCGGTGCACGTCGCGCAGCCCGACGTAGCCGAGGAGCGCGCCCCCGTCAGCCTCGGTGACCGCGAAGGCGGCGGTGCCGTTGGCCCACGCGTTCAGCCGGGCGGCCAGCCAGATCCGGCCGCGGTCGGCCGGGGCGGCGTCGTTGACCACGCGCCCCGCCGCCCAGCGCAGGATGCCGGGGTCCTGCATCGCCTCGCCGACGGCCGGCTCGTCGCTCGCGGCGAGCGGGCGCAGCAGCAGGTCGCCCACGGTGAGGGTGCGGGGAGTGAGCAGGGACGCCGAGGTCATGGCCAAAGCTTATGGGGCGCGTTCGGTGACGCCCGGCTGGTGGGGGTGTCACTCGAAAGTAGGCAAAATCCTGCTGATCCGGACTCTGGGGTTCACTCTGCGTGCTCGATTCATTACTCTTCATTGACCGACTCTTGGACATGCTTGGAGATGGGGAGGGCCATGAGGGGACATCTCGCGCGCATCCGGCCGCGGACGCTGCCGCGCACCGGCCTCGCGGACCTGTCGGCTTCGGCCACCGTCTTCCTGATCGCCGTCCCGCTCTCGCTCGGGCTCGCCCTGGCGACCGGCGCGCCGCCGCAGGCCGGACTGGTCGCGGCGGTCGTCGGCGGGGTGGTCGCCGGCGGACTCGGCGGCGCGCCGCTCCAGGTCAGCGGGGCCGCCACCAGCCTGGTCGTGGTCACCGCCGGACTGGTGGACAGGTACGGCTGGCGGGCCACCTGCGCGATCACCGCGCTGGCCGGACTGGCCCAACTGCTGCTCGGCGCGCTGCGCGTGGCCCGCGCCGCCCTCGCGATCAGCCCCGCGATCGTGCACGGGATGCTCGCCGGCATCGGCTGCGTCATCGCCGTCGGGCAGCTGCACGTGGTGCTCGGCGGCAGCCCGCAGACCTCGGCGCCGGACAACCTCGCGGCGCTGCCCGGCCAGCTCCTGCACAGCCATCCGGCGACACCCTTCGTCGGCGCGCTCACCCTCGCGGTGCTGCTGGCCTGGCCGCGGCTGCGCGGCCGGGCCGCGAAGCTGCGCGCGGTTCCCGCGCCGCTCGCCGCGGTCGCCCTGGCCACCGCGGCGAGCGCGTGGCTCGCGCTGCCGCGCGTCGACCTGCCGGAACTGCGCGCGCCCACCCTCCCGGCGCTGCCCGAAGGGCCGGTGCTCGGGGTGGCCGCGGCCGTGCTGACCGTCACGCTGGTGGCCGGCATGGAGTCCCTGCTGTCCGCCGTCGCCGTCGACGCGCTGCAGGTCAAGCGCCCGGGACCGCACGCGCCGCCGACCGCGCTGGACCGCGAGCTGCTCGGCCAGGGCGCCGCCAACGTCGTCTCCGGGCTGCTCGGCGGCCTGCCGGTGGCCGGCGGCGCGATGCGCGGCTCCGCCAATGTCGCGGCGGGCGCCCGCACCCGCGCCGCCACCGTGCTGCACGGCGTGTGGGTGCTGCTGTGCGCGGGCTGCGCGGCCGCCCTGCTGCGCGCGATCCCGCTCGCCGCGCTGGCCGCGCTGGTGATGTTCGTCGGCATGCGGATGGTGAGCTTCGCGCACATCCGGCACGTCCACCGGCACCGCGAGTTCCCGGTCTACGCCGTGACGCTCGGCGGCGTGGTGCTGCTCGGCGTGCTCCAGGGCGTGTGCGCGGGCGTCGCGATCGCCGCGTGCCTGTCGCTGCGGCGCCTGACCCGTACGCGGGTGGCCGTCGCCGAGGAGGTGGGCCGCCACCGGGTACGCGTCAGCGGCCAGTTGACGTTCCTGGCGGTGCCCCGGCTGTCACGGGCGCTGGACCAGGTCCCCCCGCGCGCCGACGCCGTGGTGGAGCTGGACGGCTCGTTCATGGACCACGCCGCCTACGAGGCGCTGCGCGCCTGGTCGTCCCGGCACCGCGCGGGCGGCGGCCGGGTGCTGCTCGGCGACCGCGCGGGACGGCCCGTCAGCGAGCCGCTGGGCGCGCCCGCGCTCCCGGCCGCGGACGTCGTCGCCGCCGCGCCCGCGCCCGCCGCTGGTACCGCGCCCGCCGCCGCCGCCGCTGCCGCTGCCGCTTCCGCGCCTGCCGCTGACGCCACCCCCGCGCCCACCGCCGCCTCCCTCGTCGTCGCCGACACCGACGCCACCGCCGCCCCCGTCGACGTCGAACTCCTCAACGGCGTCAGCGCGTTCCAGCAGCACACCGCGCCGCTGGTCCGCGAGGAGCTCGCGCGACTCGCACGCGAGGGCCAGCGGCCCCGTCGGCTCTTCCTGACCTGCGCCGACTCCCGGCTGGTCACCAGCATGATCACGTCGAGCGGCCCCGGCGACCTGTTCACCGTCCGGAACATCGGCAACATGGTGCCGCCACCGGGCGCCGACGCCTCCTGCGACTCGGTGGCCGCCGCCGTCGAGTACGCGGTCGACGTCCTCGGGGTCTCCGGCATCACGGTCTGCGGCCACTCCGGCTGCGGCGCGATGCAGGCGCTGCTCGCCGAGCGCGACACGCCCGCCGCCGGGCAGCCCACCCCGCTCGCGCGCTGGCTGCGCCACGGCCGCCCCAGCCTGGCCCGGCTCACCGCCGCCGCTGCCCCCCGCACCCCCGGCGCGTCCGACGGCGCCTCCCGGAGCACCCCGCTCGTCTCCCTCGCCGACCGCCCGGTCGCCGACGAGCTGGAGCACCTCGCGCTCGTCAACGTCATCACCCAGTTGGACCATCTGACGGCCCATCCGAGCGTGGCGCGCGGGCTGCGCGAGGGCCGGCTCGCGCTCCACGGCATGTACTTCCACGTCGCCGAGGCGCAGGCGTACACGCTCGACCGGGCCACCGGCGAGTTCCGCGCCGTCGGCCCCGATCCCGCCGCGCCCGCCCCCGTACCCCGGCGTCCCACCACAAAGGTCTAAACCATTTTTTGGGGTGAGCCCTTGTCACGGCAGCGCGGGACTGGTGAGGTAGTGCCGGGACATCTGGGACACCCTGACAAGGAGCTGGCGTGAGCACCAACGAGAGCCTGGCGAACCTGCTGAAGGAGGAGCGGCGCTTCGCTCCCCCGGCCGAGATTGCGTCCGCGGCCAATGTCACCGCGGCCGCGTACGAACAGGCCGCGGCCGACCGGCTGGGCTTCTGGGCCGAGCAGGCCCGCCGCCTGACCTGGGCCACCGAGCCCACCCAGACACTCGACTGGTCGAACCCGCCGTTCGCCAAGTGGTTCGCCGACGGCGAGCTGAACGTGGCGTACAACTGCGTCGACCGCCATGTCGAGGCCGGCCACGGCGACCGCGTCGCCCTGCACTTCGAGGGCGAGCCGGGCGACAGCCGCGCGATCACCTACGCCGAGCTGAAGGACGAGGTCAGCCGCGCCGCCAACGCACTGACCGAGCTGGGCATCGCGGCCGGCGACCGGGTCGCCATCTACCTGCCGATGATCCCCGAGGCGGTCGTCGCGATGCTCGCCTGCGCCCGGATCGGCGCGCCCCACTCGGTGGTCTTCGGCGGCTTCTCCGCCGACGCCGTCGCCTCCCGCATCGACGACGCCGACGCCAAGCTCGTCATCACCGCCGACGGCGGCTACCGCCGCGGCAAGCCCTCCGCGCTCAAGCCCGCCATCGACGACGCGGTCGCGCGCACCCCGCAGGTCGAGCACGTGCTGGTGGTGCGCCGCACCGGCCAGGACGTCGCGTGGACCGATGGCCGCGACCTGTGGTGGCACGAGGTCACCAGCCGGCAGTCCGCCGAGCACACCCCGCAGCCGTTCAACGCCGAGCACCCGCTCTACATCCTCTACACC
Organism: Actinacidiphila sp. DG2A-62; assembly: GCF_035825295.1. Lineage (NCBI taxonomy): Bacteria > Bacillati > Actinomycetota > Actinomycetes > Kitasatosporales > Streptomycetaceae > Actinacidiphila > Actinacidiphila sp. DG2A-62. The sequence continues at coordinate 4,761,249 of NZ_JAYMGI010000002.1, forward strand.
TCCGGGACGACGGGTAAGCCCAAGGGCATCCTGCACACCTCCGGCGGCTACCTCACCCAGGCGAGTTACACCCACCACGCGGTCTTCGACCTCAAGCCGGAGACCGACGTCTACTGGTGCACCGCCGACATCGGCTGGGTCACCGGCCACTCGTACATCGTCTACGGCCCGCTCTCCAACGGCGCCACCCAGGTCATCTACGAGGGCACCCCGGACACCCCGCACCAGGGCCGGTTCTGGGAGATCGTGCAGAAGTACGGTGTGACGATCCTCTACACCGCGCCCACCGCGATCCGCACCTTCATGAAGTGGGGCGACGACATCCCCGCCAAGTTCGACCTGAGCAGCCTGCGGGTGCTGGGCAGCGTCGGCGAGCCGATCAACCCCGAGGCGTGGATCTGGTACCGCGAGCACATCGGCTCCGGCAAGACCCCGATCGTGGACACCTGGTGGCAGACCGAGACCGGCGCGATGATGATCAGCCCGCTGCCGGGCGTCACCGCGACCAAGCCCGGCTCCGCGCAGACCCCGCTGCCCGGCATCGCCGCCACCGTCGTGGACGACGAGGCCAACGAGGTGCCGAACGGCTCCGGCGGCTACCTGGTGCTGACCGAGCCGTGGCCGTCGATGCTCCGCACCATCTGGGGCGACGACCAGCGCTACCTGGACACCTACTGGTCCCGCTTCCCCGGCCGCTACTTCGCCGGCGACGGCGCGAAGAAGGACGACGACGGCGACATCTGGCTGCTCGGCCGGGTCGACGACGTCATGCTGGTCTCCGGCCACAACATCTCCACCACCGAGGTCGAGTCCGCGCTGGTCTCGCACCCGAAGGTGGCCGAGTCCGCGGTCGTCGGCGCCACCGACGAGACCACCGGGCAGGCGATCGTCGCCTTCGTCATCCTGCGCGGCACCGCCGAGGACAGCGCGGACCTGGCCGCCGCGCTGCGCGACCACGTCGGCAAGACGCTCGGCCCGATCGCCAAGCCCAAGCGCATCCTGGTGGTCTCCGAGCTGCCCAAGACCCGCTCGGGCAAGATCATGCGCCTGCTGCTGCGGGACGTCGCGGAGAACCGGGAGCTGGGCGACGTCACCACGCTCACCGACTCCTCGGTGATGGACCTCATCCAGAGCAAGCTGCCCTCGGCGCCCAGCGAGGACTGAGCCGGCCGCCGCCGGGGGCGGACCCCGGCAGGGCCAAGCCGGGTCCGCGTCCGGCCGCCCGCCGCCCGCTCCACCCCGCGCGCCCGTTCCCCGCGGCTGGGCAATATCCCGGCTGCGGGGACGCGCGCGCCGACGTAGGGTCGCCGCAGGAGGACGACCCGTGACCGATCAGCCCCGGCCGCGCCGCCGCACCACGGTCCTGCTGGACCGGCTCCCGCTCCCCGAGCGGGCGTTCCTCGCCGACGCGTTGCGGGCCGAGACGGTCGGCGGCCTCCTGCTGCTGCTCGCCGCGCTGGCCGCGCTGATCTGGACCAACACCGACCAGCACGACTACGAGGCGGTCAGCCACCACCACCTCGGGCCGGCCGCGCTCGGCCTGCACCTGTCGGTGGCGCACTGGGCGGCCGACGGCCTGCTGACCGTCTTCTTCTTCGTCGCCGGGGTCGAGCTCAAGCGCGAACTCGTGGCCGGCGAACTGCGCGATCCCGCCGCCGCCGCGCTTCCCGTGGTCGCCGCCGTGTGCGGGATGGCCGCGCCCGCGGTCGTCTATGCGGTGACGGCCGCGGCGGGCGGCGGCTCGCTCAAGGGCTGGGCGATCCCGACCGCCACCGACATCGCCTTCGCGCTCGCCGTGCTCGCCGTCATCGGCACCGCGCTGCCGGCCGCCCTGCGTGCCTTCCTGCTCACCCTGGCCGTCGTCGACGACCTGTTCGCCATCCTGATCATCGCGTTCTTCTTCACCTCCGCCATCGACATCGCCGCCCTGCTCGGCGCGGTCGGCGGCCTGGTGCTGTTCTGGGCGCTGCTGCGCGCGGGGGTGCACGGCTGGTGGGTCTACGTGCCGCTGGCCGTGGTGATCTGGGCGCTGACCGCCAACAGCGGGGTGCACGCCACCATCTCCGGCGTCGCGATGGGCCTGATGCTGCGCTGCACGCCCCGGCCGGGCGAGGAGCACACGCCGGGCGAGCGCGTCGAACACCTCGTCAGGCCGCTGTCCGCGGGGGTCGCGGTGCCGCTGTTCGCGCTGTTCTCCGCGGGGGTGACGATCTCGGCGGGCTCGCTGCGCGAGGTCTTCCACCGGCCCGAGACCCTCGGCGTCGTGCTCGGCCTGGTGCTGGGCAAGGCGCTCGGCGTCTTCGGCGGGGCGTGGCTGGCCGCCCGCTTCACCCGCGCCCGGCTGGGCGCGGATCTGGTGTGGCCGGACGTGCTGGCGGTCGCGGTGCTGGCCGGCATCGGCTTCACCGTCTCGCTGCTGATCGCCGAACTGGCCTTCGACGACGACCCCGCGCTGGCCGGCGAGGCCAAGGCCGCGGTGCTGCTCGGCTCGGTGATCGCCGCGGTCGCGGCGGGCTGCCTGCTCAAGCTCCGCGACAACGCCTACCGGGCGCTGGCCGCGGCGGACGCGGTCGAGGTGACCGACGCGCACCACCTGGGACGTGACGGGGACCGCAGGCTCGCCCCGCCCGGCGGGGAGGCGGGCCATGCTGACGACGCGTAAGGCATGATCTAGTGACGACCGGAGACCACCGCCGGCAACCGATCCGTACCGACCCACACGACGGAGGACGCGAGATGAGCGCAGCCTCGAACGGTGACGAGCGCAGCCTCGGCCAGTTGTTCGCCTCCGCCACGGCGGAGCTGTCCGCCCTGGTGCACGACGAGATCGCCCTGGCCAAGGCGGAGATCCGGCAGGACGCCAAGCGGGCGGCGGTGGGCAGCGGCGCGTTCGTGACGGCACTGGCGCTGCTGTTCTTCGCCGTGCCGATGCTCAGCTTCGCCAGCGCCTACGGCATCCACGCGCTGGGCATCACCCTCGGCTGGTCGTTCCTGATCGTCTTCGGGGCGTTCATGCTGCTGGCGGGGATCCTCGCGCTGGTCGGCATCGGCCGCTTCAAGAAGGTCAAGAAGCCCGAGCGGACCATCGCCTCGGCCAAGCAGACCGCCGCGGTGCTGCAGAAGGCCAAGCCGCACCCGCGCGAGCTGCCGGCCGAGAGCGGCGGGACCGGCGCCGCGGCGATCACGTCGTCCGGCTCCGGCGCCACCCTGGCCGTCTCCGCCGGCGGCACCCCGCCCGCCGTCGAGGACGCCGCGCCGGGCCGCTCTTGACCTCTCGCGCCCCGGCGGACGGCGAGATGTGACACGCTTCGGGGCATGAACCTCACCGTCGGGTCGCGCGGTCCCTCCGGCAGTTCCGGCCGGGGCCGCCCGTCGGTGCCCCGTGTCGAGGGGCCCTGGACGCACCGCGACGTGGCCGCCAACGGCGCGCGCTTCCACATCGCGGAGCTGGGCGACGGCCCGCTGGTGCTGTTGCTGCACGGCTTCCCGCAGTTCTGGTGGACCTGGCGGCACCAGCTGACGGCGCTCGCCGACGCCGGCTTCCGCGCGGTCGCGATGGACCTGCGCGGGGTCGGCGGCAGCGACCGTACGCCCCGCGGCTACGACCCGCCGAACCTCGCGCTCGACATCACCGGCGTCATCCGCTCGCTCGGCGAGCCCGACGCCGCGCTCGTCGGCCACGACCTGGGCGGCTACCTCGCCTGGACCGCGGCGGCCATGCGGCCCAAGCTGGTCCGCCGGCTCGCCGTCAGCTCCATGCCGCACCCGCGCCGCTGGCGCGCCGCGATGCTCACCGACCTGCGGCAGAGCAAATCCGGCGGCTACATCTGGGGCTTCCAGCGGCCGTGGATCCCCGAGCGGCGGCTGACCGCGGACGACTCCGCGCTGGTCGGCGAGCTGGTGCAGCAGTGGTCGGGCCCGAGCCTGCCCGACGAGGAGTCGGTCGACGTCTACCGCCGGGCCATGCAGATCCCGTCCACCGCGCACTGCGCCGTCGAGCCGTACCGCTGGATGGTGCGCTCGATGGTCCGCCCGGACGGCATCCAGTTCAACCGCCGGATGAAGCGCCCGGTCCGGGTGCCCACCCTGCAGATGCACGGCTCGCTCGACCCGGCGATCGCCACCCGGTACGTGGCCGGCAGCGGGGAGTACGTCGAGGCGCCGTACCGCTGGCGGCTGTTCGACGGGCTCGGCCACTTCCCCCAGGAGGAGGATCCGGCGGCCTTCTCCGCCGAACTGATCAACTGGTTGAAGGACCCGGAACCGGACCGCTGACCCCCTCTGTGCCACGCGTTCACACGCGTACATATGACGGTCGAACCATCGTCAAAATGCCGGACGCATAGGCCAACTGGACCACGAAACGGCGATTACCGACCAAGGGGCGCGGGCACGTTGGTCGGTATGGGTTGGACGCACGACTACCGTGACGTATCGAGCAATCGCCGCCGCATCTCCACCGCCGATCGGACGGCGCCCCTGGCCGTACTGCCGCCCGGGCAGGGCCGCCTCGGCATCCCGAGCATCCTCGGTCGCCGCGCCCGCTGGGTCAGTGCCCGGCTGCGGCACGTACGCGACTGATCAGCGGCCGGCCCGCCGCCGGACCAGGCGCGCCGTGCGGCGCGCCGCTCACAGCGCGCAGCCCTGGGTGTCCACCCGCTGCGTCGCGGCGCGCCCCTGCGCCGCGTCCTCGCGCACCTCGTCGGCGGTCAGCGCGTAGCCGGTGTGGGAGTCGTCCAGCGACTTGGCGAAGACCACGCCGGCCACCTGGCCGCCCGGAGTGAGCAGCGGACCGCCGGAGTTGCCCTGCCGGACGGTGGAGTAGATCGAGTACACGTCGCGGTGCACCGTGCCGCGGTGGTAGATGTCCGGGCCGCCGGCCTCGATCCGGCTGCGGATGCGGGCCGCCCGCACGTCGAACGGGCCGTTCTCCGGGAAGCCGGCCACGATCGCGTCGTCGCGCGAGTGCTCGGGGCCGGTGCTGAAGTCGAGCTTCGGCGCGTTCAGATTCGGCACGGCCAGCACCGCGATGTCGCGCTGCCAGTCGTAGAGCACCACCCGCGCGTCGTACTGCCGGCCCCGGCCGCCGATCTGCACCCGCGGGTCGGTCACGCCGCCGACCACGTGCGCGTTGGTCATCACCCGGTCCCGCGCGAAGACGAAGCCCGAGCCCTCCAGGATCTTCCCGCAGCCGGGCGCGGTGCCGACGATCTTCACGATGCTGTCGCGGGACTCGGCCACCACCTTGCTGTTCGCCAGCGCCGGGTCCGGCGGCGGCACCGAGGTGATCGGCTCGGAGCCGAAGGTGCCGAAGACCTGCGGCAGGCCGTTCTGCGCGAGGGCGTTGCTGAAGTCGTCGAACCAGGTGTCGGCCTGGGCCGGCAGCACGTCGGAGACCCCGAGCAGCACCTTGGACGAGCGCACCTCGCGGCCTATCGTCGGCAGCGTCGTGGTCGCCAGCGCGGTGCCGATCAGCCACGCCACCAGCAGCATCGCCGCCACGTTGACCAGCGCCCCGCCGCCGGCGTCCAGGACGCGGGCGGGCGACCAGGTGATCCGGGTGCGCAGCTTGTTCCCCAGGTGCGTGGTGAACGCCTGTCCCACCGACGCGGTCACGATGACCATCGCCACCGCGCAGATCACCGCGACGGAGCCCGGCGTGGCGTCGTCCGTGGCCTTGTCCCAGATCAGGGGCAGCAGGTAGATGGCGGCCAGGCCGCCGCCGAGGAAGCCCGTCACCGACATGATGCCCACGACGAAGCCCTGCCGGTAGCCGACCACGGCGAACCAGACAGCGGCGAGGATGAGCAGGAAGTCCAGCGCGTTCACGGGCACAACGGTCTCATGCCCGCCTGAGCACGCGGGACGGTACGGCCAGGAGACCCCCGGATCGGGGCCGCGGCCGGGCCCGACGGACAGGAGCCGTACGGGGGCGGTGCGGTCGTACGGCGCGGCGCGGACGGCGCGGTCCGCGCGGGCGGCCGGAGCCGCGGCCGGGTCAGCCGAGCGGGACCGTGCGGTCGCGGTCCCAGGGCCGCTCCCAGCCCGCGTAGTGCAGGATCTTGTCGATCAGGCCCGCGGTGAAGCCCCACACCAGCGCGCCCTCGACCAGGAACGCCGGGCCGCGGAAGCCGCTGGGGTGGACCAGCATCGCCCGGTTCGCCGGGTCGGCCAGATCGGCCACCGGCACCCGGAAGACCCGCGCGGTCTCCGCCGGGTCCACCACCCGCACCGGGCTCGGCTCGCGCCACCAGCCCAGCACGGGGGTGACGGCGAAGTCGCTGACCGGGATGTAGAGCCGCGGCAGCACCCCGAAGACCTGCACGCCGGCCGGGTCGAGGCCGGTCTCCTCCTCGGCCTCGCGCAGCGCCGCCCGCACCGGGCCCTCGCCCTCCGGGTCGCCGTCCTGCGGATCGAGGCTGCCGCCGGGGAACGACGGCTGGCCGGCGTGCGAGCGCAGCGCCGCCGAGCGCTCCAGCAGCAGCAGGTCAGGGCCGCGCTCGCCCTCGCCGAACAGGATCAGCACCGCCGAGGGGCGACCGCCGCCGGCCGGCGGCAGGAAGCGGCTCAGCTGCTCGGGGCGGACGGCCGCGACGACCGAGGCCACCGGGTCGAGCCAGGACGGGACGCCGGCCGCGGAGACCCGCGCGCCGCCCCTGGCCTGGGTCATGACGCGGCCAGCGGGGGCGCGGGCTGCCCGGGGTAGTCCGGCGGGGGCTTCAGCCGCTGGCCGGGGAAGCCGCCCTTCTCGTACTTCAGCAGCTTCTTCGCCTTCTCCGGGTCCGTCTCGCCCTCGCCGAAGGACGGGCACAGATGGGCGATCGGGCAGGCGCCGCACGCGGGCTTGCGGGCGTGGCACATCCGGCGGCCGTGGAAGATCACCCGGTGCGACAGCATCGTCCAGTCCGACTTCGGGAACAGCCGGGCGACGTCCTGCTCGACCTTCTCCGGGTCCTCCGAGGTCGTCCAGCCGAAGCGCCGGGACAGCCGGCCGAAGTGCGTGTCGACGGTGAGGCCGGGCACCCCGTACGCGTTGCCGAGCACGACGTTGGCGGTCTTGCGGCCCACTCCGGGCAGCTTCACCAGATCGGCCAGCTTCTTCGGCACCTCGCCGCCGAAGTCGTCGCGCAGCGCCGTGGACAGGCCCAGCACCGAGCGGGCCTTGGCGCGGAAGAAGCCGGTCGGCCGGAGGATCTGCTCCAGGTCCGCCGGGTCGGCCGCGGCCATGTCCTCGGGGGTGGGGTACTTCGCGAACAGCGCCGGCGTCGTCTGGTTCACCCGCAGGTCGGTGGTCTGGGCGGACAGCACGGTGGCGATGAGCAGCTGGAAGGGATTCTCGAAGTCCAGCTCCGGATGGGCGTACGGATACACCTCGGCCAGTTCGCGGTTGATCCGCCGGGCGCGGCGCACCAGCGCCACGGGCGGGGCCTGCACGGCGGTCCGTTCGCTCTCAGCGGAATTCCGGCCGGCCGTCACCCGTCCGGTGGGCGCGGCCGCCCGCTTCTTCTGCACCCTCGGCGTATCTGACACCCGGCCAGCCTAAGCCTCGCCACCGACATACGCGGTCGATACTCTGTGCCGCGACAGGAATCGGGCGCACCCGCACCCGATCGCACCCTTCTCGCACCCCCGGGGCGCGTCCGCGCCGGTGGATAAGACATCCTTGTGATTGATCGCACTGTTTGAGACGTCGTGCATCATGGGAGATCCCGGCGATGTCGACTGTCGACAAGGAGAGAGCTCGTGGACGACGTTCTGCGCCGTGCCCCGCTTTTCGCGGCGCTCGACGACGAGCAGGCGGCTGAACTGCGCGCCTCCATGACGGAGGTCACGCTCGCGCGTGGCGACTCGCTGTTCCACGAGGGCGACCCCGGGGACCGGCTGTACGTCGTCACCGAGGGCAAGGTCAAGCTGCACCGGACCTCGCCCGACGGGCGGGAGAACATGCTGGCCGTGGTGGGCCCCGGCGAGCTGATCGGAGAGCTGTCGCTCTTCGACCCCGGGCCGCGCACCGCCACCGGCACCGCGCTGACCGAGGTCAAGCTGCTGGGCCTGGGCCACGGCGACCTGCAGCCCTGGCTGAACGTCCGCCCCGAGGTGTCCACCGCGCTGCTGCGCGCGGTCGCCCGGCGGCTGCGCAGGACCAACGACGTCATGTCCGACCTGGTCTTCTCCGACGTGCCCGGGCGCGTCGCCAAGGCGCTGCTCGACCTGTCCCGGCGGTTCGGCGTGCAGTCCGAGGAGGGCATCCACGTCGTCCACGACCTCACGCAGGAGGAGCTGGCGCAGCTCGTCGGCGCGTCCCGCGAGACCGTCAACAAGGCGCTGGCCGACTTCGCCGGCCGCGGCTGGCTGCGGCTGGAGGCGCGCGCGGTGATCCTGCTGGACGTGGAGCGGCTGGCGAAGCGGTCGCGGTAGGGGTCGCAAGTAGGGGTCGCGGGAGCGGTTGGCGCCGGGGCGGTCGGGCCGCGGTGGTTGGGCCGCGGCGGTCGGCGTCGCGCTCGTGGTCGGTGCCACGGTCGGGGCGGGGCCTCGCAGGCGGTGCCACGGTCGGGGCGGGGCCTCGCGGTCGGCGCGGAGGGTCTCTCTCGCTCGCGGTCGGCGCGGACGGGTCGGAGCGTCAGGGGCGGGGCCGGGCCGCCCGGCGGGCGCGACTCGCCGGGCGTGGCGCGCCGGGCGGCGGGCGTGGTTCACCAGGCGAGCTGGGCGATCTCGTCGGCGACCGCCGCGACCGCTTGGGCGGCCGGGTCGATCAGCGGGAAGTGGCCGGTCTCCGGCAGCCAGGCCACCGTGGGCTCCTCGCCCGCGGCGGCGGCTGCCCGCGTGAACGCCTCGCTGACCTGCGGCGGAACCACGTTGTCAGTGCTGCCGTGCACGATGGTCGTGGCGATTCCGGTGGGGAGCAGCACCGAGGGATCGGCGTGCGGGAGGCGGTCCGCCCGGTGCTCGGGGGCGCCGAGCAGATCGCTCACCGCGTCGGAGCAGACGTGCAGCCGTATCGCGGTGCCGAAGTCGGCGATCGGCGCCAGCGCCACGACGCCGCGCAACGGGGGCGGTGCGTCGAGGCGCCAGGGCGAGCCGGTCGGCAGGACGTGCCGCGCGGCGGCCCACAGCGCGAGGTGGCCGCCCGCGCTGTGGCCGGTGAGCACCGTCCGGCGCGGGTCGACGGCCTCCTCGCCCAGCGCCGTGACGGCCAGCGCGGCCACGGCGTCCATGGCGGCGGCCACGTCGTCGAAGGTCTCCGGCCACCGCCCGGCCGGAGCGGGCGCGGTGTCTCCGGCTTGGCCTGCGGGGCTGTCAGGGCTGTCGGAGCCGGCGGCGGGGCTGCCGGGCGCCGGGCCTCGGCGGTATTCGACGGAGGCGACCGCGTAGCCCGCCGCGGCCAGGTAAGCGGCCAGGGGTGAGACATGGGCGCGGTCATAGGCCGCGCGCCAAGCGCCGCCGTGCAGCAGGACCACCAGCGGCGCGGGCCGGGCGCCGCCGGCGGGGGTGCCGGACCGGTAGAAGTCGATCACCTGGTCCGGGTGGTCCCCGTAGGACGCCGTCGCGTCCGGCGCCACCGGCGCGTGTCCGAGGGCCGAGGCCTCCTCCGCCGCCGCCCGGGCCGCGAGCCGCGCCCGCGCACCGGCGTCCCGGACCGCGCCCGGCCGGTCCGCGGCCTGCGCCGGGGCCGCGTCCGCGGTCCCGGCGGCGCCGTCGGCCTCGGCGGCGGCCATTCCCGCGGCCCGCGCGGCGGCGCTCGACGCACCCCCCGACGTGTCCGCCGTGGTCGACGTGTCCGCCGTGGCCGACGTGGTCGGCGCGGTCGGCGTTGTCGGCGCGGCCGTCGCGGTCGCCGTCGTCGGCGACGCGGGAGGAGGCGGGGCGGACTCGGCGGGCGGCATGGCTCAGGAGGTCCCTTCGGGTTCGGCGCCGAGCACCGCGGCCAGCACCTGGGCGGCACGCAGCGCGTCGGCGTAACGGGTGTACAGCGGGGTGAAGCCGAAGCGCAGGACGTCGGGCCTGCGGTAGTCGCCCACCACGCCGCGGGCGGTCAGCTCGCGCATCACCGCGCCCGCGTCCGCGCAGCGCAGCGACACCTGGCTGCCGCGCTCCGCGTGCGCGCGCGGCGTGATCGGCTCGACCCGGCCCGCGGGCGCCAGCGCGGCCACGCACTCCAGGAAGAAGTCGGTCAGCGCCAGGCTCTTGGCCCGCACGTCGGCGACCGCGACGCCGTCCCAGACGTCGAGCGCCGCGTCCAGCGCCAGCAGCGACAGGATCTCGGGGGTGCCGACCCGGCCGCGCGGCGCGCCGGCCGCGGGCTCGTAGTGCTCCGCCATGGCGAACGGGTCGGTGTGCGAGTTCCACCCCGGCAGCGGCGAGTCGAAGCGCGGCTGCAGCGCGCTGCGTACGTAGAGGTAGGCGGGCGCGCCCGGCCCGCCGTTGAGGTACTTGTAGGTGCAGCCGACCGCCATGTCCACGCCGTCCGCGTCGAGCGCCACCGGCAGCGCGCCCGCGCTGTGGCACAGGTCCCACACCGCGAGCGCTCCCGCGGCGTGCAGCGCACCGGTGGTCGCGGCCATGTCGTACAGCCGCCCGGTGCGGTAGTCGACGTGGTTGACCAGCGCGACGGCGGTCCGGGGGCCCGCCTCGGCGGCGATCCGGTCCGCGGGCAGCGCCCGCAGCGTCCGGCCGGTCAGCCGGGCGGCGGACTCGGCGATGTAGCCGTCGGTCGGGAAGGTCCCCGCGTCGACCAGGATCTCGTCGCGCTCCTGCGGCGCCATTCGCACTGCGGCGACCAGGGCCTTGAAGACGTTGACGCTGGTCGAGTCGCCGACCACCACCTGCCCGGGCGCCGCGCCGACCAGCGGCGCGATCCGGTCGCCGATCCGCTCCGGCGCGGTCCACCAGCCGCTCTCCTCCCAGGAGCGGATGCGCAGCTCGCCCCACTCCCGGGTGACGACGTCGGCCAGCCGCGGCAGCACGCCGGTGCTCAGCGCGCCGAGCGAGTTGCCGTCGAGGTAGACGGCGTCGTCCAGCGCGAAGCGCGCGCGGACGGCGGCGAGCGGATCGGCGGCGTCGAGGCGGGCGGCGCGGTCGGTGAGGGAGGCAGCTCGCTCGGTGAAGGAGGCGGCGGGGTCGGCGAGGGAGGCAGCCCGGTCGGTGAGGGAGGCGGCGGGGTCCGCGGGCGCGGAGGCGTGCCGCGCCGGCGCGGGGGCCACGGCGGGGTGCGGGGCCGCGGTCTCGGGGCTGGTGAGCGGCTCAGACATGGCTGCGCGCCGTCCACAGCTCGGGGAAGACGGTCTTGGCGGCGCGCTTCTCCAGCCACGCCACGCCGGCCGAGCCGCCGGTGCCCGGCTTGGAGCCCATCGCGCGGCGGGTCGCCACCAGGTGGTCGTTGCGCCAGCGCCACACCAGCTCGGCGACGTCGGTGAGCAGCTCGCCCAGGCGTACCAGCTCCGCGTCCTGGTCGCGGTCGGCGTAGACGCTCTGCCAGACGGCCTCGACCCCGGGGTGCGGCTCGTAGCGGGCGGCAGGATCGCGGTCGAGGACCTCGGCGGGCACCGGGAGGCCGCGGCGGGCCAGCAGCCGCAGCACCTCGTCGTACAGGCTCGGCTCGGTCAGCGCCTTCTCCAGCTCGGCGTGGGCGCTGGGGGTGCCGCGGTGCGGCACGAGCATGGACGCGGACTTGTCGCCGAGCAGGAACTCCAGCCTGCGGTACATCGCGGACTGGAAGCCGGAGCCCTCGCCGAGCGCGGACCGGTAGGCGTTGAACTGCGCGGGGGTCAGGTGCGCGATCGGCTTCCAGGACGCGTTGAGCGACTCCAGCTCGGGCAGGCTGCGGCGCAGCGCGGCCATCGCGGTGGGCAGGTCGTCCTCGCGCAGCGCGTTCGCCGCGGTGGTCCATTCGTGGACCAGCAGCGTGAACCACAGCTCCATCACCTGCGTGGTGACCAGGAAGGCCATCTCGCCGGGGTCGTCGGACAGCGGATGCTGCAAATGGGTGAGGACGGACGCCTGAACGTAGTCCTCGTACGGTGTCGAGCCCTCGAACGCGAGGTGAGGGGTCGCCGCCTCGTCGGTCGGTGTGTCGGACATGGGGTACCTCCAGTGCGTCGCCCGGGATCACCGGGCCGTGCCGCGATCATCGGCGGTACGGCCCGATCCGGCAAGGCCCGGGGTCCGGGCTCGGCCGGTCGCCCCTCGGCGCGCGCCCGCGGCACCGGCCGCGACCGGCCGGACCCCTGTCACTCCACCGGCGGTCCCTGGATGTAGCGGCCGTGGCTGTCGTACGGCCACTGGTTCGCGGTGCAGCCGTGCAGCCCGTATATCTGCTGCATCATCACCGGCGCGGGCTTGCCGGGGCCGGGGCAGCCCTCGTGGCCGTGGCCGATGCGGTGACCGACCTCGTGGTTGATGATCAGCGCGCGGTACTCCTGGACCGGTCCGTGGAACTCCGGCGAGCCGAGCAGCCAGCGCTTGAGGTTGACCACGACGGTCGGGCCGACGTCGCAGTTGACCTCGCCGTGGGTGTCCAGCCCCGCGGCGCCGCACAGGTCGTCGACGGTGTCCGGGGTGGCGATCTTGATCACGAAGTCGGCCGGGCCGGAGGAGACGAGCTGGAAGGCGTCGTGGCCGTCGGCGGTCCAGCCGCGGGGATCGGCCAGGATCTGCTGGATCTCCTGCGCGGCGGCGCCGGGGGAGAGCGCGATGCCGCCCTCGACCTGGACCTTGTAGCGGCGGAGGGTGCCGTGCCCCGCCGCCTTGCCGTCGGAGTGCGCGGTGCGGAAGTCGCCGGTGCCGGACTGCGGCACGACCGGCGCCTTCGACGCGCGGGGGCTGGGGGAGGAGGTCGCCTCGGGGGTGCTGCCGACCGTCGCCGCGGGTCGGCCGCGGCCGTCGTCCGGCGCCCCGGCCGACGACGAGTCACTGCGGTGCGCGTGCCAGGCCGCGAACGCGGCCGCGCCTCCCAGCGCGATCACCACCAGCAGGACCATCGGCACGACGGCGGCGCTCCGCCGCTTGGTCCCGCCGCCGGTCTGCGGACGACGGCTCGGGCTCTGCACTGCCACGACTCCCCCTGGGCGGCACGGCCGGGACCGCCTCAGCCCCTGGCGCCCCGTCTGCCGCGATCGATGATCGAACGCTTCCCCCGTACGGTACTTACTCAGTATGTACGTGAGCTTGCCAGGGGCTGTCTGTGACAAGACTGCGACAAACGGGGCTGGTGGGGGGCCTGCGGCGGGGGAGGCCGGGGGGCTGGGGAAGCGGGGTGGGCTGGGGCGTCCGCCGCCGGGCGTCCGCCGCCGGGCGGGCGGGGACGGGCGGGCGCCGCGGGGCGGTGCGGTGCGGGCGGCGCCCGGCCGGGGCTCAGCCCAGAGTGTCGGCGGCGGTGGGCGAGCTGTCCCGCAGGAAGACGGTGCAGCGCTCGTACTCGTCGTTCTCGCCGATCGCCTGCGCGGCGCGGCCGAGCGCGTGCAGGGCGCGCAGGAAGCCGCGGTTCGGCTCGTGCTCGAACGGGACCGGGCCCTGGCCGCGCCAGCCCGCGCGGCGCAGCGCGTCCAGGCCGCGGTGGTAGCCGGTGCGGGCGTAGGCGTACGACTCCACGACGCGCCCCGCCTCGAAGGCCTCGTCGGACAGCTGCGCCCAGGCCAGCGAGGACGCCGGGTACTTCGCGGCGACCTCGGAGGGGGCCGCGCCCGAGGCCAGCAGTTCGCGCGGCTCGGGGTCGTCGGGCAGATGCGTCGGGGCCGGACCCCCGAGCAGGTTCTCGTGAGTGGACATGACTCCAGTCTGCCCGAGCCGTTCCGCGAGGAGGCCCCCGGCAGGTGCCGGGGGGCCTCAACGGGGCGCGGTGCGGCGCGCGGCGCCGGGCGGCGGGCCCCCGCGGCGGTGCGGGGCCGGGCGCCGGTACGCGCCGGGCGGTGGGGCCGGCGGGGCCCGCGGCGGTGCGGCGCGCGGCGCCGGTGCTACTTGCGCTTGTTGCCGGCCGACCGCAGGTTCTGCGCGGCGACGACCACGCGCTCGGCCATCCCCGCCTCGGCGGCCTTGCCCCACACCCGCGGGTCGTAGGTCTTCTTGTTGCCGACCTCGCCGTCGACCTTGAGCACGCCGTCGTAGTTCTGGAACATGTGCGCCGCGACGGGCCGGGTGAAGGCGTACTGCAGGTCGGTGTCGATGTTCATCTTGACCACGCCGTTCTCCAGCGCCTCGTTGATCTCCGCCTCGGTGGAGCCGGAGCCGCCGTGGAAGACGAAGTCGAACGCGTTGGGCTTGCCGTACTTCTGCGCGACCGCGTCCTGCAGCTCCTTGAGGATGCTCGGACGCAGCACCACGTTCCCCGGCTTGTACACGCCGTGGACGTTGCCGAAGGAGGCGGCCAGCAGGTAGCGGCCGTTCTCACCGAGGCCGACCGCCTCGACGGTGCGGAAGGCGTCGTCGACGGTGGTGTAGAGGGAGTCGTTGATCTCGTGCGAGATGCCGTCCTCCTCGCCGCCGGTGGGGGTGATCTCCATCTCCAGGATGATCTTCGCCTTGACCGCCTCGGCCAGCAGCTCCTTGGCGATGGCGAGGTTGTCGTCGAGGTTCTCGGCGGACCCGTCCCACATGTGCGACTGGAACAGCGGGTCGCGGCCGGCCGCCACGCGCTCCTGCGAGATCTTCAGCAGCGGCCGGACGTAGCCGTCCAGCTTGTCCTTCGGACAGTGGTCGGTGTGCAGCGCGACGGTGACCGGGTACTTCTCGGCCACGATGTGCGCGAACTCGGCGAGCGCGACCGCGCCGGTCACCATCTCCTTCTTGTACTGCCCGCCCAGGAACTCCGCGCCGCCGGTGGAGATCTGGATGATGCCGTCGCTCTCCGCCTCGGCGAGACCGCGCAGCGCGGCGTGCAGCGTCTGCGACGAGGTGACGTTGATCGCCGGGTAGGCGAACTTGCCCGCCTTCGCGCGGTCGAGCATCTCGTTGTAGATCTCGGGGGTTGCGATGGGCATCGTGTCCGCTCCTCAATGACTGTGCGGGTGGTCCAGCTGGCGTGTCGACGTCATCGTCGCGCTCATCTTCCCAGACGCGAACGGATTCACCACTGCGGGTCAGTCCAGGCCGAGGTCCGCGAGGGAGTACGCGGACAGGTACGGCAGCCCGGCTTCGGCGATCTTCGGACCGGCGCCGCGGTCCACGATCACCGCGACCGCCACGACCTCGCCGCCCGCCTCGCGGACCGCCTCGACCGCGGTGAGCGGCGAATCGCCGGTGGTCGAGGTGTCCTCGACGACCAGCACCCGGCGGCCCTTGACGTCCGTGCCCTCGATCCGGCGCTGCAGTCCGTGCGTCTTGGTGGCCTTGCGGACCACGAAGGCGTCCAGCCGGCTGCCGCGCGCCGCCGCCGCGTGCAGCATCGACGTGGCCACCGGGTCCGCGCCGAGCGTCAGCCCGCCGACCGCGTCGAAGTCCAGCCCGGCGGTCAGGTCGAGCATGACCTGCCCGGCCAGCGGCGCGGCCTCGCCGTCCAGCGTGATACGCCGCAGGTCGACGTAGAAGTCGGCCTCCAGGCCGGAGGAGAGGGTCACCTTGCCGTGCACGACGGCCTTGTCCTTGATGTGCCGCAGCAGGGCGGTCCGTACGTCGTCGCTCATGTCGATGAGCCTATCCGCAGCGGCCGACGCGCCGATTCGGTTATCCACAGGTCAGGCAGCCGCGGCTCCGGTTGTCCACAGGGTGGGGACGGCGGGAGCGCGGCCGGGGCAGGCCGGGGCCGGCGGTCGGTCGGCGCCGGCGGTCGACCGCCGGCCGGTTGTCGGCCGGTTGTCGGTCGGTTGTCCTCGGCCGGCCGGCGATCAGCCGATGGTCATCCGATGGTCTGCCAGCTCCACGTGGTGGTGATCTCCAGCGGGTCGATGGGCGTGACCAGGCGGGGCAGGGTGTTGAGACCGTTCGGCGGACCGGACTGCGGCTCGACGCACACGGCCTCGGGCTGCTCGGTGTACACGACCACCCACTCGGTCGGGCTGCTGACCCGCACCCGCATCTCGCCGGGCCAGGTCAGCGTGACGTCCACGCCCTCCGGCATGCCGAAGCAGTCGTCCCACGGGCCCGGCCGGGGGGTGATGCGGTTGCCGTCGGGCAGGTGGTTGTCGCCGCGCTCCTCCTGCCACTCCGCGCTGAACGCCAGCTCGACGTCCTGGCCGCCGCGGCCGAGGTTGCGCAGCCACCACGGGTGCCAGCCGGCCTGCGCGGGGAAGGAGTCGCCCGCCGTCTCCACGCCGAGCGTCAGCGTCACGGAGTGGGGGGCGAGTTCCACCGTGTGGGTGACCCGGCCGGGATACGGCCAGGGGTCCGCCAGCTCGTAGTGGAACGACGCGGTGGTCTGCGTCGCGGGCGCGGCCTCGGTCCACACGCTGTGCCGGCCGGTGCCGTGGATCGCGTGCGGGGGCGCGTCGACGGGCAGCTGGTGGGTGACGCCGCCGTTGCGGAACACGCCGTTCTCCGTGCGTCCGCACCACGGCACCATCACGAAGGCGCCGAATTTCGGGCCCTGGCGCAGCAGTTCGACCCCGCCCACCTTCAGCGAGGCGATCCGGCAGCCGGCCTCCGGCTGCAAGGTCAGTTCGGCGTCGCCCGCCGTCAGCTTCGTCTCGTTCTCCACACGCCGAGCCTATCGGGGGCGCGTCGGCGGACGGCGGCGGCTCAACGGCGGCGCGGCCGGTCGGCCCAGCGCCCACCCGACCCGCCGTCGGTCCCGGTCCCGCGCGGCCTCAGCGGCGGCGGCGCAGTACCCGCCCGACGACGACCGCGGAGGCGAGCAGGGCCGCTGCCGCGGGGGCAGCCCAGCGCAGGGTGGCCGCGGCGCCGGCGCCGTCCGGCGCGGGCACGGGGGCGTACCGGCCGCGCGGCGGCGCGTGGTCCACCTCCTCGGCGCTGCGGCCGATCATCGTACGGCGCGCGTGCGCGGCCTCGGCGGGCGTGACCAGGTCGTCGAGCGCGGCGGCGCTCTCCGGGACCTCCACCTCGACCTCGACCAGCTCGAAGTCCTCCTCGCCCTCCGCGGGCGGCGCGGGCTCGCCGAGGTCGTCCACGACGTCGGGCTCGTTCACAACGTCGGGTTCGTCCACGGCGTCGTCCGCGGTGTCGTCCGCCGGTCGGTCGGCGGATGCGCCGGCGGGACCGTCCGCCGGTCGCTCTGCGGGACCGACCGCCGGCTCGTCGGCGGGCGTCTTCGTGTCGGCCCTCCCGGCCGGGCCCCCCGCGTCCGTCCCCTCCTCCGGCGCGTTCTCCGCGAGCGCCGCGGCGAAACGGTCCAGCAGCCGGCGCAGCGCCGCCTCCACCACCGCGTCGTCGTAACCGGTGAGGCGGCCGGTGACCGATCCGGCGGCGCGGAAGAGCAGCGTGGAGCCGGGCTCGGGCTGGTCGGCGGGTTCGACCGACACGGTGACGGTGGCCGTCGCCCGGCCGTCCCCGCGCACCTCCGCGCCGCGCGCCACCAGCGTGAAAGGGGAGGCGTCGCCGGAGACCGAGAGGTCGGCGCGGTAGGTGATCGTGGAGCCGGCGACGCGCAGCCGCAGCCGCCCGCTCTGCCCGGCGGCCGCGTCCGCGCCGGCGTCTGCGGCGTCGGGCTGCCAGCCCGGCAGGCTCGCGGCGACCACGGTCGGCGAACGCAGCGCGAGCGCCAGGCGTGCGGGCGGGGCTGGGACGAACGTCTCGTGCTCCATGCGGCGGAGCCTACCCACGCCGGGCCCTCGTGTGACGGTGCGGAGCCCGCACATTTTCACCGGCGGCCTTTCCCCCGGGGTGCCCGCCGCCTGCGCCGGTTTTCACCGGCCCGCCCACCGCCCGCCCACCGCCCGGCCCCTCGCGTTCAGGCCCGGTCGGCTCCGCGCGGCTCCTCTCAGGCCGGGAGCAGCGCCTCGCTCAGGACGAAGGAGGGGTCGACCTGCGCGGCCAGGTCGGCTCCGGTGCGCTCGTTGCCCCAGCTCCGCGCGTTCTTCTCGTGGAAGTGCACCATCTGCCGGGTGTAGCGGTCCCAGTCCCGGTCCTCGTACGCGCGGTCGGCGCGCTCGTGCAGGGTGCGCAGCGCCTGCCGGTTCTGCTCCTCCAGCAGTTCGAACGGCTGCGGGCGGCCCTTCTCCATGGCCCGCACCCAGTCCGAGTGGCCCACCGTGACCAGCAGGTCGTCCCCGACCTCCTCGCGGAGGAAGGCGAGGTCGTCCGCGCCCTGCACCTTGTTGCCGATCACGGCCAGGCCCACCCCGAAGTCGCGCGCGTACTCCTTGTACTGGCGGTAGACCGCGACGCCCTTGCGGGTCGGCTCGGCGACCAGGAAGGTCAGGTCGAAGCGGGTGAACATGCCGGAGGCGAACGAGTCGCTGCCCGCCGTCATGTCGACCACCAGATACTCGTCGCGTCCGTCCACGAGGTGGTTCAGGCACAGTTCCACCGCGCCGACCTTGGAGTGGTAGCAGGCCACGCCGAGGTCGGACTCGTTGAACGGGCCGGTCACCATCAGCCGCACCGACCGCCCGTCGTCCAGCGGAACCTCCGTGGCGCACGAGGCGTAGACCGGGTTGTCCTCGGTGAGCCGCAGCAGCCGCGAGCCGTGGCCGGGCGGCGTCGTCTTGATCATCGTCTCGGCGGAGGCGATACGGGGGTTGGCGCCGCGCAGATACTCCTTGATCTCGGGCAGGTGCGCGCCGAGCGCGGGCAGCGCGGCGGCGTCGTCCTCGTCCAGGCCGAGGGCCGGGCCCAGGTGCTGGTTGATGTCCGCGTCGACGGCGAGGACGGGCACGCGTGCGGCGGCGAGGTGGCGGACGAAGAGCGAGGACAGCGTCGTCTTGCCGCTGCCGCCCTTCCCGACGAAAGCGATCTTCATGTTCGGTCAGCGTAGCGGCGGCAGGCCCGCGCGGCGGTGCGCGGAGTGGGGAAGGCCACTCGTTCGGGGTCGATTCGGGCCTGCGGGGGTGCGTAATGTCTTGGGCATGGCTGAAAACGCTCACTCCGCGTCCGCTCACGCGCAGACCGATCCGCTCGCCGTGCTCGGCGCGCTGCACGGTGTGCCGGAGGCGGTGGACTCCGTACGCAAGGCCGTTGACGGGGTCTACGGACACCGGGTGATGCGTCGCCGCTCCAACGAGGTCACCTCCGAGGCGGCGCTGCGCGGCGCGCGCGCCTCGGCCGCGCTGGCCGACGCGGACTGGCCGCTGGAGGAGGTGCGGCGGCGCAGCGACTTCTCGGCCGACGCGCAGGCCCGCACGGTCGGCGCGACGCTCCGGCTGACCGCGGAGGCCGGTCAACTCCTCGGCGTCTGGCGGCAGTCGCCGGTCCAGGCGCTGGCCCGGCTGCACCTGGTCGCGGCCGGCGGCGCCCAGGCCGGGCCTGGGGGATCTGCGGACACGGTGGGGCGGCCCCGGCTGGCCGGCGAGCCGGTCGAGGAACCCCTGGTCGGCGTCGAGGAGTTCCCGCTGCCCGAGCCGGGGGAGGTCAATGCCCGGCTGGAGGGACTGGCCGACCTGCTGCTGGCCGGCACGGCCGCGCCCGCCCTGGTGATAGGCGCCGCGGTGCACGGCGAGCTTCTCTGCCTGCGGCCCTTCGGCACCTTCAACGGCCCGGTCGCGCGTGCCGCCGAACGCATCGTGCTGGTCGCGAGCGGCCTCGACCCCAAGTCGATCTGCCCGGCCGAGGTCGGGTACGCGGAGCTGGGTCGCGCCGAGTACCTCAAGGCCCTGGAGGGCTACGCCTCCGGCACGCCCGAGGGCATGTCCGAGTGGATCGTCCACTGCGGCCGGGCCCTGGAACTCGGTGTCCGCGAGAGCGTCGCCGTCTGTGAGGCCCTTCAGCGCGGCGCGGCCTGAGAACGCGGCGGCCCGCTCGCGAGGACGTGGGCGGCGGAGGGT
Source organism: Actinacidiphila sp. DG2A-62 (assembly GCF_035825295.1). Taxonomy (NCBI): domain Bacteria; kingdom Bacillati; phylum Actinomycetota; class Actinomycetes; order Kitasatosporales; family Streptomycetaceae; genus Actinacidiphila; species Actinacidiphila sp. DG2A-62. Next base: position 4,781,114 of record NZ_JAYMGI010000002.1, read on the forward strand.
ACCGGCGGCGGGCGCGGCGGCGGGGCCTGGACGAAGTTGCGGCGGCACCCGGAGATGCCGCCGCTGGGCATGTCCGCCGAGTTACCAGTGCGTGCGCGCGATTCTGCCGATCAGGCCGGGATCTTCGCCCGTGACCTGGTGCGGCTGGCCCGGTTGGCGGGTCGGCTACGCGTGGGTGCCCGACTTCCATGCTCGGTCCGTGGGGCCTACTGCTGTGAACTGCGGTCTTCCTCCCGGAAGTCCGTGGTCTCGCGGGCCGCTATGTCCTTTCTACCGCTGTCTGCGGGGATGCGGAACCCCTGGCTACACTTTTTACTTTTCATATCAATCAGGACATTCTGGTGGGCCGCCCGGCTCGGCGCGGTGCCGGGCCTCTCGCGTGGTGGTCAGGAGGCCGCGAACAGGCGGCGCCGCCGGGACGCCAGCCAGACCAGGCCCGCGGTGGCCGCCGCCGCGCCGACGGCGGCCATGACGAGGGCGGGCCCCGAAGGCATCGACAGCGAGGGGATGCGCTGGTTCAGCCGGACCGGTCGGCTGAACGTGAGCACCGGCCACTGCCTGGTGACCGCCTCCTTGCGCAGCGCCCGGTCGGGATTGACGGCGTACGGATGGCCGACCGCCTCCAGCATGGGGATGTCGGTCGCCGAGTCGCTGTACGCGAACGACCGCTCCAAGTCGTAGCCCTGGGACTCGGCGAGCTCGGCGATGGCTTCGGCTTTCGCCGGACCGTAGACGTAGTGCTCGATCTCCCCGTTGTACGCGCCGTCCTCCACGACCATCCGGGTGGCGACGACATGGTCGGCTCCGAGCATCTCCCCGATCGGCTCCACGACCTCCGAGCCGGACGCGCTCACGATCACCACGTCACGGCCGGCGGCGTGGTGCTCCTCGATGAGCGAGGCGGCCTCGTCGTAGATGATCGGGTCGATCAGGTCGTGGAGCGTCTCGGCGACGATCTCCCGCACCTGCTGCACATTCCATCCTTTGCACAGATCGGAGAGGTATTTGCGCATCCCCTCCATCTGGTCGTGATCCGCGCCCCCGACCAAGTACACGAACTGGGCATATGCGGTGCGCAATACCGCGCGCCTGTTGATGAGGCCGCCCTGGTAGAAGGAGCGTCCGAAGGCGAGCGTGCTGGACTTGGCGATCACGGTCTTGTCGAGATCGAAGAAGGCCGCGGTACGCGGTGGCAGGTGGTTTTCCACGAGATGAGCATAGGCAACCACCATTCGGCGTAAGCTCAGGCGCGTGGGTTTGCCTGAGAAGGCCTTCGGGTACACCATGGAAGTCACGGATCGTTCGCGACCGTGCTAACCCGGTCTGGCTCCTCCCCCCCGAGTCGGCCGTGGGGACGACCCCCGCTCTCCCCCGGCGGGGGTCGTCGCATGTCCGGACCCGTTTCGTCGCCCTCGCGTCGCTGTCGGCCGGCGGATGTCCATGGCCTTCTCTCCTTCTTTTCTTCGCGCGTGTGTTCGTTCTGATGTGCATGACGCGTGACGCTGTGTAATCGTTCCGGGTTCGAAGGGAACTCACCCCTCCGGGTGGCGGAGTTATCCACAATCGGCCGGTTGTCCACAGATTCCGACCAAGATCATCTCAATTCCGCTGACTGTCCCAAGCTGATCGCAGGCAAGCACGCCGTGCTCGCACGACTAGCAACGGGGGACAGTGAAATGAACCGCCGCACCAGCCACCGCACACACCCGCGCGGCAACGCGGACACCGACTCGCAGCCGCTGTCCGCGGCGGAACGACGGGGTCCGCTGATTGTCACAGAAGACGAAAGTCTGCTCGACGATCTGTTGAGACTCTGCGCCGCGGCCGGCACCGAACCGGAAGTCGTCGCCGCCCCGCCGCCGCCCGCGAGTTGGGAGGCCGCGCCCCTCGTCCTGGTCGGGACGGAGGCCGCCGAGCGGGCCCAGGGCGCCCCTCGCCGCAAGGACGTCCTGCTCGTCGGGCGCGATCAGGACGACGCCGAGGTCTGGCGGCGAGCGGTCGGCATCGGCGCCGACCACGTGTTGATCCTGCCCGACGCCGAGCCGTGGCTCGTGGACCGGCTGGCGGACGTCGCCGAGGGCGTGGGCGAGCCCGCGCTGACCGTCGGCGTGCTCGGCGGTCGCGGTGGCGCGGGCGCCTCCACCCTGGCCTGCGCGCTGGCGGTCACCGCCGCCCTCACCGGCCGTCGCGCCATGCTCATCGACGGCGATCCGCTCGGCGGCGGCCTCGACATCCTGCTCGGCGCCGAGCGCACCGGCGGCCTGCGCTGGCCCGACCTCGCCGACTCGCGCGGCCGGGTCAACAGCGGAGCCCTCGAGGAGTCGCTGCCCCGGCTGGACGCGCTCAGCGTGCTGAGCTGGGACCGCGGCGACCGGGTGCGCATCCCTCCGCAGGCCATGCGCGCGGTGCTGGGCGCAGCCCGGCGGCGCGGCGGCGTCGTGGTCGTGGACCTGCCGCGCCGCGTGGACGACACGGTCGCCGAGGCGCTCGCCCAGATCGACGTGGGACTGCTCGTCGTCCCGGCCGAGCTGCGCGCCGTCGCGGCGGCCGGCCGGGTCGCCGCGGGTGCCGCCATGCTCCTGCGCGACCTGCGCGTGGTGGCCCGCGCCCCCTTCTCCTCCGGCCTGGACGCGCGGGACATCGCCCGGCTGATCGGTCTGCCGCTGGCCGGCGCCCTCCCGCCCGAACCCTCGTTGGCCGACCCGCCGCCGGGCAGCGGGCCACCGGGTTCGTCCGCGCGCGGACCCCTCGCACGGTTCTGCGCGCAGTTCCTCGACCGCGTCCTGCCCGGGGCCGTCCCCGAAGCCAGGCCCGGGCCGGCCATGGACCCGCGGGGCCGGCAGGGTTCGCCGCGCTCCCCGAGGTTCCCTCCCCGCCGCGCCTTCCCGGCCACCCGGAGTCCGCGGACAGCGCCGGGAGTGTGACGCCATGAGCGCCGCGACGACCGGCGGGCTCCTCGGCGCGGTCCGCCTGCACCTGGCCGAGCACGGCGGCGACCCCACGCCCGCACGGGTCGCCGAGGCGCTGCGCGCGCACGGTCGGCTGCTGGGAGACGCCGAAGTGCTGGGCGTGGTCCAGGCGTTGCGTTCCGAACTGGTGGGGGCGGGGCCGCTGGAGCCGCTCCTCGCGGACCCCGAGGTCACCGACATCCTGGTCAACGCGCCGGATGAGGTGTGGGTCGACCGGGGCCGCGGTCTGGAGCGCGCCGAGGTCCGCTTCGCCGACGCCGCCGCGGTGCGACGCCTGGCCCAGCGCCTTGCGACCACCGCGGGCCGCCGACTGGACGACGCCCGGCCCTGGGTGGACGCGCGGCTGCCGGACGGCACACGGCTGCACGCGGTGCTGCCGCCGGTGGTCGTCGGCTCCCCGTGCCTGTCGCTTCGGGTGGTCCGCGCCAGGGCGTTCACCCTGGCGGAGCTCGTCGCCGCGGGGACGCTGGACGCCGAGACCGCGGCGCTGCTTCGGGCGGTGCTCGACGCCCGGCTGTCCTTCATGATCAGCGGCGGCACGGGTTCGGGGAAGACGACGCTGCTCAGCTGCCTGCTCGGCCTGGTCGACCCCGCCGCCCGGATCGTCCTCGCCGAGGACTCCGCGGAGCTGCGCCCCGACCACCCCCATGTGGTCCGGCTGGAAACCCGGCCCGCCAACCAGGAGGGGGCGGGCCGGGTCACGCTCCGGGACCTGGTCCGCCAAGCGCTGCGGATGCGCCCCGACCGGCTGGTGGTCGGGGAGGTGCGCGGCCCCGAGGTGGTCGATCTGCTGAGCGCGCTCAACACCGGCCACGAGGGCGGTTGCGGCACCGTTCACGCCAACGCCGCGGTGGATGTGCCGGCCCGCCTGGAGGCGCTGGGCAGCACGGCGGGGCTCGACAGGGCCGCGTTGCACAGCCAGCTGGCGGCGGCCCTGTCGGTCGTGCTGCACCTGGTCCGCGATGCCCGGGGCCGTCGACGGCTCGCCGAGATCCACGTCCTGAGACGGGGGCCCGACGCACTGGTCGGCACCGTCCCCGCACTGGTCAGGGATGCGCGCGGCCGCGCCGAACGCGGCCCCGGCTGGTCCCGGTTGGCGGAACTGTGCGCGGCGGGTGCGTCATGAACGCGTTCTCGCCGCTCGCCGCGGCGGCGCTCTGCGCCTGCCTCGCGCTCCTGGTGCTCTGCGCCGCCCGCCCGGACCAGCAACTCTGGAACCGCGCCGTCCGCCTCTTGGGCGGCCAGGACGCCTCGACCGGGCCGCGCGAGCCGCGGACACCTGCCGCGGTGCTGCGCCGCCTGCGGGATGTGGCCCGGGGCGTCGGCGCCGGTCGGCGGCCGGCGCTGTGCACCGTGCCGGCGGGAGTGCTGGTGGGGCTTCTCACCTGGTCGCCCGTGCCGGTGCTCGCCGGAGCGGCGGCTGCTCCGCTGATCGGCCGGGCGCTGCGCCGCCGGGCGGATCGGGCCGCGGACGCGCGGGCGGCCGCGGCCGTGGAGGCCCTGTGCGGCACGCTCGCGGCAGACCTGCGGGCCGGCCTGCCGCCGCACGCCGCGCTGGCCGAGGCGGTCGACGCCGCGGGGTGGCGGCGGTCGGCGGAACTCACGGAGGCGGCCCACCTGTTGTCGTCGGCCGCCCGGTTCGGCGGCGACGTTCCACAGGCGCTGCGCGCCGCGGCCGGGCAACGGAGCGGGCTGCGGGGGCTCGCCGCGGTCGCCGCGTGCTGGCAGGTGGCGGTCGACGGCGGCGCGGGCCTGGCCGCTGCGCTGGACCGGGTGGCCGCCGCGCTGCGGGCCGAGTCGGACCAACGCGAGGACCTGCGGGCCCAGTTGGCCGGGCCCCGGTCCACCGCGGTGCTTCTCGCTCTCCTCCCGCTCTTCGGCCTGGTGCTGGGCAGCGCGCTGGGCGCCGATCCGTCGCGGGTCCTCCTGCACACCCCTACCGGCCTCGCGTGCCTGACCGGCGGCGTCGTCCTCGAAGCAGCCGGTCTCGGCTGGACCGCCCGCATCATCCGCCGAGCCCAAGGAGCTCCGTCATGACCGCGCACGGGCCCCACCCGACCGAGGCCGGCTTCCTCCCGGGACCGGAAGATCGCAGCGGGATCGAACCCGGCGCCGCGCCCTCCTCGCGCGCGCTCAGCGTCGGCGGCCCCGGGCTTCGGGTCGGAGCGGGCGTGCCGGGCGGGTTGGGCACCGCTGTCCACAGGGTGGGGACAGAGCTGGGGGTGGCCGCGGCGGTGGTGGCCGGACTCGCGGCGCTGGCACTGGCGGCGGCGGACGTCAGGCGACGCCGCAGGAGCGCCGCACGGGTGCGGACGGTCGTCGGCGCGCTACCGGGCGCGCCGCCGGGCCGCCGAGGCAGGGCGGAGCCGCCTGAGTGGCTCCGGACGTCGGCGTGGCGATGGGGAGCGGTGGCGGGCGCGGCTGTGGTGCCCGTGGTGCTCCTGGGAGGGGTGCTGGGCGTCCTGGCCGGGGTCGCGGCGGGACTGGGAGCCAGGAAGTGGCTCGCGGCGCGTCAGCGGGCCGCAGGCGGTTCCGGAGCAGCCCCCGGCGACGGCGGTCGGCCGGAGGACGGGGACGGGGCGTCGCCTCAACTGCCGTTGTGCGCCGACCTCATGGCCGCGTGCCTCGCCGCCGGCGCCGCGCCGGGGGAGGCGGCGGAAGCGGTCGGGCGCTGTCTGGAGGGGCCGCTGGGCGCGGCGCTGATACGCGTCGCGGCCGAGGTGCGGCTCGGGGCGGACCCCGCGGAGTGCTGGGACCGCTTCGGCCGCCTGCCGGCGCCCACGCGATGGGCCGCTGCCTCGGCAGGGCGTCGGCGACCGGCAGCGCGCCGGTCGCGGAGATGTCGAGGCTCGCCGCCGACTACCGCGCGGGCCACGGGCGTTCGGCGCTCGCCCGGGCCCGCAAGGCCGCGGTGCTGGCGACGGCGCCGCTGGGGGTGTGCTTCCTGCCGGCGTTCCTGCTGGTCGGCGTCGCCCCGGTGGTGCTGGGGCTGGCCGGGGCGTTCCTCGGCGGCGGACCGCCCTGACTGCCGCACCACCCACGTCCGGCGCGACGACGGGCCGCGCCGGCCCACCCCGAACGACGAACCGAATGCCAAACCGAATGCCAAACCGAACATCACAGGAGGAGATTGCGATGAACACGAAGAAGACGGCCCTGAGCACGACCGCGTACGGCACGGGCAGCGCGGCCGGCGGGTGGCTCAGGCGCGGGCTCGCCCGCCGGATGCGCCGCTGCCGGAGCGTCGCGGACGCCGGGATGAGCACGGCGGAGTACGCGGTGGGGACGATCGCGGCGTGCGGGTTCGCCGCGGTGCTCTACAAGATCGTGACCAGCGGCCCGGTGCGGACCGCGCTCACCGGAGTGATCGAGAAGGCCCTCCATGTGCCCTTCTGAGCGCGATAGCGAGCACCGGGGCCGACACGGGCCGCCCGTCCCACGGGGTCCTGCGCGGGGGCGGGACGGCGGCTACGTCACGGCGGAGGCGGCCGTGGTGATCCCGGTCCTGGTCACCGTGGCAGCGCTGCTGATCTGGGCGATGGCGGCTGCCGCCGCCCAGGTCAGGTGCGTGGACGCCGCGCGGGCCGCCGCCCGGGAGGCGGCCCGTTCCGAGACGCCGGCGCGGGTCCGGGAGGCGGCACGGCAGGCCGCGCCGTCCGGCGCGCGGGTGAGCGTGCGGACCGTCGACGGCATGGTGCGGGTCCGCGTCACCGTTCCGATGCCGCGGTTCCCGGTGCCGCTCACCGCCGAGGCCGCCGCCCTGGACGAGTCGACGCTGGACGACGCGCCGGCTGAGGGTCCCGCGCCCGGCGTCGCGCCGCTCGACGGGCCTGGGGCCGCGACGGTCCGGCCGGTCAGCGGCAGCGGCGGACCGCCCGGTGTCCGGGCGGTCGGAGCGGGCGAAGGAGGTGACGGCCCTTGAGGAGGGACCGCGGGTCGGCCACGGTCTGGTCGCTGGGGCTGATGGGGGTGCTGCTGGCGCTGTTCGCGGCGGTGCTGCTCATGGACCGGGCCGTGATCGCCCGCCACCGCGCGGGGGCCGCGGCCGACCTCGCGGCCCTGGCCGCCGCCGACCACGCCCTGGACGGCGCCCCCGCCGCGTGCGGCCTCGCGGCCCGCGTCGCCTCGGCGCAGGGCGCGACCGTGGTCGGCTGCACCGTCAGCGGCGAGATCGCCGACATCACCGCCCGCGTCGGCCCCGCCCAGGCCCACTCCCGCGCCGGCCCACCCAACGCCCTCGTCCCGCCCGATCCGCCCGACCCGTCAGGCCCACCCGACCCGTCAGGCCCACCCGGTCACCCCGGCCCACCCGGCCCACGGCGACCCCTCACCGGTTGACCCGGTCTGCCCCGCCCCCGGTCAGGCCCGCCCCCGGTCAGGCCGGCCGACGGGCCGCCCCGGTCAGCCTCCGTGGCGGGGTGCCGGAACCGCTCGGACGTGAGCGTCAGGTCCGGGACCCGGCGCTGCCGCGAGGCGCGCCTCGCTGTCGGCCTACGGTCGGCGTGGGAGTGGCCTCGGGGTCCGGGACGTCCCGCGTCAGGGGCCGCGCGTCCTCGCCCGAGCCAGCCGCCCCCGCCGTCCCGGCAGCCCCGGCCGCCCCCGCCGTCCCGCCCGCCCCGGTCGGCTCCGTCGGCTCCGTCGGCTGCGCCAGAAGCGTGTCCAGGAGGCGGACCGCCGCGGACTTGTCGAGGGGGTCGTTGCCGTTGCCGCATTTGGGGGACTGGACGCAGGAGGGGCAGCCGACGTCGCATTCGCAGGCGGCGATGGCCTCGCGGGTGGCGGTGAGCCAGGTGCGGGCGGTGTGGAAGGCGCGTTCGGCGAAGCCCGCACCCCCGGGGTGGCCGTCGTAGACGAAGACGGTGGGCAGCCCGGTGTCGGCGTGCAGGGGGATGGAGACGCCGCCGATGTCCCAGCGGTCGCAGGTGGCGAAGAGCGGAAGGAGGCCGATGGAGGCGTGCTCGGCGGCGTGCAGGGCGCCGGGCAGCTCCTCCGGGTGGATGCCGGCCGCGTCGAGCTGGGCCTCGGACAGCGTCCACCACACCGCGCGGGTGCGCAGCGTGCGCGGCGGCAGGTCGAGCTTGGTCTCGCCCATCACCTCGCCGGTGATCAGCCGGCGGCGCAGGTAGGACACCACCTGGTGGGTGACCTCGACCGAGCCGAAGTGGATGCGGGCCTCGCCCCAGGGCTCCTCCACCTCGTCGGCCAGGATCCGCACGTCGGTGGTGTCGCGGGCCATCGTGGAGAAGGGCGGGTCGGCGCGTTCGACGAGGGCGACGGCGTCGTCCAGGTCCAGCCGCCGCACCACGTAGCTGCGCCCCTGGTGGAGGTGGACGGCGCCGTCGTGGACGGCGGTGTGCGCCGCGCCGGCGTTTACCGTGCCGAGCAGCCGCCCGGTGTCCGCCTCCACCACCTGCACGGGGGAGCCGCCCCCGCCGCGGATGTCGGTGAGGTCGGCGGCCCGCTCGCGCCGCGTCCAGTACCAGCCGCCGGCCCGCCGCCGCAGTAGCCCGCGCCCCTCCAGCTGCGGCAGCAGGGACGCCGCCTCGGGCCCGAAGAGCTCCAGGTCGTCCTCGGTGAGCGGCAGCTCCGCGGCGGCGGCGCACAGGTGCGGCGCGAGGACGTAGGGGTTGTCCGGGTCCAGCACGGTGGACTCGACGGGCCGCTCGAAGATCGCCTCGGGGTGGTGCACGAGGTAGGTGTCCAGCGGGTCGTCCCGGCCGACCATGACGGCCAGCGCGCCCTGCCCGGTGCGGCCCGCCCGGCCCGCCTGCTGCCACAGCGACGCCCGGGTGCCCGGGTAGCCGGCCAGCAGCACCGCGTCGAGTCCGGAGACGTCCACGCCCAGCTCCAGCGCCGAGGTGGAGGCCAGGCCGAGCAGCCGGCCGGAGTGCAGGTCACGTTCGAGGGCCCGGCGCTCCTCCGCCAGGTAGCCGCCGCGGTAGGCGGCCACCCGGCCGGGCAGCGAGGGGTCGATCTCGGCCAGCCGTTCCTGGGCGATCATCGCGACGAGTTCCGCGCCGCGCCGGGACCGTACGAAGGCCACCGTGCGGACGCCCTGGAGGACCAGGTCGGTGAGCAGCTCGGCGGCCTCCGCGGTGGCGGTGCGGCGCACCGGGGCGCCGCGCTCGCCGGACAGCTCGGTCAGCGGCGGCTCCCACAGGGCGAAGGCGAGTTCGCCGCGCGGGGAGGCGTCCTCGGTGACCTCGGCGACGCTCACCCCGGTGAGCCGCCCGGCCGCGGTCGCCGGGTCGGCCGCGGTGGCCGAGGCGAGCAGGAAGACCGGCTCGGCGCCGTAGCGGGCGCACACCCGCCGCAGCCGGCGCAGCACCTGCGCGACGTGCGAGCCGAAGACGCCGCGGTAGGTGTGGCACTCGTCGATCACCACGTAGCGCAGGCTGCGCAGGAAGGAGGACCAGCGGGCGTGGCCCGGCAGGATGCCGCGGTGCAGCATGTCCGGGTTGGTGAGCACATAGGTGGCGTACTGCCGCACCCACTCGCGCTCCTCGAACGGCGTGTCGCCGTCGTAGACCGCCGCGCGCACCGCCGTGCCCAGCGGCGCGGCCAGCGCCGCGACCGAGCGCCGCTGGTCGGCGGCCAGCGCCTTGGTGGGGGCCAGGTAGAGCGCGGTCGCGCCGCGCCCGCCCGCCGCGGCCCCCGCGCCCGGCCGACCGCCCGCGCCGTCCAGCAGCGCCGAGAGGACCGGCGCGAGATACGCCAGCGACTTGCCCGAGGCCGTCCCGGTGGCCACCACCACCGACTCGCCGCGCAGCGCGTGCCCCGCGGCGCGCGCCTGGTTGTCCCACGGCCGGTCGATCCCGGCCGCCCGGATCGCCTCGACGACCTCGGGCCTGATGCCGTCCGGCCAGGATGCATGCCGTCCGACGCGGGCGGGCAGGTGCTCCGTATGGGTGATGCGCACAGCTCGGTCCGCCCCCGCGGCGAGCCGCTCCAGAGCGGTCCGGGGGGAGGTGCGGCCGTGCGCCGACTGCGGAGAATGATCCTGGGCCATCGGCACTCAGTGTGTCACTGGCGTGGCGGACAATCGGAGTAAGGCGTCGTCCCGCCCATCGTGAAGTGATTGAATGCCATCGCGGCCGCCCGTCCGTCCCCTACCGTTACCGTTCGGTGGGTGGCCCCAGGGGGGCGCCGCGTCGATGCAAGGTGCTGGAGGATCAGTGGACCTGTCCCTGTCGACCCGAACCGTCGGCGATCGCACGATCGTCGAGGTCGGCGGCGAGATTGATGTGTACACCGCGCCCAAGCTGCGCGAGCAGCTCGTGGAGCTGGTGAACGACGGGAGTTACCACCTCGTCGTGGACATGGAGGGAGTCGACTTCCTCGACTCGACCGGGCTGGGCGTGCTCGTCGGCGGGCTGAAGCGGGTGCGCGCCCACGAGGGTTCGCTGCGCCTGGTCTGCAACCAGGAGCGCATCCTGAAGATCTTCCGGATCACCGGCCTGACCAAGGTGTTCCCGATCCACACCTCGGTCGACGAGGCCGTCGCGGCGACTGACTGACCCCCGCCCGGAAGGGGCACCGGACGGCTCGCCGTCCGGGCCCCTGTGATGCCCGCCACAAAGACGAGGGGGAGGCCACGCCATGCCCACCGTAGAACTGCTCTTCAGCGCCCAGCCCGAGCACGTGCGCACCGCACGGCTCGTGGCGGCCGCGGTGGCGCGCCGGGCGGGGGTGGACGAGGCGGCCCTGGACGAGGTGCGACTGGCCGTGGGCGAGGCGTGCAGCCGCGCCGTCGGCCTGCACCGCAACTCCGCGCTGGAGGAGCCGGTGCGGGTCCGGCTCACCGAGGAGGACAAGAAGTTCTCCATCGAGGTGGCCGACGAGGTGCCCGGCACCGGCGCGGGCGCCGCTCCGGACGGCGCGGCCGACGAGGCCGCCGACGACGAGGGCGAGATGGGCCTGGCGGTGATCAGCGGCCTGGTCGACGACTTCGAGGTCATCGACGGCGACAAGGGCGGCATCATCCGCATGAGCTGGCCCACCGCAGGCGTCTGACCCCGCCGGCCCACCGGGCCCGCCACCGGGCCGACCCCGGCACGTCGCCGCGCGCCCGCGCACCCGCACGCCCGCGCCGAATTCGATCACGCCGCGCGGAATCGCGCCGCGTCATTTACCGTGGGAATTCCCTACGGGCACTCTTTTGTGATCTTTCGCTGCTCCTTACAATCCGTGCATCTTTGCTCAGCTCGCTGAGCGCGCGGCTTGATCAGCCGTAGGAGCCGCACGCCCATGCGCCAAACGTCAAGGAGGACGAATGGCGGGGCAACTCACCCCTTCCACGCTTGCCGCGGCGCCGGTGTTGACCGGCGGGAACCAAGCTCTGGTATGGATCATCGCGGCGGTCGCCGTGGCCGCACTGGCGCTCGCCGCCGTTCTGGTACGTCAAGTGCTCGCGTCGGACGAAGGCTCCGACACCATGAAGAAGATCGCCGCTGCCGTGCAGGAAGGCGCCAACGCCTATCTCGCACGGCAGTTCCGCACCCTGGGGATCTTCGCCGTCGCAGCGTTCTTCCTGCTCATGCTGCTGCCGGCGGACAGCACCTCGCAGCGTATCGGCCGGTCGATCTTCTTTCTCGTCGGCGCCGTCTTCTCCGCGGTGACGGGCTATATCGGAATGTGGCTCGCGGTCCGCAGCAATGTGCGGGTCGCCGCCGCCGCCCGTGCCGCGACCCCGGAATCCGGCCAACCGCCGAAAGACCTCACCGAGGTCTCCCACCGCGCCATGAAGATCGCATTCAGGACCGGCGGAGTGGTGGGGATGTTCACCGTCGGACTCGGACTTCTCGGCGCCTCCGCCGTCGTATTGATCTACAAGGCGGACGCGCCCAAGGTCCTCGAAGGATTCGGATTCGGCGCGGCGCTGCTGGCGATGTTCATGAGGGTCGGCGGCGGGATCTTCACCAAGGCCGCCGACGTCGGCGCGGACCTGGTCGGCAAGGTCGAACAGGGCATCCCCGAGGACGACCCGCGCAACGCCGCGACCATCGCGGACAACGTCGGCGACAACGTCGGCGACTGCGCCGGCATGGCCGCCGACCTCTTCGAGTCCTACGCCGTCACCCTGGTGGCCGCGCTCATCCTCGGCAAAGTGGCGTTCGGCGACTCCGGGCTGGCCTTCCCGCTGCTCATCCCGGCGATCGGCGTGCTCACCGCCATGGTCGGGATCTTCGCGGTGTCCCCGCGCCGCAACGACCGCAGCGGCATGACCGCGATCACCCGCGGGTTCTTCATCTCCGCGGTGATCTCGCTGGCCGGCGTCGCCGTCGCGGTCTACTCCTACCTGCCCTCCTCCTATGCCGACCTCAAGGGCGTCGGCCCCGACATCGCCTCCCACTCCGGCGACCCGCGCACCCTGGCCCTGGTCTCCGTCGTCATCGGCATCGTGCTGGCGGCGCTGATCCAGCAGCTCACCGGCTACTTCACCGAGACCTCGCGGCGGCCGGTGAGCGACGTCGGCAAGACCTCGCTGACCGGCCCGGCCACCGTCATCCTGTCCGGCATCTCGCTCGGCCTGGAGTCGGCGGTCTACTCCGCGGTGCTCATCGCGCTGGCCGTCTACGGCGCGTTCCTGCTCGGCGGCACCTCGGTGTGGCTGGCGCTGTTCGCGGTCGCGCTGGCCGGCACCGGACTGCTCACCACCGTCGGCGTCATCGTCGCCATGGACACCTTCGGCCCGGTCTCGGACAACGCCCAGGGCATCGCCGAGATGTCCGGCGACGTCCACGGCGAGGGCGCCCAGGTGCTCACCGACCTCGACGCGGTCGGCAACACCACCAAGGCCATCACCAAGGGCATCGCCATCGCGACCGCCGTGCTCGCGGCGACCGCGCTCTTCGGCTCGTTCAAGGAGGCCCTGGACACCGCGGTGGCCAAGGCGCACCCGGCCGCCTCCGACGCGCGCTGGCTGTCGCTGGACATCTCCCAGCCCAACAACCTCGTCGGGCTGCTGCTGGGCGCCGCGGTCGTCTTCCTCTTCTCGGGCCTGGCGATCAACGCGGTCTCCCGGTCGGCCGGCTCGGTGGTCTACGAGGTGCGCCGCCAGTTCCGGGAACGACCCGGGATCATGGACGGCACCGAACTGCCCGCATACGGCCGGGTGGTCGACATCTGCACCAAGGACGCGCTGCGGGAGCTGGCCACGCCGGGGCTGCTCGCGGTGCTCGCGCCGGTCGCGGTCGGCTTCTCCCTCGGCATCGGCTCGCTCGCCTCGTACCTGGCCGGGTCGATCGGGGCCGGCACGCTGATGGCGGTGTTCCTGGCCAACTCCGGCGGCGCCTGGGACAACGCCAAGAAGCTCGTCGAGGACGGCCACCACGGCGGCAAGGGCAGCGAGGCGCACGCCGCGACGGTCATCGGCGACACCGTCGGCGACCCGTTCAAGGACACCGCGGGCCCGGCCATCAACCCGCTGCTGAAGGTGATGAACCTGGTCGCGCTGCTGATCGCGCCGGCGATCGTGAAGTTCAGCTACGGCGTCGACGCCAACCTCGCCGTGCGGGTGGTCGTGGCGGTGCTCGCGCTGGTGATCATCGTCGGCGCGGTGTACGTGTCCAAACGCCGCGGCATCGCGATGGACGACCAGGAGGGCCGCGGCGGCGGGGGCGGCGACCCGGCCACCACCGAGAGCGGCTCGACCGTGGCGGCGTGACGGAGCAGCCCGACACGCCGTCTGACCGAGCGTCATCGGGGCGGGACTCCCGTGTGCGGGAGCCCCCCCGTCGGCTGCGGTGAACGGCTGAATATCAGACGAATCCGTTCACGCCGGGGCGGGTATGCGCAGGCGGCGGCCCCGACCCGTGTAAGTTCCGGGGCCGAGAGGCCACGGAAGGAACCCATCCGGTGAACCTGAACACGACCACCAGGCACGTCGCGGCGGCGCTGACCGGGGCGGCCCTGCTCCTGGCGGTGTCCGCGTGCGGCGACGACTCCGGCAAGAAGCTGAACAACTGGGCCAAGGGGGTCTGCGACCAGGCCCAGACCCAGGTCAAGAAGATCGACGACGCCAACACCGCCATCAGCAAGGTGAACAGCGCCGGCGCGCCCAAGGACGTCAAGGCCGCCGACTCGGCCGCGTTCCAGAGCATCTCCGACGCCTACAAGTCGCTCGCGCAGATCTTCAGCTCGGCCGGGCCCGCCCCCAAGGGCGACGAGGGCAAGACCTTCCAGCAGAACGCCGTCTCGGTCTTCACCAACCTCTCCTCCCAGTACGCGGCGCTGAAGAAGCAGGTCGACGGGCTGGACACGAGCAACCAGGCGAAGTTCGCCGACGGGCTGCGGGGTGTCTCGGACTCCCTCAACCAGACCACCTCCAACGGCGAGAAGTCGCTCACCACGCTGCGCCAGGGCGACGCGGGCAAGGCGCTCGCCAAGCAGCCCGGCTGCCAGCGCGTCTCCGGCACCGCCTCGCCGACCGCCTCGGCCACGTCGTCCTGACGCGCGGGGCCCGGGCCCCGCGCCCGGGCCGCCCGCCGGCCGAGCCCGGCCGCCGGGGTTCCGCGACAATGACCGTGTGAGTACGCCCCGCCTCCCCGCCCCCGACAGCGCCGCCTCGCTGCGCGCCGACCTGCGCGCCGCCGACTTCACCGCCGACGGCTGCCTCGACCTGCTCGGCGCGGTCGCCTACACGGCGCTGTCCCGCGCCGAGACCGTCCCCGCGCTGCGCGCGACCCGCGGCGACGGCCCGCTGGAGACCCTGGTCCGGCTCTTCCTGCTCCAGCGGCCGGTCCGCCGCGACCTCGCCCGTGCCGCGCTGCCCGGCCTGGAACGCTACGAGGCCGACGGCTGGCTCGTCCCGGCGACCGACGCGGCCCCGAACGCGGCCCCGCACACGGCCCCGAGCACGGATGCGGGCGCGGGCGCGGTCCAGGACACCGGCGTCGACGCCGTACGCGCCACCGTGGACGTACGCCCCTACGCCGGCGACGGCGGCGATGACTGGTGGATCGTCTCCGACCTGGGTTGCGCGGTCGGCGGCGCCGCGGGCATCGGCGGCGCCCAGGCGCTCGCGGGCGGGCCCGCGGTCGACCGGGCCGACCTCGTGCTCGGCGTCGGCGGCGCGTCCACCACGCTCGCCGGGCTGACCGTCCGCGCGCCGGTCGGCTCCGCCCTGGACCTCGGCACCGGCTCGGGCATCCAGGCGCTGCACGCCTCCCGGCACGCCACCCGCGTCACGGCCACCGACCTCAACCCGCGGGCGCTGCACTTCGCCCGCCTCACCCTCGCCCTGTCCGGCGCCCGCGACGCCGACCTGCGCCTGGGCAGCCTCTTCGAGCCGGTCGGCGACGAGCGCTACGACCTGATCGTCTCGAACCCGCCGTTCGTGATCTCCCCGGGCGGCCGGTTCACCTACCGCGACGGCGGCATGGCGGGCGACGACCTGTGCCGCGACCTGGTCCGCGGGTCCGCCGCCCACCTCAACGACGGCGGCCACTGCCAGCTCCTGGCCAACTGGCAGCACGTCGAGGGCGAGGACTGGCGCGACCGGCTCGCCTCCTGGGTGCCGCCCGGCTGCGACGCGTGGATCGTCCAGCGCGAGGTGCAGGACGTCGCGCAGTACGCCGAGCTGTGGCTGCGCGACGGCGGCGACCACCACGACGACCCGGCCCGCTACGCACGGCGCTACGGCGCCTGGCTGGAGGAGTTCGAGCGGCGCAAGGTGCACGGCGTCGGCTTCGGCTGGATCACGCTGCGCAAGTCGGGCGCGGACGTGCCCTCCGTGGTCGCCGAGGAATGGCCGCACCCGGTGGAGCAGCCGCTCGGCCCGCACATCGCGCAGTGGTTCGACCGCCAGGACTACCTGCGCACCCACGACGACGCGGCGCTGCTGGCCGCGCGCTACGCGCTCGCCCCCGAGGTGGTGCAGGAGCAGGTCGGGCTGCCGGGCGCGGAGGACCCCGAGCACGTGGTGCTGCGCTCGGCGCGCGGGATGCGCCGGGCCACGAAGGTCGACACGGTCGGCGCGGGCTTCGCCGGGGTCTGCGACGGCACGCTGCCGGCCGGCCGCATCGTCGACGCCATCGCCCAGCTCCTCGGCGAGGACCCGGTGCTGCTGCGGGACCGCACGCCCGAGTCCATCCGGCTGCTCGTCGCGCAGGGCTTCCTCGACCCGGTCGACTGAGGCTCCCGCGCCGGGTTCCGCGCCGACTTCCGCGCAGGTTGCGGCGCCGGTTTCCGCGCAGGTAGCGGCGCGGGCTGTCAGTGCAGGTTGCGGACGACGGCCCACACGACCGCGACGCCCAGCACCGCGGTCTGCGCCCGCGGCCCGAGCACCGGTCGCCAGCGGCGGCCGCGCAGCCCCTCGACCAGCCAGCGCCCGCACATCCACAGCAGTGCCGGCGAGGCGAGGAGCAGCAGCACGTTCTCGTGGAACGCCCGCACCACGTCGCCGTGCAGCAGGTCGTACGCCATGCGGGTGCCGCCGCAGGCCGGGCAGAGCAGCCCGGTCAGCCAGTTGAACGGGCAGCGGGGCAGCCAGTGACCGCTTTGGTGCGGGTCGGTGCCGTAGAGGTAGAACGACGCGGCGACGGCCGCGGCCAGCGCGGCCAGCGGCGGGGCCGCGGGGTGGTGCGGCCCGCGCCGGGGCGGTCGCGGGTACGGGTGCTGGGGGTGCGGGGGGTGCTGGGGGCGCGGGTGACCGGCCGGGGCCGGGGCGTCGCCGCCCCGGGCCCGGCGCCCGTCCCGCTCGCGCAGCACGTCAGCCACGCAGGACCCGGCCCTGCGCGTCGGTCTGGTTGTTGCCGGCCAGCAGCATGATGCCGTCGATCAGCGCCCAGATGCCGCAGCCGCCGCAGGTGAAGAGCTGGCCGAGGGCCATGCCCGTGTGGCCGGTGTAGAAGCGGCCGATGCCCAGGCCCCCGAGCAGCAGCTGCAGGACGCCCGCGGTGACCTTGGACTTCTCCGAGTACGGGCGGCCGTAGGGGTCGTAGCCGTACGGGGCGTTCGGGTCGCCGGTGTAGGAGCCGGGCGGCGGGGCGGCGTAGCCTCCGGGCTGCGGCGGGTAACCGTAGCCGGGAGGCTGCTGGCCCTGCGGGTAGCCGTAGCCGGGCTGCGGTGGCTGGCCGTACGGATTCTGGCCATACGGATTCTGATCGGACAAGGCCGTCCCCCTGCGCTGAGTGCGTGTCGGTCTGTGCTGGCGGACATCCTTGCAGGGCGGCGCGACTCTCGTCCCGCCTGGGGCGGTTTGCGCCGGGAGCCGGGAGCCGGGAGCCGGGAGCCGGGAGCCGGGAGCCGGGAGCCGGGAGCCGGGCGCAGGGCGCAGGGCACTCGGCGCCGCGCCGTGCCCGGCCGGGTGTCGTGCCGCTGCGCGGCACTTCGGAGTTGCCCCGAGCGTTCACCCTGGGGGCGGGGCAGGCGGGGCCGGTCGGTAGTGATTCCGACGCGGGATTGCCCGATGCGACGTAGCCTGCTTGAGGACCCCCGCAGTGTGGATAGAACGTACATCGGGTTACCGTTCGAGTGGCGTTGCGGGCTTTTCCCGTTTGACACGGGCCCAGGAGGTACGGTCACACTCCGCAGCGACACCCCTTCTAATCGGAGAGAAGAGCGAAGTTGTCCCCGACCCGCGAGACCGCACAGCGCGGCCAGCGACTCGTCATCGTCGAGTCGCCCGCCAAGGCGAAGACGATCAAGGGCTACCTCGGCCCGGGATACGTCGTCGAGGCCAGCGTCGGGCACATCCGCGACCTCCCCAACGGGGCCGCCGAAGTGCCGGCGGAGTACAAGGGCCAGCCGTGGGCGCGGCTCGGCGTGAATGTGGACAGCGACTTCCAGCCCATCTATGTCGTCAACGCCGACAAGAAGGCGCAGGTCAAGAAACTCAAAGACCTGTTGAAGGAGTCCGACGAACTCTTCCTCGCCACCGATGAGGACCGCGAGGGCGAGGCCATCGCCTGGCATCTCCAGGAGATCCTCAAGCCCAAGGTCCCCGTGCACCGGATGGTCTTCCACGAGATCACCAAGGACGCCATCCAGGAGGCGGTGCGCAATCCGCGCGAGCTGAACCAGCGGCTCGTCGACGCCCAGGAGACCCGCCGCATCCTCGACCGGCTGTACGGCTACGAGGTCTCGCCGGTGCTGTGGAAGAAGGTCATGCCGCGGCTGTCGGCCGGCCGCGTCCAGTCGGTGGCGACCCGGCTGGTGGTCGAGCGGGAGCGTGAGCGGATCGCCTTCCGCAGCGCGGAGTACTGGGACCTGGTCGGCACCTTCGACACCGGACGCGGCGGCGACAGCAGCGACCCCTCGCGGCTGACCGCGCGGCTGGTCGCCGTGGACGGCCGCCGGGTGGCCCAGGGGCGCGACTTCGACGCGTCGACCGGCGCCCTGAAGTCCGGCAGCCACGAGGGCGGCGAAGCCCCGAACAAGGGCGGGGGTGGCCGACGGGAGGGCGTGCTGCACCTGGACGAGGCCAACGCCCGGGCGCTCGCCACGGCCCTGGCGGACACGGCCTTCTCGGTGCGCGGCGTGGAGTCCAAGCCGTACCGCCGCTCGCCGTACGCGCCGTTCCGCACCACCACGCTCCAGCAGGAGGCGTCGCGCAAGCTCGGCTTCGGCGCCAAGGCCACCATGCAGGTCGCCCAGAAGCTGTACGAGAACGGCTTCATCACCTACATGCGCACCGACTCCACCACGCTGTCGGACACCGCGGTCAACGCCGCTCGCGCCCAGGTCACCCAGCTGTACGGCGCCGACTACCTGCCGGACCGGCCGCGCACGTACGCCGGCAAGGTGAAGAACGCGCAGGAGGCGCACGAGGCGATCCGCCCCTCCGGCGACCGCTTCCGCACCCCCGCCGAGACCGGCCTGACCGGCGACCAGTTCCGGCTCTACGAGCTGATCTGGATGCGCACCGTCGCCTCGCAGATGAAGGACGCGGTCGGCCAGTCGGTCACCGTCCGGGTCGGCGGCACGTCCGCGGACGGCCGCGACGCCGAGTTCACCGCGTCCGGCAAGATCATCACCTTCCACGGCTTCCTGAAGGCGTACGTCGAGGGCGCCGACGACCCCAACGCGGAGCTGGACGACCGCGAGCGCCGGCTGCCGCAGGTCGCCGAGGGCGACCCGCTGAGCGCCGAGGAGATCACCGCCGACGGCCACTCCACCAAGCCGCCCGCCCGCTACACCGAGGCGAGCCTGGTCAAGGAGCTGGAGGAGAAGGAGATCGGCCGCCCGTCGACGTACGCGACGATCCTCGGCACGATCCTCGACCGCGGCTACGTCTTCAAGAAGGGCACCGCGCTCGTCCCGTCCTTCCTGTCCTTCGCCGTCGTCAACCTGCTGGAGAAGCACTTCGGCCGGCTCGTCGACTACGACTTCACCGCCGCGATGGAGGACGACCTCGACCGCATCGCCCGCGGCGAGGCCCAGGCCGTGCCGTGGCTGCGCCGCTTCTACTTCGGCGCCGGGGACGGCGACGAGGCCGGCGCCGCCACCTCGGCCGCCGCGGCCGGCAACGGCGACGGCGACCACCTCGGCGGCCTCAAGGAGCTGGTCGAGGACCTCGGCGCGATCGACGCCCGGGAGATCTCCTCCTTCCCGGTCGGCGACGGCATCGTGCTGCGCGTCGGCCGCTACGGCCCCTACGTCGAGACCGGCGAGCGCGGCGAGGAGGACCACCGCCGCGCCGACGTGCCCGACGACCTGCCGCCGGACGAGATGACGGTGGAGTACGCCAAGGAGCTGTTCGCCAAGCCCAGCGGCGAGTTCGAGCTCGGCACCGACCCCGCCACCGGCCGCCGGATCGTCGCCAAGGCCGGCCGCTACGGCCCCTACGTCACCGAGGTGCTCCCCGAGGACACCCCGAAGACCGGCAAGAACGCGGTCAAGCCGCGCACCGCCTCGCTCTTCAAGTCGATGTCCCTGGACACCGTCACGCTGGAGGACGCCCTCAAGCTGATGTCCCTGCCGCGCGTGGTCGGCACGGACCCGGAGGGCGTCGAGATCACCGCCCAGAACGGCCGCTACGGGCCCTACCTGAAGAAGGGCACCGACTCGCGCTCGCTGGAGAGCGAGGAGCAGCTCTTCACTATCACCCTCGACGAGGCGCTGGCCATCTACGCCCAGCCCAAGCAGCGCGGTCGCGCCGCGGCCAAGCCCCCGCTGAAGGAGCTGGGCACCGACCCGGTCAGCGAGCGCCCGGTCGTGGTCAAGGACGGCCGCTTCGGGCCCTACGTCACCGACGGCGAGACGAACGCGACGCTGCGCCGCGAGGACGACGTGGAGACGATCACGCCCGAGCGCGGGTACGAACTCCTCGCCGAGAAGCGGGCGAAGGGACCGGCCAAGCGTCCGGCCAAGAAGTCGGCGAAGTCGGCTTCGCCCGCGAAGAAGACGGCCGCGGCGAAGAAGGCGGCTCCGGCCAAGAAGGCCGCCCCGGCCAAGAAGGCGGCCTCCGCGAAGAAGGCGGCTCCGGCCAAGAAGTCCGCGTGACGCTGGGCGCTGATCCGATCGGGGGCGGGGGCGAAGCCTGGGGGAGCAGTTCCCCGCGCCCCTGATCGCAGCGCTCGGCGAGGGGCCGGGGGACGGGGGCGAGGCCCCCCGGGGGGCGCAGCGCTAGGCTGTCAGGATGACGCGATCCGAGCCCCAGCAGCCCGCACACGTCACCGGTGCGACCTCCACCGCGGCCCCCGGCGGAGCCGAGAGCGGAGCCGACCGCTTCGCCGCCGACCTCGCTGCCGACTCGCGCGAGCGCGCCATCGGCGCGCTGCTGAAGATCCCGGCGCTGCGCCGGCTGTGGAGCGCCCAGCTGACCGGCGCGGTCGCCGACCGGCTGGGCATGCTGGTGCTGCTCTACCTCACCGTGCAGGCGGTCGCGGCCGACGGCGCCTTCGGCGGCGACTACCGCGGCGTCGCCTTCGGGGTCGCCGCGCTGCTCGCCGCGCGCCTGGTCGCCGCCGTGCTGTGCGGCGCGGTGCTGCTCGGCCCGCTCGCCTCGCTGACCGCGGCCGACGGCCCGCTGGACCGGCGCTGGACGATGATCGGCGCCGACGCCGTACGCCTCGGGTTGTTCATCGTCGCACCGCTGTGGATCACCTGGGTCCCGGACTCCGCGCACATCTGGCTGATCGTCACCGCGTTCGCGGCCGGCGTCGCGGAACGCCTGTGGGCCGTGGCCCGCGACGGCGCCGCGCCCGCGCTGCTGCCGCCGCCCGGCGACACCTCGGTGCGGCCCGCGCCCGACCACTTGGCCACGCTGCACCGGCTCGACCTGCGCACCGGCTTCGTCGCGCTGCCGCTGGCCGCCGCCACGCTCGTCGCGGTCACCCTGGTCAACACGCTGATCGCGGTGGGCGTCGACTGGTTCCACGTGCACCAGGCGGCACTGGCCTCGTACGTCGCGGCCGGCCTGTTCTCGTCGTCCGTCGCGGTCCTCTATCTGCTCGAACTCCCGTCCGGCACGCCCGCCAGGCCGCGTTCGCCGCTGGAGGGCCTGCGGCTGCCCAAGGGTCCGGCCGGCGCCGAGCGCGGACGCACCGGCGCGCTGCCGCTGCTGGTCGCGGCCACCGCGGCGGTCGCCGGCGCGGTCGGGGCCGCCGCCGCGGTCGCGGTGCTGCACGCCGTCGCGATCGGCTTCGGCCCGACCGGCTTCGGACTGCTCGTGCTCGCCCTGACCGGCGGCGTGGTCGTCGGCATCCGGGTGGCCCCGCGGGTGCTGCCGGGGCTGTCCCGGCGCCGCCTGCTGGCGCTCGCGATCGCGCTGACCGGCGTCGCGCTGCTGCTCACCGGCATCGTGCCGGACCAGACCACGATCCTGCTGCTCGCCCTGCTGTCGGGCCTGGCCGCCGGCGTCGCGGCGAACACCGGGCACCTGCTGGTCGAGCAGGAGGCCGAGGAGCCGCGCCGGGCCCGTACCGCCGAGCACCTGCGCGCGGTGGTGCGGGCCGTGCTGGGCGTCGCCGCCGTCGCCGCGCCGCTGCTGGCCGGGGCGATCGGCCCGCGCCGCATCCACAACGG
Source organism: Actinacidiphila sp. DG2A-62 (assembly GCF_035825295.1). Lineage (NCBI taxonomy): Bacteria > Bacillati > Actinomycetota > Actinomycetes > Kitasatosporales > Streptomycetaceae > Actinacidiphila > Actinacidiphila sp. DG2A-62. Next base: position 4,803,052 of record NZ_JAYMGI010000002.1, read on the forward strand.
CCACTTCACCTTCGAGCACAGCGGCGCCGCGTACACGATGATGCTGGTCGGCGCGCTGCTGCTGCCCGTCGCCGCGCTGGTGCTCGGCAAGACCGACGACCGCACCGGCGTACCCCTGCGGCGCGACCTGCGCGAGGCGCTGCGCGGCGGCGACCCGGCCGCGGCGCCCGCCGCCACCGGCTTCTTCATCGCGATAGAGGGCGGTGACGGCGCCGGCAAGTCCACCCAGGTCGAGGCGCTCGCGGAGTGGATCCGCGGCAAGGGCCACGAGGTCGTCGTCACCCGCGAGCCCGGCGCGACCGCGATCGGCAAGCGGCTGCGCTCGATCCTGCTCGACGTGTCGTCCGGCGGCGTCTCGCACCGCGCCGAGGCGCTGCTGTACGCGGCCGACCGGGCCGAGCACGTCGACTCCGTGGTGCGGCCCGCGCTGGCCCGCGGCGCGGTCGTCATCTCCGACCGCTACATCGACTCCTCGGTCGCCTACCAGGGCGCCGGGCGCGACCTCGCGCCGACCGAGATCGCCCGCATCTCCCGCTGGGCCACCGACGGGCTGGTGCCGCACCTGACCGTGCTGCTCGACGTCTCGCCCGAGGCCGCGCGCGAACGCTTCACCGAGGCGCCCGACCGGCTGGAGTCCGAGCCGGCCGAGTTCCACCGCCGGGTCAGGGCCGGGTTCCTGACGCTGGCCGCCGCCGACCCGGCGCGCTATCTGGTGGTCGACGCCGCGCAGACGCCCGAGGCGGTCACCACCGTCGTACGCCACCGGCTCGACGAACTGCTGCCGCTGTCCGCCCAGGAGATCGAGGCCCGCGCCGAGGCCGAGCGCAAGGCGGCCGAGGAGGCCGCGCGGCGCGCCGCCGAGGAGGCCGCGCGCAAGGCCGAGGAGGAGCGCCAGGAGCGCGAGCGGCAGGCCCAGCTGGAGAAGCTGCGCCGCGAGGAGGAGGAGCGCAGGCGCGCCGCGGAGGAGGCCGCGCGCCGCGAGATCGCCGAGCGCAAGGCCGCGCAGGAGGCGGAGGCCGCGCGGCTGGCCGAGGAGGAGCGGGCCCGCCGCGAGGCGGAGGAACGCGCCCGGCGCGAGGCCGAGGAGGCCGCGCACGCGGCCGAGCAGGAGCGGTTGCGCCGCCTCGCCGAGGAGCAGGCGCGGCTGCGCGCCGAGGCCGAGGAGAAGCGGCTGGAGAAGCAGCGCAAGGCGGAGGAGGCGCTGCTGCGGGCGGAGGCGGCGCGCGCGGCGGCGGCAGCGGAGGCCGCGCAAGCCGCTGCCGCAGCGGAGGCCGCGGCGGCGTCCGACGCCGAGGAGACGGCGGTGCTGCCGGCTGCGGCCCCGCAGGAGGACGGCGCGGACGGGTCCGCGTCGCCCGACAGCACGACGGTGATCACGCCGGTTCCCGAGCCGCCCGACTCCTCTGACTCCCCTGGTGCCTCCGACCCCTCGGAGACGACGACGGTGCTGCCGCCGGTGGCTCCGCCGGAGGAGGGTGCGGGCGGGGGTGCGGACCGCGGTGCGGGCGGAGGTTCGGATTCGTCCGAGACGACGACGGTGCTGCCGCCGGTGGCTCCGCCGGAGGAGGGTGCGGGCGGGGGTGCGGACCGCGGTGCGGGCGGGGGTTCGGATTCGTCCGAGACGACGACGGTGCTGCCGCCGGTCGCGCCGCCGGAGGAGCCGCGGGGGACGTCCGACGCGGACAAGACGGCGGTGCTGCCGTCGGTGCCGCCGGTTCCCGGTACGGCCAGGGAGTCCGATCCGGCGGACCGGGTGCCGCCGTGGCTGTTCCGGCCCGAGACGCCGGAGAACGAGCGGACGCGGGAGCTGCCGTCCATGCAGCAGCAGCCGGCGCGGCGGCCTCGGCCGGAGTGGGCGGAGGAGACGCCGCTCGACGATCTTCCGACGCTCGCGGACGAGCTGCTGGGTCGGCGTGACCCGGAGCCGGGAGAGCCGGGCGAGCCCCGGGACAAGCCCTGACCGGGCGGGTGTCCGGGCGCGCGTAGCCTCCGCGGTGGTTCCCCAGCGCTCCCGCCGCCCGCCGGCGGCCCGCGTGGCGCTGCCTCGCCGTCGGCGGCTGGCGGCCGGTGGCGGGGCCGGTCTGTCGGCAGCCGCCGCCTGGGGCCGGGCGGGATGATGGGGGCACCGGGCGACGAGGGGCGGGGAAGAATGGGGGGCGTGCGGTATTCGGTGTTGGGGGTTGCGCAGGTGTGGGACGGGGGCGGTGCTCCCGTTCCGCTGGCGGGCGGGCGCCTGCGGTCGCTGGTGACCGTGCTCGCGCTGCACGCGGGCCGCGCCGTGCCGCAGGACACGCTGATCGCCGAGGTGTGGGCCGACGCGCCGCCCGCCGACGCCGCGGGCGCCCTGCAAGCACTGGTCGCGCGGCTGCGCAAAGCCGTGGGCCGCGACGCCGTCGCCTCCGAACCGGGCGGCGGCTATCGCCTGGTCGCCGAGCGCGACGCCGTCGACCTGCACCTCTTCGAGACGCTGCTGCACGACGGCGAGGCCGCCCTGGACCGCGGCGACCCCGCCGCCGCCCGCACCACGCTCAGCCGCGCCCTCGCGCTGTGGCGCGGCCCCGCGCTCGCCGACCTGCCCGACCGCGCCGCCGCCGCGGCCCGCCCCGAAGCCCTGCGGCTGGCCGCGATGCGGGCGCGCGCCGAGGCCGACCTCGCGCTCGGCCGCGCGGCCGACGCGCTGCCGCTGCTGCGCGAGGCGGTCGCCGACCACCCGCTCGACGAGGCGTTCCGCGCCCAGCTGATCAGGGCGCTGCGCGCGGCCGGCCGCACCGCCGACGCGCTGATGGCCTACGAGGACGCCAGGACCGTGCTGGCCGAGACGCTCGGCGCCGACCCCGGGCCCGAACTGCGCGCGCTGCACGCCGCGCTGCTCCGCCAGGACCCGCGTCCGGACCCGGACCCGGACATGGCTTCGCCCGGCGTTCCGGCCCCGGCCCCGGGCGGCGGGGCGGGGGCGCGCGCCGGCGCGGGCCGCGGGGTGGACGCGGACCGGGGCCCGTACCAGGGGACCGCGGACCCGCAGGCTGCCGCGCCGGTGCGGGGAACATCCGGGCGCGGCTGACCAGTTTCGTCGGGCGGGAGAGCGACCTGGAGGACCTGCGGGCCGATCTGGCCGCGCACCGCCTGGTCACGCTGACCGGGTCCGGCGGGTCGGGCAAGACGCGGCTGGCACAGGAGGCCGCCGAGCGCACCCGCCCCGAGGACTACCCCGACGGCGTCTGGCTGGCCGAACTGGCCCCGCTGGACGACCCCACCGCCATCCCGCACGCCGTGCTGAACGCGCTGGGCCGCCGCGACACCGTCGTGCTGTCCTCGCCCGGCTACACCGCCGACGATCCGCTGGACCGGCTGTTCGAGCACTGCGCGCAGCGCCGCCTGCTGCTGGTGCTCGACAACTGCGAGCACGTGGTGGACGAGGCGGCCCTGGTCACCGCCGCGCTGCTGGCCGAGTGCCCCGGCGTGACCGTGCTCGCCACCAGCCGCGAGCCGCTCGGCGTGCCCGGCGAGGTGGTGCGCCCGGTCGAGCCGCTGCCGCCGCTGCCCGCGTACCGGCTGTTCGCCGAGCGTGCCGCGGCCGTGCCCGGCGGCGGCGCCCGGCTCGCCGAGCGCGACGAGGAGGCCGTCCACGAGATCTGCCGCCGGCTGGACGGCCTGCCGCTGGCCATCGAGCTGGCCGCGGCCCGGCTGCGCGCGCTGTCCCCGCGGCAGATCGCCGACCGGCTGGACGACCGGTTCCGGCTGCTGACCGGCGGCAGCCGCACCCTGCTGCCGCGCCAGCAGACGCTGCGCGCGGTGGTCGACTGGTCCTGGGAGCTGCTGGACGAGCCCGAGCGCGCCGCGCTGTGCACGCTGAGCGTGTTCTCCGGCGGCTGCACCCTGCCCGCCGCCGAGGCGGTGTGCGGGCCCGACGCGCTGGACGCCGTCGCCCAGCTGGTGGACAAGTCGCTCGTGCTGGTCGAGCACGGCCACCCCGGCGGTACCCGCTACCGCCTGCTGGAGACCATCCACGAGTACGCCGCGGAACGGCTCGCCGAGCACCCCGAGCAGGCCGCCGCGGCCGGCGCCCGGCACACCGCCTACCACCGGGAGCTGGCCAGGACCGTCGACGCCGGGCTGCGCGGCGCCGACCAGCTGCGGCTGCTGGACGTCATGGAGACCGAGATGGACAACATGAGGGCCGCGATCAACCGCGCCCTCGCCTCCCGCGCCGAGGCCGACGCCGCCGCGCTGGTGCTGTCCATGGGCTGGTTCTGCTGGCTGCGCAACTACCGCGACGAGGGCGGCAGCTGGCTCAGCAGGGTGATCGCGCTGGGCGGCCCGCCGGCCGAGGACCCGGCCGACCCGATGTACTGGCCGCGGCTGGACCTGCGGCTGCTGGACTTCCTGGTCAAGAGCGACGGCGCCGCCGAACGCGACTGGTTCTCCGAGGAGGCGATGCGCACCGCGGAACTGCTCAGCCGCGCCTACCGCGCGGGCGGTCCCGCCGCCGCCCGCTTCCCGGGCCTGCTGTGGCCGTTCACCCTCTACCTGATCGGCGAGGACGCGCGCGGCTGCAGCGACATGGTCGTCGCCAACTGCCGAGCGTACGGCGGCGACTGGGAGGTGGCCGCGGCGCTGATGTTCCGCGCCCACACCGCCGTGGACGCGCCCGGCCAGCTCACCTCCGTCGACGCCGACCTCGCCGAACTGCGCGAGCTGTGCGCCCACCTCGGCGACCGCTGGATACGCGCCCAGCTGCACAGCGCCAGCGGCGAGGCCGAGACGCTGCGCTGCCAGTACGAACAGGCCCGCGCCGACTTCGAGGCGGCCGTCGCGCTCACCCGCGAGCTGGGCGCGTACGGCGAGGGCGCCTTCCTCGTCGGCCGCCTGGCCGAACTCGCCCACCGCTCCGGCGACGACGAGACCGCCGCCAAGCTGTGCGCGCAGGCCGAGGAGGAGGCCGAGCGGTACGCGGTGATGGACGCCGTGACGTACCTGCGCTATCTCAGGAGCCTGCTGCTGCTGCGCGGCGGCGACACCGAGGGGGCCCGCGCGCTGCACGCCTCGGCCGAGGGGCACCTCGCCGAGGGCACCCCGCCCCCGGTGTTCCCGGTGCTGATGCGCTCCCTGGGCGCCCGCATCACCGCGGCCGAGGGCGACCCGCTGGGCGCGCTGACGGGCTTCGCCGAGGCCGCGCGGGCCGCGCAGGAGGCCCACTGCACCGATCCGGTGCTCGCCGCGCAGCTGGACGCCGCGGCCGAGCTGCTGCTGCCGCTGGGCGCCCCGGCCGACGCCGTACGGCTCGCGGCCGCCGCGGACGCGGTGCGGGGCGCGCTGCCGCGCACGGTCCCCGAGGAGGCGGCGCACCAGGAGCTGCGGCGCGCCGCGGACGCCGCCTTGTCCCCGCGTGAGCTGGCCGCGGCGCGGGCCGCGGCGGCGGGCACCGACCGGGTCGGCGCGGTCCGCCTGCTCACGCGCGCGGTCGCGCGGCTCCAGGTCGCGCGATGACCCGCGCGGGCGGCACGCGCTGAGCTGCGGGAATACGGCCGCCGGCGCGGGGGTTGGGCAGGGGACAGCGGACGGAAGACCGACCGAGGACCGAGGACGAGGACGAGGACGCAGCGTGAAGGTCGAGATCTACAGCGATATCGCGTGCCCCTGGTGCTACCTGGGCAAGGCCCGGTTCGAGAAGGCCCTCGCCGACTTCCCCGGGGCGGACTCCGTGGAGATCGTCTACCGGCCCTTCCAGCTCGACCCGTCCGCGCCCGAGGAGCCGCTGCCGCACCGCGAGGTGCTCGCGGCGAAGTTCGGGGCGCAGGCCGCGGCGATGGACGAGCGGATCGCCTCGCTCGGCGCGGCCGAGGGCGTCGTCTTCGACTTCGACACCGTGCTGGAGAACAACTCGCTGCTCGCGCACCGGCTGCTGGGCTACGCGCTGCGCGAGTACGGCCCGCAGGCCCAGGGGCGGCTCAAGGGGCTGCTGATGGCCGGGCACTTCGGGGAGGGACTCGACATCGGCGACCGGGAGCGGCTCGCGGACGTCGCGGCACGCGCGGGGCTCGACCGCGACGGCGTCGTCTCCTTCCTCGCGGGGGAGGAACTCCGCGAGGAAGTGCTCGCCGAGATCGCGGAGGCCCGGGAGATCGGGGTCACGGCGGTGCCGACGTTCGTCTTCGAGGGGCAGTGGGCGATCCAGGGGGGCCAGGCCCCGGAGACGTTCCTCCAGGCCCTCACACAGATCGCCGGCGCCGAGCGCTGACCGGACGTCCGGGGCCGCCTCGGGCACGGCGCGCCCGGGGCCGACCGGCGGGTCAGGTGCAGGTGATGGTGGAGTCGGCCCAGTCCGCCAGGTTGGCGAAACCGAGGCCGCGGCCCACCGGCTCGACCACGAGCGTCAGCGTCGCGTAGCCGGCGATGCCCACGTGCACCGGCACCGCCGGGTCGCCGGCCCCGACCGGCCCGGAGCCGTACAGCCGCACCCCGTCCCCGTACACCGAGAACTCCAGCTGGGTGCGGGCGAACCGCGCGACCCGTACGAGGTCGTCGACGCCGGCCCGCGCGTCGTACGTCACGCACGCCCGGTTGAGGTCGATCGTCACGGTCGACGGCGCGTGCACGGTGATGCCGTGGTCGTACACCGTCCCGCCGACGGACGGCGACGACCGGTCCCACCACCAGCCGCCCGGCGCCTGCCGGATCGTCGGCTCGGTCGCACCGTCGCCCGGCCGGCCCACCGGCAGCGAGTCGACCTGGTAGGCGGTCGGCGCGGGCGGCGGTGTGGTCGGCGGCGTCGTCGGGGGAGTGGTGGGCGGCGGAGTCGGGCTGGGCGTCGGCTTCGGCGCGGGCGGCGTCGTGACCACCGGCGTCGGCGACGGCTTGGGGCTCGGCCTGGGCGCGGGCGCCGGGGCGTGGGTGGGCGCAGGCGACGGCGGCGGCACGACCGGCGCCACCACCGGCGGCGACGGCGTGGGTTTCGGCGCGGGCGTCGGCGGGATCGTCGCGACGGGCGCGGCGACCGTCTCCTTGGCCTTGGCCTTGGGCGGAGGCGGCTGCTTGCCGTCGCCCCCGGTCAGCGCGAAAGCGAGCGCGGCCGCCGCGGCGACCGCCACCACGCCCGCCGCGATGCCGGCCTTGACCGGCGCGCCCAGCCCCTCGCTCGCCGCGGCGCCCCCGCCCGCGGCCGCGCTGCTCCCGGAACCCGTCGCCGCCGCGGCGGCGCCCCCCGCGGCGCCCGCGGCGGCGGTGCCGCCCGCGACGACGGCCGCGGCCTTGGCCGCACCGGCGGCTGCGAACCAGCCGATGTACGCGACCGGCAGCAGCCCCTTGAGCGCCGAGTTGAGGTCGGCCAGCTCCATCGAGGCCGCGCTGCACCGCGCGCACTCCTTCAGATGCCGGTTCAACTCCCGGTCGGCGCGCAGCCGCAGGCCGCCCCGCGCATGGGCGCCGAGCCGGTCGGCGTACCGCGCGCACTCGCCCTCGGTGGTGAGGCTGGAACTGACGTGCGCCTGCAGGTACGCCTGGCGCAGCCCCTCGCGGGCGCGGTGCGCGAGCACGGCCGTGGCGTTCGGCGTCAGGCCGAGCAGCGGCGCGACGGCGCTCGGCGACTCGTCCTCGACGGCGGTGTGCCACAGCACGGTCTGCCACCGCTCGGGCAGCGTGCGGAACGCCTGGATCGCCAGCGAACGCTCCGCCTCGTGCATCGCGCGCACGTCCGCGCCCAGGTCCGCGGTCTCCTCGGTCGCCGAGGAGCCGGCCGCGCTGACCGCGAACACCGCGAAGTCCTCGACGAGCTGCTCGCGCTTGGCGGTGCTGCCCCAGGTCGCGGCGACCCGCCGCACGGTGGTGAGCAGGTACGCGCGCACCGCGAACTGCGGACCGCTGCCGCCGCGGATCGCCTGCAGCGTGCGGGCGAAGACCTCGCCGGTCAGGTCCTCGGCGGTGTACGTGTCCCGGCAGCACGTCCGGGCGTAGCGGCGTACCGATTCTGCGTGCCTGCGGTACAGCTCCTCGTACGCGCTGTCCTGTCCGGCCCGCACCAGGTCCACGAGCTCGGCGTCCGAGAGGGCGCCGGGGTCCGCGGTGGCGGCTGCGCCTGCGCTTGTCCCGTCCGGGGCGGGCGCGTCCGAAGCGTCCGCTCGCGGCATGCGGTCCCGCTGTTCCGGCACCCTGTGCGGCAGCTCATCGTCGGCCCCCGGCCCTCTCCCGGCCGTTCCGGAGTCCCCGTTCGCCTCGTCCACGGGGCAAGCGTGGCACACGTCCCGCCCGTACGATCCCCCCTTCCCCCGAACCACCCGTCCGTGAACCCCCGTTCACACAACCTCCACGACGCCGCTGCCGCTGAGCTTCCACCCGGCCTACGCGTCTGCCCCGTCCTCGCCGTCCCCGGCCGCCGGTCCGCTGGGGCTGGCGGGGGCACCTCCCGGACGGAGTCTGGGGGAGAGTCACCCCCCGGGGCGACCCCGACCGCACACCGCGACGCCGCGCACCCGGCCAGGGCAACGCCGGACGTCAGCGCACAGCAGCGCGGTCAGGCCCAGCGCCCAGCGCCCAGCGTCACGCTCCCGGGCGAGAGCGGAGGCCGTCGAGGAGGATGTCGAGCAGCCGCGAGGACGCCGCCGCCTGCTGCGCCGCATCCGGCAAGGCCGGCGCCGCCGTCGCGATGACGAGCAGCACATCCGCCACCGACACGTCCCGCCTCAACTCACCCGCCTCCCGCGCCCGCTCCACCAACCGCCCGACGACATCCAGCAACTCCGGCACGCCATCCCCGGCGTCGCCCCGGGCCTCGCCGCCGGCCGCGGCCTCGCGCCCCGACCGCTCCCGCTCCGCCGTCGCCGCCTCCCCCGGCAACGGCAGCCGCACCCGCTGCTGCGGCACCCGCGCCGCGTCGGGCCCCCCGGGCGAGTACGCCCGCCCGTACTCGCCGACCTCGCCGCGCGTCTCGCCGCGAACCTCGCCGCGCACCTCCTCGCGGACCTCCCCGCGAACCTCCTGCGCGGACTCCGCCTCCTCCGCGCCCTCCTCGACGCGCAGAACCTGCGGCGGCAGCAGCCGCCCCGCCCCCGACGCCGCCGACGTCCGCAGGAACCGCGCCAGCGCCGACCACGCCTCGTCCTCCTGCCCGAGCGCGCTGCGCGCCTGCTCGGTCAGCCGCGCGGTCTCCTCCTCGGCGATCCGCCTGACCAGCACGTCCTTGCTGGGGAAGCGGCGGTAGACCGTACCGACGCCGACCCGCGCGCGACGCGCCACGTCCTCCATCGGCGCGCCGTACCCCAGCTCGCCGAAGACCTCGCGGGCCGCGCGCAGCACGTGTTCGAGGTTGCGCTGTGCGTCCACCCGCAGCGGCGCCGGCCGGTGCGAGCCCGTCGTGTGCCCCGTCCCGCCGCCCGGCGCGGCGGCCCCGCCGGGGCCACCGGATGCGGACGTCGCGACGCGCTGAACATCCTGAATGTGCATTTGTCCATCCCCCGCAAATCTCGTCAGTCTCCCCCGGAGACTCCCCACCCATTACGAAGATCGCTGCGTACGAGACGCAGTAGTACGAGATACGAACATAGTTGAGGCCGCGTCGATAAAGAAGGGGGCGGGTACGGTTCGGGCAAGGCGTGACACCTACGGGCTCACGCGGGCACTCCGTACGCCCCCGCTCGTCCGCCCGCGCGCGCCCCGCGCGCACCCCGCCCTGACGGCCCGTCGCGCCGCGCCGCGCAAACCGCCGCCCCTCGGACGTGGACCGCGGCGAAATTCCTGAAACATCATGTCCGCCCTGTGGACAAACGACCGTGGTCCATTGCCTCATGGAGCAATGACGACGGAGTCGACACCTTTGGCCAAGGGAAGCACGCCGCGCATTCTCGTGGTCGGCGGTGGCTATGTCGGTATGTATGCGGCCCTGCGCCTGCAGCGCAAGCTGAAACCGCCGCGCGAACGCGATCAGGAGCGCACCGCGGAGGTCCGGGCCGCCGCACCCGCGCCCGCCGAGATCGTCGTCGTCGAACCGCAGCCGTACATGACGTACCAGCCGTTCCTGCCCGAGGCCGCGGCCGGCTCGATCTCGCCGCGGCACGTCGTCGTGCCGCTGCGCCGTCTGCTCGACCGCTGCCGCATCGTCGTCGGCGAGGCGCGCGCGATCGACCACGCGCGGCGGGTGGCCACCGTCGCCACGCTCGCCACCGCCCAGGACGGCGGCGCCGAGCTGGAGATCCCGTACGACCAGCTCGTGCTCGCGCCCGGGTCGATCTCGCGCACCCTGCCGGTGCCGGGGCTGGCCGAGCACGGCATCGGCTTCACGACCGTCGAGGAGGCCATCGGCCTGCGCAACCACGTGCTGGAGCAGCTCGACATCGCCTCCGCCACGCGCGACGCCGAGGTCCGCGAGGCCGCGCTGACCTTCGTCTTCGTCGGCGGCGGATACGCCGGCACCGAGGCGCTCGCCGAGCTGGAGAACATGGCCCGCTACGCCGTGCGCTACTACCACAACATCCAGCCCGACGACCTGAAATGGGTCCTGGTCGAGGCCACCGGGCGCATCCTGCCCGAGGTCGGCGAGGAGCTGGGCCGCTACGCGGTGCGGGAACTGCGCGGCCGCAACGTCGACGTCCGCCTGGAGACCCGCCTGGTCTCGTGCGAGGGGCGCGTCGCCGTCCTCTCCGACGGCGCGCACCTGCCCACCCGCACGCTCGTGTGGACGGCCGGCGTCAAGCCCGCGCCGGTGCTCGCCGCCTCCGGGCTGCCGCTGGACGCCCGCGGCCGGCTGCGCGCGGACGCGACGCTGCGGGTGGTCGGCGACGGCGGCCCGGTGGCGGGCGTCTGGTCGGGCGGCGACGCCGCGGCCGTCCCCGATCTCGCCGCCGACGACCCGGGCGCGCTGTGCGCGCCCAACGCCCAGCACGCGGTGCGCCAGGCGCGCGTCCTGGCCGACAACCTCGTGGCCGAACTGCGCGGCGGCGGGCAGCTCACCGAGTACCGCCACAAGCACGCCGGCTCGGTGGCCTCGCTCGGCCTGCACGAGGGCGTCGCGCACCTCTACGGCCGCAAGGTCACCGGCTATCCGGCCTGGCTGATCCACCGCGCGTACCACCTCAGCCGGGTGCCGACCGTCAACCGCAAGGCCAAGGTGCTGGCCGAATGGGTGCTCGCCGGCCTGTTCACACGCGAGATCGTCTCGCTCGGGTCGCTGGAGCACCCGCGTGCCGAGTTCGAACTCGCCGCGGGCGGCGGGCCGGACGACGACCGCCGCTGAGCGCACCGCGGGCGACGACCGCGGCCCGCCACGCGCGGGGCGCGATTCCCGCTGCGGCCGGGCTTCGGCCACACTGGACGCGTGACCCCGCGTGCAACCGCACTGGCAAAGAGTGCCACATACGAGGAATCGGACGTTTGAACCTGACGCGCTGGAGCGGCCGGCTCCCCGGAACACAGCGGCGTGGCGCCGTCCCCGCGGCCCGCGGCAAGGCGAGCGACCCCGCGGGCGGCTCCCCGGGCGGGCCCGGCGAGCCGGGCGGCGCCCGGACCGGCGGCGCGGCCGGCGGCTCAGGCAGCGGCTCAGGCGGAGGGCCTGCCGGCGGCGCGGACGGGGGTCAGGACGGGGGCACGGGCGCGAGGTCCGGGCCCGGTGCGAGCGGTCCCGCGGGCGCCGGCGGTCCCGCGAGCGCGGGCGGTACGGGACGGCGCGACGCCGTCGCCACAGCGGGCGGGCGCGGCGGTGAGGCCGCCGGCGCGGACGCCGGCGCATTCCCCGGCGCATTCCCCGACGCGACGGGACTCGCCGCGGTCACGGAGGCCGTCGCGGGCGCGGGTACTCCCGGCACGGCCGGTGCCGCGGGCGCCCTCGGCGCGGGCTCCGGGCCGGACACCGGCGCCGCCGCCCTCCTCGCCACCCTCCCCGCGCTCATCGCGGTCACCCACGGCCCCGCCCACCGCGTCGCCTTCGTCAACGACGCCTACACCGACGTCTTCGGCCCGCGCGCCGCCGGCGCCCCCGCCCGCGAGGCACTGCCCGAACTCGACGAACTCGGCCTGCTCCCGCTGATGGACCAGGTCCACCGCAGCGGTCGCCCACGCACCGTCAAGGCGCGCAAAGTCACCCGTGCGGACGGCGCGGCCGTCACTCGTCAGGGTTACTTCACCTTCACCTGCACCCCGGTCCGCGCCGGCGAACAGGACCCCGAGCGCCGCGGCGTCCTTGTCTTCGCCGCCGACGTCACCGACCAGGTCCAGTCGGCCGAGCGCCTGCGCGAGAGCGAGCGCCGCCTCCGCGACACCGCCGTGACCCTCCAGCGCAGCCTGCTCCCGCAGCAGCTGGAGCAGCCCGACGACCTGCGCGTCGCCGCCACCTACCAGCCCGGCGGCACCGACGCCGCGGTCGGCGGCGACTGGTACGACGTGATCACCCTCGGCGCCGGCCGCACCGCCGTCGTCATCGGCGACGTCATGGGCCGCGGGGTGCGCGCCGCCGCCGTCATGGGCCAGCTGCGCACCGCCGTACGGGCCTACGCGCGGCTCGACCTGCCGCCGCACGAGGTCGTCCAGCTCCTGGACGGCCTCACCTCCGAGATCGACGCCACCCAGATCGCCACCTGCGTCTACGCCGTCCACGACCCCAGCGAGGGACGGCTCTCCTATGCCAGCGCCGGTCACCTGCCGATCCTGATCCGCGACCCGGACGGCGAGGTGCGGCGTATCGACGAGCCGACCGGGCCGCCGCTGGGCACCGGCGGCTGGATGCACACCTCCGGCGCCGTCCCGCTGGGGCCCGGCTGCACGGCCGTCCTCTACACCGACGGCCTCATCGAGCGGCGCGACCGCGACATCGACGAGGGCGTCGACACGCTGACGCAGGCGCTGGCGGGCGCGAGCGGCGCGCCGGCCGTCATCTGCGACCGCCTGCTGCGGTCGCTCGGCGTCACGTCCGAGCACGACGACGACGTGGCCGTCCTGGTGCTGCAACACCCCGATCACTCCGGCAGCAACGAGGCAGAGCTGTTCAGGAACGCGTCGCTCGACCTCCTCGGCGGGGTCGAGGCGGCGCCGCGGGCGCGGGCGTTCGCGTCGGGGGTGCTGGCGTCGTGGCGGTTCCCGGTGGAGCTGCGGGACCTGGGAGTGCTGGCGGCGAGCGAGCTGGTGGCGAACTCGTTGAAGCACGGGCACCCGCCCATGCGGTTGCGGCTCCGCCGCACGGATCGGCGGCTCATCATCGAGGTGACGGACGGGGATGAGCATCTGCCGCGGCAGCGGCGGGCGGAGCCGGCGGACGAGGCGGGGCGGGGGATCTCGATCATCGCGACGATCGCGTCCAACTGGGGGTCGCGGCGGACGCCGGGCGGGGGCAAGGCGGTCTGGTGCGAGTTCGCCCTCCCGAGCTAATCCGCCGCTGCGTTGCGGTGACGCCGGGCGCTGCGCTTGGCCGGGCGCGCTGGGTTGCGTTGTGGGTCGGGGTCGTCCCGGGGGTATCTCCTCGGACTTCGAAAGTGACTCGTTTCGTTGCCTGCTTTCTGCCGGTGTTGTTTTCGAAGTCCTGCGGGGACACCCCCGGACCGCCCCCTCGGGCCGTGCATGCGCTGCGGGCCGAGTAGTCAGGGGCGCGGGGAACTGCGCGAGCAACCACGACGGACCGGTGGACGGGGACGGACTGTTCAGGGCAGGCGGGCGGCCGGTTTTTCAGGGGCGCGGGGAACTGCTCTCCGACTCCGTCCGGGAGGTGCCCCCACCAGCCACAGTGGACCCGCAGTCGGGAATGGCGAGGACGGGGCAGCCGGGGGGATCGGCTGGGAGCACCCGCAGGGTCACGCGGAGACGGGGGCGTTTGTGGAAGCGGAGTGGGCGACGACGCGGGAGCGTCGGGGGAGATCGTGTGCCGGGGAGAGCCGGCGGCCCAGCGCGAGCGCGACGCCGGTGATGCCGAGAGCGCAGAGCACCAGCATGGCGATGTACGCGGTGTAGGCGCCGGCGCCGACGAGGAGGCCGCCCACCGCCGGCCCGAGCGCGAGCGCAAGCTGCTTGACCAGCGCGAACGCGGAGTTGTACTGCCCCACCATCCGCGCGGGAGCGAGATCCGCGACGAGCGGCGACACGGTCGGCGCGAGCATCGCCTCGCCCAGCCCGAACAGCGCGTACGTGGAGATGATCGCCGCGACCGCGACGACGTGGTGCCCGTGGACGAGCCCGGAGACCCACGCGACGAGCCAGGCCACCGACCAGACCACGCCGACACCCGCGATGACCCGGCTGCGCCTGCGGTACTCGACCAGGCGGAGCACGACGAACTGCGCGAGCACGATGACCGCCGTGTTCGCGGCCAGCGCGACACCCAGCGTGGCCGGGGAGATGCGCGTGACCTCCACCGCGAAGGCGGACAGGCCCGATTCGAACTGCCCGTAGCACGCGAAGAACATCACGAAGCCGAGCACGCACAGCATCACCATCGCCCGGTCCGCGAGCAGGACGCGCCAACCGCCGCCCGGAGCCCCGT
>NZ_JAYMGI010000002.1:8427500-8560653 GCF_035825295.1 Actinacidiphila sp. DG2A-62
CTCGCCGGCGTCCTCGCCTACGAGGGCTGGGAGGTCCGCACCGCCGGCGACGCCGCGGCAGCGGTCGCCGAGGCCCGCGGCTTCCGGCCGGACGCCGTCGTGCTCGACGTGATGCTCCCCGACGGCGACGGCCTGTCCGTGCTGCGGGCGCTGCGCGCCGGGCAGCCGGACGTCTGCGTGCTCTTCCTCACCGCGCGCGACGCGGTCGAGGACCGCATCGCCGGGCTGACCGCGGGCGGCGACGACTACGTCACCAAGCCGTTCAGCCTGGAGGAGCTGCTGGCCCGGCTGCGCGGGCTGCTGCGCAGGGCCGGGATGACCCGGGCCCGCGACGACGCGGCGGTGCTGGAGGTGGGCGACCTGGTGATGGACGAGGACGCCCGGGAGGTCACCCGGGGCGGTGTCGCGGTCGAGCTGTCGCCGACCGAGTTCGAGCTGCTGCGGTACCTGATGCGCAATCCGCGCCGGGTGCTGAGCAAGGCGCAGATCCTGGACCGCGTCTGGTCCTACGACTTCGGCGGCCAGGCGCACATCGTCGAGCTGTACATCTCGTACCTGCGGCGCAAGGTCGACGCGGGCCGCGAGCCCATGATCCACACGGTCCGCGGCGCGGGCTACGTCCTGCGGGCGGCGCCCCGGTGACCGCCGGGGACGCGTCGCGGGAGAGGCCAGGCACGGCGCACGCGCGTGCCGGGAGCGCCTGGGCGCACCCGGAGGCAGGGGCCGGCGGGGACTGCGGCGACGACTCCGGCCGGGTCCGGGACGGCGGTCGGGATCGGGACTCCGGCCGGGATCGGGACTTCGGCCGGGACCTCGGCCGGGACCGGGGTCGGGAATCCGGCCGGGACCGGGGTGGGTACGCCCCCGCCGGAGCCGGACTCCGCGCGGGACTCCGCGTCGGAGCCCCGGCCCTCGGGCTCGACCCGGGCTCGGGCCGGGACCCCCGCCGGGGCCGGAGCGGCACGGGTGCCGGTGCCGCGCGCGCTCGTGCCGCGCGCGCTGCTGCCGCGGACCCTGCGGGCGCGGCTGACCTGCGGGCTCGTGGTGCTGCTCGCGCTCAGCTGCGCGGCCGTGGGCGTCGCGGCGGTGCTCGGGCTGCGCGCCTTCCTCACCGACCGGGTCGACCAGCAGCTGGCCGAGGCCGGCGGCCGGTTCCCCGCGAGCCTGGAGCACGCGGCGGACGCCGGCCGAGCCGGGGGCTCGGGCTCGGCGGGCACCGGCGAGGGCGGCCGGGAGCCGGACGCGGACAACGCGCACGTCGACACCCGGCGCCAGGCGCCCGGGACCTTCGGCGCGCGCCTGCTGCACGGCGGCATCACCGGCGCCGCGGTGGTCAGGGCCGGCGCGGACACCTCGGTCACGCTGTCCGCCGCCGACCGGAAGGCCATCGCCGCCCTCCCCGCCGACGGACGCTGCCGCGGCCTCCACCTGTCGGCGCTCGGCGACTACCGGGCCAGCGCGATCGCCGGGGACGACGGCGACGTGCTGGTCACCGGCATGCCGATGAGCGGCGTCGAGGACGCGGAGAAGCGGCTGATCGCGGTCGAGGCGGCGGTCTTCGGCGGCGCGCTGCTCGTCGCCGGCGCGGCCGGCGCGTTCTGGGTGCGCTGGTCGCTGCGGCCGCTGCGGCGGGTGGCCGCCACCGCGACCGCGGTGACCGCGCTGCCGCTGGACAGCGGCGAGGTCGCGCTGCCCGACCGGGTGCCGGACTCCGATCCGCGCACCGAGGTCGGCCAGGTCGGCGCCGCGCTCAACCGCATGCTCGGCCACGTCGAGGGCGCGCTGGGCAAGCGGCAGGCCAGCCAGGAGCGGCTGCGCAGCTTCGCCGCCGACGCCAGCCACGAACTGCGCACGCCCGTCGCCGCCATCCGCGGTCACGCCGAACTCGCCCTGCGCCACCCCGGCCCGGTGCCGGACGGCGTCGGCAGGTCGCTGGAGCGGATCGCCGCGGAGTCCGCCCGGATGAGCGGCATGGTCGACGACCTGCTGCTGCTCGCCCGGCTCGACGCCGGCCGCCCGCTGGCCCGCGAACCGGTCGACCTGACCCGGCTGGTGCTCGACGCGGTGGACGACGCGCGGGCGGCCGGCCCCGGTCACCGCTGGACGCTCGACCTGCCCGAGGAGCCGGTCACCGTCGACGGCGACGGCCCCCGGCTGCACCAGCTCCTCGCCAACCTGCTGGCCAACGCCCGCGTGCACACCCCGCCGGGCACCCGCGTCACCGTGCGGCTGCGCCAGGACGCGCGCGCCACCGTGCTCGCCGTCGCCGACGACGGACCGGGCATCCCCGAGCCGCTGCGCGCCACCGTCTTCCAGCGTTTCGCCCGCGACCCGCGCCGCCGCTCCGACTCCGGCGCGGGCCTGGGACTGTCCATCGTCACCGCGGTCGCCGCGGCCCACGGCGGCGAGGCGGCGCTCGCCGTCCGGCCCGGCGAGACCGCCTTCACGGTCACTCTGCCCGGCCGTGCGGCGGCCGGCCCGGAACGACCTGGGCCCGCCGCCGGCTGAGCGCCGCCGGCTGACCGCGACCGGCTGAGCGCGACCGGCGAGGCGACCCGCCGACCGGGCTCCCCGCCGACTGCGCCCCGCGGACCGGTCCCGACGCGCCTCAGCGCCGCCCGTCGGACCGCTTGCGGTGCAGCGTGAAGCGCTCGAAGACCGACAGCTCACCGTTCGGCTTGTTCACGTTGTAGTACGTGACGTGCAGCCGGGTCGTGTCGCCGGGGAAGCGGCCCGGGTCCACGGTGAACGCCGCGAAGCCGTAGGGGTGGTCGAGGTCGCGGACGCCGGTCCAGACCGCCTGCTCCCTGACGTACGTCGCCGCGCGCTTGCCGCCCGCCGGGCGGCTGTCGGCCACCGCGGTGATGACCTTGGCGGTGCCGTCCTTGAAGAAGGACTGGTTGGTGGTGCCGGAGACCCCGCCGCCGCCCAGCACCATGTGCACGGTGCCCAGTCCGGTGTCGATGTCGTCGGTGCGGGTCGAGACCGGGTTCGGGGTCAGCGTCTCGCTGCCGCCGACCACGCCGCGCACCGCCAGCGAGCGCTCGTAGTTGTGCTCGTGGCCGCAGACCACCAGGTCCACGCCGTAGCGGTCGAACAGCGGCCCGTACTTCTCGCGCAGGCCCAGGTCCGCACCGTTGGCGTCGGAGGAGCTGATCATCACCTGGTGCATCGCGACGACCACCCAGTCGACCTCGCGGTCCGCCCGCGCGGCCTTCAGCTCCCGCTCCAGGAAGGCCAGTTGACGGCCGCCGGAGTAGCCGTTGACATAGACGTCGCCGCCGTCCTGCAGGCACACGTCGTCGTTCTGCAGCACGATCACCCGCACCGAGCCCGCGGTGAACGTGTAGTACAGGCCGGCGAGTTCCGCGTCCGTCTCGGTGGACGGCAGCTCGAAGTAGGTCTGGTAGGCGCCCAGTCCGATCGGCCCGTTGCCGTTCTCGATCTCGTGGTTGCCCGCGGCCGGCATCCAGGGCCGGAAGCGGGCCGAACGCGTGTTGTTGGTGAAGAAGTTGTTCCAGGTGCGCACCCGGTCCACGTCCAGGTTGGCGTAGCACAGGTCGCCGTTGAGCAGGTGGAAGAGCGGCGCCACCGTCTCCACGCCGGTGACGATGTCCTTGGTGGCGGGCGTGGAGTTGGCGTCCAGCGTGGCGACGCCGGCCGCCGACCATGTCACCTGCGGCGCGGACTGGTCGCCGAAGCTGGTGAAGGTCAGCGGCTGCCGGCCGCGCGGCGCGGTTTTGAAGGTGCCGCTGTCCGGCGTCGCGCCGTCGTGCGAGACCAGGTAGAGGTAGTCGCTGCCCGGCCGCAGCCCGGTCAGCAGCGCGTGGTGCACGTAGACCGTGCGGCCCGAGACGCCGTCGCGGTACGTGCGGGTGCGCGCCGTGGCGCCCGAGCCCAGGCCGTGGCCGAGCGTGCCGTACAGCACCCGGGGGCGCTTGACCGGGCCGTCGGTGATCCAGGAGACGACCATCTGGGTGGACGGGTCCCTGCCGAAGGTCAGGTGCAGGCCCTGCACCGGGGGAGCCCCGGCGGCGTCGGGGGAGGGCAGGAAGGCCGGCGAGGCGGCGGGAGCGGCGGGCGAGTCGGCCGCCGCGGGCCCGGCCGCCAGCAGCGGCGCCGCGACCGCGCCGACGCCCGCGGTGCCGAGCAGGCCCACCGCGGCGCGGCGGCTCACGCCCCCGCCGTTGCCGTCGGCGCCGCGCGTGCCGTCCCCGGCTCCGCTCCCGTTTCCGTCCCCGTCCGCCGCACGGTGCTCTGGCGTCTCCAACTGTGGTTCCATGGTCGCTCCTCGGTGCCTGGGCGCGTGACGCGTGCAGGCTCCCGCCCGGCGGCCACGGGCGGGTGAACGCCGGTTTGCCGGACGGCGTCGGAAGCTCCACCGTGCGCTGTTCCCGCCGCGTACCGTCCCGCGACACGCGGTGGACACCGGGCCTTCGCCTGCGCTCGCTGACCTTGGGCGACCCTCACCGAACACCCTTCCCCAGCGGAGAGGCCAGCGCAGCCATGACCGAACTCAACCGCAGGCGCTTCCTCCAGATCGCCGGCGCCACCGCGGGCTTCACCGCCCTGTCCGGCAGCATCACCCGTGCCGCCGCCATCCCCGCCCACCGGCGCACCGGCACGCTGAAGGACGTCGAGCACATCGTCGTCCTGATGCAGGAGAACCGGTCCTTCGACCACTACTTCGGCACGCTGCGCGGCGTCCGCGGCTTCGGCGACCCCCGCCCGGTCACCCTGCCCAGCGGCAGATCGGTCTTCCACCAGCCGGACGGCGACCGCGAGGTGCTGCCGTACCGCCCGGACGCGGACGACCTGGGGCTGCAGTTCATCGAGGGTCTGAACCACGAGTGGACCGGCAGCCACGCCGCGTTCGCCGACGGCCGCTACGACCGGTGGATCGCGGCCAAGTCCGCCGGCACCATGGCGTACCTGACCCGCGACGACATCCCGTTCCACTACGCGCTCGCCGACGCCTTCACCGTGTGCGACGCCTACCACTGCTCGTTCATCGGCGGCACCGACCCCAACCGCTACTACATGTGGTCGGGCTACACCGGCAACGACGGCAAGGGCCGCGGCCCGGTGCTGGACAACTCCGAGGCGGGCTACGCCTGGACGACCTACCCCGAGCGCCTGGAGCAGGCCGGGATCTCCTGGAAGATCTACCAGGACATCGGCGACGGCCTGGACGCCGCGCACTCCTGGGGCTGGATCGAGGACGCCTACCGCGGCAACTACGGCGACAACTCCCTGCTGTACTTCGACCAGTACCGCACCGCCCGGCCCGGCGACCCGCTGTACGACAAGGCCCGCACCGGCACGAACGCCGCGGCCGGCGACGGCTTCTTCGACGTGCTGCGCGCCGACGTCAAGGCCGGCCGACTGCCCGCCGTCTCCTGGATCGCCGCGCCCGAGGCGTTCTCCGAGCACCCCAACTGGCCCGCGAACTACGGCGCCTGGTACGTCTCGCAGGTGCTCGACGCGCTCACCTCCGACCCCGAGGTGTGGAGCAGGACCGCGCTGTTCATCACCTACGACGAGAACGACGGCTACTTCGACCACGTCGTGCCGCCGTTCGCGCCGCCCGCCGCCGGCCGCGGCGGCTCCACGGTCTCCACCGAGGGCGAGATCTACCCCGGCGGCAGCACCTACGCGGCCGGTCCCTACGGCCTGGGCCAGCGGGTGCCGATGCTGGTCGTCTCGCCCTGGAGCACCGGCGGCTACGTCTGCTCCGAGGTCTTCGACCACACCTCGCTGATCCGGTTCATGGAGCGCCGCTTCGGGGTGCGCGAGCCGAACATCACGCCCTGGCGCCGCGCCGTGTGCGGCGACCTGACCTCCGCCTTCGACTTCTCGCTCGCGCACGACCGACCCGCGCGGCTGCCCGGCACCGACGGCTACCGGCCCACCGACGGCGACCGGCACGACAGTTACGTGCCGGTGCCGCCGGCGGACCAGCGGCTGCCCGCACAGGAGCGCGGCGCCCGCCCGACCCGTCCGCTGCCCTACGAACCGCTGACCGACGCGACCGTGCGGGCCGCGGACGGCGAGGTCGTCCTGACCTTCTCCGGCGGCCCCGGCGCCGGCGCCTGCTTCCACGTCACGTCGGCCAACCGCACCGACGGCCCCTGGACGTACACCACCGGGGCCGGCCACAGCATCGAGGGCAGCTGGCAGACCGCCGCCCAGCAGGGCGCCTACGACCTGACCGTGCACGGGCCGGGGGCTTCCTGCGGGCCTTCCGCGGCACCGCGCACACCGCCGGCCCGAGGTGACCGCCCGCCATCACGCCGCCACCGGGCGGGTCGAACTCACTCTGGCCAACCCCGGCCGCCGGGACGTCCGGCTCACCGTCAGCAACGCCTACGACGGCCGGCACCGCACCCTCGTGGTGCGCGCGGGCCACCGCGAGACCTACTGGGTCGAGCCGGCCAGGAGCGGCCGGTGGTACGACGTCACCGTGGTCGGCGACCACGACGCCGCCTTCGCGCGGCGGTTCGCCGGGCACGTGGAGACCGGCAGGCCCGGCGTCAGCGACCCGGCGATCGCCACGCACTGAGCGGTTCCGGCCCGGCGTCGGCCGGGCCGGCGCCCGCTCGGCTCCGCCGGCCCGCGCCGAAGCGGGCCGGCGGCACCCCCATGTGCCGGCTGAAGTGGCGGCTGAAGTGCGCCTGGTCGTAGAAGCCGACCGCCGCCGCCACCTCGGCGGGACGCGCCCCGGCCAGCAGCATCGCGCGGGCGCGGTCGATCCGCCGGCCGGTCAGGTAGGTGTGCGGCGGCAGGCCGTAGGCACGGCTGAAGCTGCGGACCAGGTGCGTCGGGTGCGCGTGCAGGATCGCCGTGGCCTCCTCCAGCGTCAGTCCGTCGGCGACCCTGGCGTCCAGCAGTTCGCGCAGCCGCGCGGCGAGCCGGTCGCCCTCCCGGCCGGGCGGCCGGGGGCGCAGCCCGTCCATCCTGGCCAGCAGCCGTTCGCGCACGAACGCCAGGCGCGACTCGGCCTCCAGCGCGTCGTCGCGGTGCGCCAGCGCGGTGTGCAGCCGGTGCACGGCCCGGCGCAGCTCCGGGTCGGCCAGCACCGGGCCCTTGACCGCGGCGCCGGCGAGGCGCTCGGGGAGCACGTCGGTGGTCAGGTACAGCACCCGCTTGTGGAAGCCGGCGGGCAACACGGTGCGCCCGTCGTGCGGCACGCCCGGCGGCAGCAGCACCACCCGGGCGGCGTCCCACGCGCCGTGCCGCCGGCGGTCCAGCGAGAAGTCGACGACGCCGTGGTCCAGGATCATCACGTCCCACGTGTCATGGGTGTGCACCGGGTAGGCGTGGTCGGTGAAGTGGGCGTGCAGCACCTCGGCGATGCCGGACACCGCGGGCCGCCAGGCCCGCACATCGGCCACGGGCCCGGTGCGCGCGGAGGACCCGGCCCGGGCCGGAGAGCCGGGCCGCGCCGCCGGTTCGGGCCGCGTCCCCGGTCCGGACCGTGCCGCCGGTCCGGACCGTGCCGCCGGCCCGGTGCGCCTCACCGCCCGGCCCCGCTTCCCGCGGGCGTGCCGCTCCCGGCCGGCGGGTGCAGCCCGCTCGCCGTCACCGCGCGCCGCGCCGCCTCCTGCACCACCTGCTGGAGCACCCGCGCGGCGCGCGGCGGCGCCACGTCGCTGCGGTGCGCCAGCGCGACGGTGCGGCGCAGCCCCGGGCGGGCGAAGGGCGTGACCCGCAAACCCTGGGCGGTCCTCGCGGCCACGGTGCTGGGCACCACGCCCAGCCCGAGCCCGGCCCGCACGAAGCCGAGCACCGCGTCCATCTCGCCGCCCTCCACCGTCAGGTACGGCTCGAAGCCGGCCGCCCGGCAGGCCGCGAGCGTCAGCTCCCGCAGGTCGTAGCCGTGCCGGAACATCACCATCGGCCGGCCCTCCAGGTCCGCGATCCGCAGCGGCGAGCGCGGCGCCGGCGTCTCGGCCGAGGAGACCGCCACCAGGTCCTCCTGGAACAGCTCGATCGTGGTCAGCGCGGGGGAGGGGCTGGGCAGCGGGAGCACCACGAGCGCCAGGTCCAGCGCGCCGCGCGCCAGCTGCCGTACCAGGTCGTGCGACCCGCCCTCCTCGATGAACAGGTGGATGCCGGGGTGCCGGCCGTGGAAGTCGCGCAGCACGTCGGGCAGCAGCCCGGTGCACAGGCTCGGCGTCGCGCCCAGGCGCACCCGGCCGCGGCGCAGCTGTGCCAGCTCCTGCACCTCGTGGCGCGCGGTGTCGGCGTCCGCCAGGATCCGGCGGGCCAGCGGCAGCAGCGCCTCGCCCGCGTCGGTCAGCGCGATGTTCCCCCGTGCCCGGCTGAACAGCTCCGCGCCCAGCTCCTTCTCCAGCGCCCTGATCTGCTGCGACAGCGACGGCTGCGAGACGTGCACCTCCTCCGCCGCACGGGTGAAGTGCCGGGCGTCGGCGACGGCCACGAAGTACGCGAGCTGCTGCAACTGCACAGCGCCAGCATAGCGCAGTGATAGCCACTGCCTATGGATACGAGCTGAACCATGTCTTGGACCACTGGACATGTCCGCGTCTACCGTCGGTGACCATGGCACTGGCAACGCGCACGGACCGACGGCCGTCGATGCCCCGGACGCTGTGGGACTCCACCGTCGGCAAGAAGACCATCATGGCGGTCAGCGGGCTGGTCATGCTGCTCTACCTGCTGGTCCACATGTTCGGCAACCTCAAGATCTTCTTCGGCCCCGGCGACTTCAACGGCTACGCGCACTGGCTGCGCACCCTCGGCGAGCCCTTCCTGCACTACGCGTGGGCGCTGTGGATCATCCGCGTGGTGCTCGTCGCGTCCGTCCTCGCGCACGGCGTCTGCGCCTACCAGCTCAGCCGCCGCGACCAGCGGGCCCGGCCGGTCGGCTACGTCCACCGCAGAGCGCGCGCCTCCTACGCCACCCGCACCATGCGCTGGGGCGGCGTGATCCTGCTGCTGTTCGTCGTCTGGCACCTGCTGGACCTGACCACCGGCACCGCCCACCCCGGCGGCTACCAGCCGGGCCACCCGTACCAGAACGTCGTGGACACCTTCTCCACCTGGTACGGCGACGCCGTCTACATCGTCGCGATGCTCGCCCTCGGCCTGCACGTGCGGCACGGCGTGTGGAGCGCCGCGCAGACCCTCGGCGCGGGCAGCCCGACCCGCGACCGGGCGCTGAGGACCGTCGCGAACGCCATCGCCCTCGTGCTGACGGCCGGCTTCATCGCCGTGCCCGTCGGCGTCATGACCGGAATCGTGAGCTGAGCCGAGATGAACGCATACACGCAGTACCGGACCGGCGAGCCGGTCGCCGACACCAAGGCGCCGCAGGGGCCGATCGCCGAGCGCTGGGACGCCCGCCGCTTCGCGGCGAAGCTGGTCAACCCCGCCAACCGCAGACGGCGCACCGTGATCGTCGTCGGCACCGGCCTGGCCGGCGGCTCGGCCGGCGCCACGCTCGCCGAACAGGGCTACCACGTCGTGCAGTTCTGCTACCAGGACTCCCCGCGCCGAGCCCACTCCATCGCCGCCCAGGGCGGCATCAACGCCGCGAAGAACTACCGCAACGACGGCGACTCGATCCACCGGCTGTTCTACGACACCGTCAAGGGCGGCGACTTCCGCGCCCGCGAGTCCAACGTGCACCGGCTGGCGCAGATCTCCGTGGAGATCATCGACCAGTGCGTGGCGCAGGGCGTGCCCTTCGCCCGCGAGTACGGCGGGCTGCTCGACACCCGCTCCTTCGGCGGCGTCCAGGTCTCCCGCACCTTCTACGCCCGCGGCCAGACCGGGCAGCAGCTGCTGCTCGGCGCCTACCAGGCGCTGTCCCGGCAGATCGCCGCAGGCGGCGTCGAGATGCACCCGCGCACCGAGATGCTCGACCTGATCGTGGTCGACGGCGCGGCCCGCGGCATCGTCGCCCGCGACCTGGTCAGTGGCGAGATCACCCCGTACTTCGCCGACGCGGTGGTGCTGGCCACCGGCGGTTACGGCAACGTCTTCCACCTGTCCACCAACGCCATGAACTCCAACGCCACCGCGATCTGGCGGGCCCACCGGCGCGGCGCCCTGTTCGCCAATCCCTGCTTCACCCAGATCCACCCCACCTGCATCCCGCGCAGCGGCGACCACCAGTCCAAGCTGACCCTGATGAGCGAGTCGCTGCGCAACGACGGCCGGATCTGGGTGCCCGCGGCCAAGGGCGACACCCGGCCGCCGGACCAGATCCCCGAGGACGAGCGCGACTACTACCTGGAGCGGATCTACCCCTCCTTCGGCAACCTCGTCCCCCGCGACATCGCCTCGCGCGCGGCCAAGAACGTCTGCGACGAGGGCCGCGGCGTCGGCCCCGGCGGCCAGGGCGTCTACCTGGACTTCGCCGACGCCATCGCCCGGATGGGCCGCAAGGCGGTGGAGGCGAAGTACGGCAACCTCTTCGAGATGTACCAGCGGATCACCGCCGAGGACCCGTACCAGGTGCCGATGCGGATCTACCCGGCCGTGCACTACACGATGGGCGGCCTGTGGGTGGACTACGACCTGCAGACCACGGTCCCCGGGCTGTTCGCGATCGGCGAGGCCAACTTCTCCGACCACGGCGCCAACCGGCTCGGCGCCTCCGCCCTCATGCAGGGCCTGGCCGACGGCTACTTCGTGCTGCCCGCGACGCTCAACGACTACCTCGCCCGCACCCCCGCGCAGCTGCCGCTGGACGCCGGGCACCCGGCGGTCGCCGAAGCCGTCGCCGACGTCGAGGACCGGCTGAACCTGCTGGTCGCCGTCGACGGCGACCGCACCGCCGACTCCTTCCACCGCGAGATCGGCGACCTGCTGTGGGAGCACTGCGGCATGGCCCGCACCGAGCAGGGACTGCGCAAGGCGCTGGAGCGCATCCCGCAGATCCGCGAGGAGTTCTGGCGGCGCGTCAAGGTGCCCGGCGGGCCGGCCGAGTTCAACCAGTCCCTGGAACGCGCCAACCGCGTCGTGGACTACCTCGAACTCGCCGAGCTGATGTGCCTGGACGCGCTGCACCGCTCCGAGTCCTGCGGTGGCCACTTCCGCGAGGAGTCCCAGACTCCCGACGGCGAGGCGGAGCGCCGCGACGAGGAGTTCAGCTACGCCGCCGCCTGGGAGTTCACCGGCACCGGCCGGGCCCCGGTGCTGCACAAGGAGGCCCTCGTCTTCACCGAAGTCCACCCCACCCAGCGGAGCTACGCATGAGGATCGCCCTGCGCGTCTGGCGCCAGCAGAACCCCGAGGCGCCCGGCGCCATGCGGGAGTACGACGTGGACGGCGTCTCGCCCGACATGTCCTTCCTGGAGATGCTCGACACCCTCAACGAGCGGCTCACCCTCGCCGGCGAGGAGCCGATCGCCTTCGACCACGACTGCCGCGAGGGCATCTGCGGCGCGTGCAGCCTGGTCATCGACGGGCAGGCGCACGGCCCCGAGCGCACCACCGCCTGCCAGCTGCACATGCGCGCCTTCCGCGACGGCGACACCATCGACGTCGAACCCTGGCGGGCCGCCGCCTTCCCGGTGGTCCGCGACCTGGTCGTGGACCGCTCCGCCTTCGACCGGATCATCCAGGCCGGCGGCTACGTCAGCGTGCCCACCGGCTCCGCGCCCGAGGCGCACGCCACCGCGGTGCCCAAGGCCGACGCCGACCGGGCCTTCGAGCACGCCGAGTGCATCGGCTGCGGCGCCTGCGTCGCGGCCTGCCCCAACGGCTCGGCGATGCTCTTCACCTCCGCCAAGGTCAACCACCTCGGCGCGCTGCCGCAGGGCGCCCCCGAACGGGAGACCCGGGTGCTCGACATGGTCGCCCGGATGGACGCCGAGGGCTTCGGCGGCTGCACCCTGGCCGGCGAGTGCGCGACCGCCTGCCCCAAGGGCATCCCGCTCACCTCCATCACGGCGATGAACAGGGAGTGGCTGCGCGCGAACCGCAAGGTCGCCCGGGACTGAGCCGCGGGAGGCGCGCGACGGCGCCGTGCCGGCCGCCCGGGGGCGCATGCCCCGGAACGGCGACCGGCGGCCGAGGCGGGGAATGCGCGGCGGCACCGGCCGGTTGACGCCGCAAGAGGAACGTGTAGGCGCAACTTCCGCGGAGGACACCATGACCCGCCCTGTCAAGACGCCCGGCCCCGACCACCCGATCACCGTCGAGCCGACCGGGGCCCGCGTCGTGGTCCGGGCCGGCGACCGCGTCATCGCCGACACCACGCGGGCGCTCTCGCTCGCGGAGTCCACGTACCCGGTCGTCCAGTACATCCCCTACGAGGACGTCGCCGAGGGCGCGCTGCGGCCCACCGACTCCCACACCTACTGCCCGTACAAGGGCGAGGCGTCCTACTACACCCTGGTGGGCCCGCAGGGCGAGACGGCCGACGCGGTGTGGACGTACGACAAGCCGTACGACGCGGTGCGCGAGATCGCCGGCCACGTCGCCTTCTACCCCCAGCACGTGGACATCGCCGTCGGCTGACCGACGGTGCGCGGCCCGGGCCCGGCGGCCCGGGCCGCGTGCGTCACGGCTTGCGGGCCACCGCGCCGATCATCGCCACGTCGGAGTCCTTGACCCGGCCCTCGGAGCCCGGCTCCGGGCGCCAGCGGTGCACCAGCACGATCCCGGGGTCGACCTGCTCCAGGCCCTCGAAGAACGGCTCGACCTGCTCGCGGGTGCGGTGCCTGGCCGGCATGCCGCGCCGGGTGTACTCCGCCACCACCCCGCCGATCTGCTCGGTGTTGGAGGCGATGGTCACCGTCGAGATGACCAGGAAACTGCCCGCGGGCAGCGGCGCCAGATACCGCCTGACCAGGTCGTACGCCTGCTGGTCGTCGGTCACGAACTGCAGCACCGCGATGATCGACAGCCCCACCGGCCGGCTCAGGTCCAGCGTCTCGCCGACCTCGGGGGACTCGAACACCGCGTCCGGGTCCCTCATGTCCGCGTGCAGGTAGGCGATCCGGCCCTCGGGGGTGCTGTTCAGCCGGGCCCCGGCGTGCGCCAGCACGATCGGGTCGTTGTCGACGTACACCACACGCGCCGCGGGGACGACGCCCTGGGCGACCTCGTGCAGGTTGGGGGAGGTGGGGATGCCGGTGCCGATGTCGAGGAACTGGTCGATGCCCTGCTCGGCCAGATACCGCACCGCGCGGTGCATGAAGGTGCGGTTCTCCCGCGCCGACAGCCGGAAACCGGGCCAGCCGGCGAGCATCTTCTCGGCGGCCTCACGGTCCGGCGGGTAGTTGTCCTTGCCGCCGAGGATGTAGTCGTACACCCGCGCCGAATGCGGGACGCTGGTGTCGATCTCCGGCGGCTGGTAACCCGCCGGCCGCCGTGTCCAGGCCATGCCGTCCGACATCTTCTCGCTCCTCCGGTTCCACTGCTGCCACTGCGACGTGCGTGAGGTTCATGACGACCACGGAGGTCAGGAGGCGGCCAGGAGGGCCTGCCCGTCCTCCCAGCCACGGGCGAACACCGCCAGCTCGGTGTGCGTGAAGATCAGCGCCGGGCCCTCGGGGTCGGTGGACTGGCGGACCGCGAAACGGCCGTCGGGCAGTTTCCTGACCTCGACGCAAGAGCCGCCGTTGCTGCCGCTCCAGGGCTTGTGCCAGCCCTCTTCGCCCAGTTCTCGAACGGCGTTGTGAATGCGGGACACGTGCTCAAAGCTCCTTACGGATTCCGGCCAGGAACGCGCCGGCGCTTCTGACCGGGAGCGCCTGCGCGCACATCCGGTCCAGGGCCTCCTGGAAATTGGTGACGTCGTCGTACTCGTCGAGATAGACGGCCCCGACCAGGTTCTCGACGTAGGCGACGTCCGAGATCTCCTCGTGCGGGAAGCGGAAGATGTGGAACGGCCCGTACATGCCCTCGTGGGCGCAGACCTCGAACGGCATGATCTGCAGCTTCACATGGGGCAGGTCCAGCAGCTCGATCAGCCGGTCCACCTGCGCCCGCAGCACCGCGGGCGGCACCATCGGCCGGCGCAGCACGGTCTCGTCCATCACCACCCACAGCTCCGGCGGCCGGGCGCCGGTCAGCAGCCGCTGCCGCTCCATCCGCAGCGCGACCCGGCGGTCCACCTCGCGCACGTTGTCGTGGACGCCGCGGCGCAGCACCGCCCGTGCGTAGTCCTCGGTCTGCAGCAGTCCGGGGATGTAGTGCGGCTCGTAGGCGCGGATCAGGCTGGCGGCCTCCTCCAGGCTCACGTAGCCGCTGAACCACGAGGGCAGGGCGTCGCGGTAGCGGTGCCACCAGCCGGGCTGGTTGGCCTCCCTGACCAGGTCCATGAAGACCCGGGCCTCGTCGTCCGGCACGCCGTACGCCTCCAGCAGCGTGCGGACGTACGGCAGCTTCCAGCGGCCGCGGGCCAGCTCCATGCGGCGGATGGTCAGCGGGGCCACGTCCAGCAGCAGCGCGGCGTCCTCGAAGGAGCGGCCCGCGGCCACCCGCAGATCGCGCAGCCGCCGCCCGAGGACCATCAGGCGGATGGTCGTGGCGTTGGCCGACTGGGCTGCGGTCACGTCCCGTCTCCTCCTCGCACGCACGTCATGGGGTGCAGTGTGCCATCGCCGTGCCCCGGGGCATATGCCCGGGCACGGTCTGGATGAAATTATCAGACCGTCTCTTGCTCTTTGTGGATGTCGGGGATCATAGTGGGTTCGTGACCGCGTTCACACACGCGTGGCAGTCGGTAGCCGGGTACTCCCGGGGGACGGGGCTCCTCCTGCGCCTCTCCTCCGGCGTCCCGAGAAAGCGCCGGCGGGTCGCGGCGTGGGGGCCCGTACCCGGGAGGGGCCCCCACGTCTTCGTGTGCGCCGCCCAGCGCAGGGGCGCGGCCCGGCACCCGTCGCAAGGACTCAGACCGTGGCACTCACCGACATGACCTTCCGGTCCACCCCGCTCTCGCGGCACCTGGCCCTGACGCTGCCGGCCGACGGCGGCTCGGTGGCCGAGGCGCGGGCGGGGGTGCGGGCCCACCTGTCCCGCACCGGCTGCGGCGCGGACCTCCAGGACACGGTGGTGCTGCTGGTCAGCGAGCTGTTCACCAACGCGCTGCGGCACACCGCGAGCACCACCATCGGCTGCGTCGTGCACGCGGGCGACGACCACGTGCGCATCGAGGTGCGGGGGCAGGGCAGCGGCAGCGGCATACTCCCCGGCCGCGGCGACGGCGACGGCCTGAGCGACCACGGCCGCGGCCTGCACATCGTCGAGACGCTCTCGCTGGCCTGGGGCGTGCACGGCGACGGCCGCGGTCACACCGTCTGGTGCCTGGTGTCCGCGGAGGACGTGCGGGACCAGCAGGACGAGCGGGACGCGCGGGACTGACGTCCGGGACCGGCCTGGAGGACCGAGGGCGGTCGTTCAGAGGACGGTCGTTCAGCGGCGCGGCGCCGGGCCGGTGGAGCCGCGCAGCACCAGGTGGGTGGCCAGCTCCACGTGCAGCGTGTCCACCGTGTGCCGGTCCAGCAACCGCATCAGCAGCGAGACCGCCATCCGACCCATCTCCTCCAGCGGCTGGCGCACCGTCGTCAGCCGCGGCACCGTGCTGCGGCTCAGGTCGATGTCGTCGAAGCCGGTGATCGACAGGTCCTCCGGCACCCGCAGCCCCCGCTCGTACGCCGCCCGCAGCGCGCCGACCGCCGCCTTGTCGTTGAAGGCGACCAGCGCGGTCGGACGCTCCGCCAGCTCCAGCAGCTCGCCCGCCGCGTCGTAACCCCAGTCCGCGGTCGGCTCGATGCTGCGCACCAGTTCGGGGAGGGGAGCACACCGGCGTCGGCGAGCGCCGAGTTGTGCCCGGCCAGCCGGGACCGGCTGGCCAGCCAGTCGCCCGGGCCGCCGATCACGCCGATCCTGCGGTGGCCCAGCTCCACCAGGTGCGCGGTGACGCTGCGCGCCGCGGTGAGGTTGGCCGCCGAGACCGAGGCGATGTCGCGGGGGAGCGGGGTGCGCGGATCGACCACCACGAACGGGAAGTCCTGCGCGCGCAGGGCCTCCAGCTCCTGCTCCGGCTCGGGCGGGACGATCAGCACCGCGCCGGCGATGCCGGGGTCGCCGGGCAGCCCCGGCAGCACCTGGATCTCCCGGGCCGCGTCGCCCGCGCTGAGCACCAGACGCCGCCCGTGCAGGTCCAGCGTCTCCGCGATGGACGAGACGATCACGCCGAAGTAGTCGGTCAGCACATACGGGCAGCGCACGTAGATCGCGCCCGCCGCGGCGCCGCGGCGGGTCGGCGGCGGGGCGCCGAGCCTGGCCACCACCCTGCGCACCAGCTCCTGCGTCTCCGGCGCGACGTGCGCGTGGCCGTTCATCACCCGCGACACGGTGGCGATGGACACCCCGGCCTCCGCGGCGATGGCCCGCACGGTCGCGCGCGGTCCCTGTGGTGCCTGCGGCCTAGGCACGTGTTACACGATTCCGTTTCATGCGCGCAGCCTAGCGGTCGGCGGGCGGTCGCGCACTGGATGTGACCGGACGCGCAGCCGCCGGACGTCGTACGGAACCCGCAGGAACCGCCACGGATATTGACAGGTGGGCCGAGCGGCGGCTTATCTGGCTCCCGCGTTGTGTTGCAGAAAAAGTTTCAGCTTGTTTCACGTGCGGGTCCGCAGCCGGCGGCCCGCGCTCCCGTGCGCCCCGCACGTCAGCACCCCGAGGAGAACCATGAGGAGACGACGCGCCATCGGCGCCGCCGCCGTCGCGACCGCCGCGCTCTGCCTGACCTGCCTGCCCGCGGCGCAGACCTCCGCCAGCACCCCGCCGGCCGCCCACGGCGCCGGGCCGGCGCCGCAGGCACAGGTGTGGGTCACCACCGCCGACGGCGCGCAGCGGCTCCAGCAGCAGCCGCCCGTCGCCTTCGCCGCCGGCGCGTCCGACCTGACCACCATCACCGTCGACCCGAACCGGCGCTACCAGAGCGTCGACGGCTTCGGCGGCGCGCTCACCGACTCCTCGGCCGCCGTGCTCTCCTCGCTGCCGTCCCAGGCCCGCGACGCGGCGATGAAGCAGCTGTTCGACCCCCGGCAGGGCATCGGCGTCTCCTTCCTGCGCCAGCCGGTCGGCTCCTCGGACTTCACCGCCGCGACCGCGCACTACACCTACGACGACGTGCCCGCCGGCCAGACCGACTTCGGCCTGAAGCACTTCAGCATCGCCCACGACCAGGCGCAGATCCTGCCGCTGCTGCGCCGCGCCGAGCAGCTCAACCCGCGGCTGACCGTGCTGGCCACGCCCTGGAGCCCGCCGGCCTGGATGAAGGACTCCGGCTCCCTGGTCGGCGGCCACCTCAAGGACGATCCCGCGGTCTACCAGGCGTACGCCCGCTACCTGGTGAAGTTCGTGCAGGCGTACGCCGCGGCCGGCGTGCGGGTGGACTACCTGACGGTCCAGAACGAGCCGCAGAACCGCAAGCCCAACGCCTACCCCGGCACCGACCTGCCGGTCCGCCAGGAGGCCGCCGTCATCGAGGCGCTCGGACCGCTGCTGCACCGCGCCAGCCCGCACACCAAGATCCTTGCCTACGACCACAACTGGACCACCCACCCCGACGACGTCAAGACCGCGCAGCAGCTCGGCGAGGACCCCGAGACCGACTACCCGTACCAGGTGCTGGACGGGCCGGCCGCCCGGTGGGTCGCCGGCACCGCCTACCACTGCTACGCCGGCGACCCCAGCGCCCAGAGCGCCCTGCACGACGCGCACCCCGACAAGGGCATCTGGTTCACCGAGTGCTCCGGCTCGCACGGCGCGACCGACACCCCCGACCAGATCTTCCGCGGCACCCTGACCTGGCACGCCCGCACCATCACCGTGGGCACCACCCGCAACTGGGCCAAGTCCGTCGCGGACTGGAACCTCGCGCTCGACCCCTCCGGCGGTCCGCACAACGGCGGCTGCGACACCTGCACGGCGTTCCTGACGGTGCGCCCCGACGGCACGGTCACCCAGAACGCGGAGTTCTACACCATCGGCCACCTCTCGAAGTTCGTGGAGCCCGGCGCCGTCCGCATCGCCAGCACCAACTACGGCACCACCGGCTGGAACGGCCAGCTCACCGACGTGGCCTTCCGCAACCCCGACGGCTCCACCGCGCTGGTGGTGCACAACGAGAACGACGCGCCGCGGTCCTTCGCCGTCGCCGTGGGCGACCGGAGCTTCGCCTACACCCTGCCCGGCGGCGCACTGGCCACCTTCACCTGGCCCGGCAGCCCGGCGCTGACCAGCCCGCTGCACGCCGTGCCGCTGACCGGGGCCACCGTCACCGCCTCGCCGGCCGGCCAGGGCGCGCCGGGGCTCGCGGCCGACGACGACGGCAGCACCCGCTGGACCAGCGGCGCCGCCCAGAGCCCCGGCCAGTACCTCCAGCTCGACCTCGGCCGGCGCACCGCGTTCCGCCGGGTCGCCGTCGACAGCGGCGACAACCTCGGCGACTACGCCCGCGGCTGGCAGGTCTCCCTGAGCGACGACGGCACGCACTGGCGGACCGCCGCGAGCGGCCCGGGCACCGGCCAGCTCACCACCGTCGACCTGCGGCCCACCGCCGCGCGCTACGTCCGTGTCACCCAGACCGGCACGGCCGGCAACTGGTGGAGCGTCGCCGACGTCCGCCTCTACCGCTGAGCCGGGACCGGGGGGCGGGGCTCAGCGGTACAGGCGGACCCCGCCCCCTCGGCCGGACCAAGCGTCCGCCGCGCTTTGCTACGGTGGAGGGAACCCGACGAGCGCGTCGTACCGGGACCCTGAAAAGACGGCGCACCCCCGTAACCGATCAACGGAGGTGCCGCCATGGCATGGGTCCTCGTCGTCGCCGCTGGCCTGCTCGAGGTCGTCTGGTCCGTCGGCATGAAGTACACCGAAGGCTTCACCCGCCTGTGGCCGAGCCTTCTCACCGGCGCCGGCATCGCCGGCAGCATGCTGCTCCTGGCCCAGGCCGCCAGGACGCTGCCCATCGGCACCGCCTACGGCGTCTGGGTGGGCATGGGCGCGGCCGGCGCGGCGATCGTCGGCATGGCACTGCTCGGTGAGCCGCTGAGCGTCGCGCGCGTCTTCTTCGTCGTCCTGCTGGTGGTCGCCGTCGTCGGCCTGAAGGCGACCTCGGGCCGCTGATCCGCCGTGCCGCTGATCCCCGGGCCACTGATCCTCCGGCGGGCCGCCGGGGGATCAGTGGCCCGGCCCGGGGGCTGCGGCGACCGGCCCCGCCCCCGCCCCTCACCGCCCCGCCTCACCGCCGGCCGGCTCCACGTCCGGTCCCGCCGCTCCCGCGGCGGCGACCGGCGCGCCGACGGGCCCGGCGGCCGGTTCCCGCGCCCGCAGCGTACGCACCTGCGGGGCCAGCAACGCCCCCGCGGAGGCGAGCACGATCAGCGCCGCGCACACCAGCAACATCCGGCCCGTCCCCCACGCCGCCGCCGCGGGCCCGGCCACGAGCAGCCCCAGCGGGGCGAACGCCAGCGAGCCGAACCAGTCGTAGGAGCTGACCCGCGACAGCGCCTCCTCCGGCACCTCGCGCTGCACCGTGGTCGACCACAGCACGGCGAAGACGTCGGAGGACACGCCCGAGACGAACATCGCCGCCGCCACCGGCCACACCGGCGCCCCCGCGCCGAGCAGGGCGATCGGCAGCGCGGACGGCACGGTCGCCAGCACCGCCACCAGAACCGGCCGCCGCACCCGCACCCGCGCCGCGAGCCCGGCGCCCGCGATCGCGCCGAGCGCCTGCGCCGCCACGATCACCGACCAGGCCCGCGCGCCGCCGAGCCCCTGGTCGGCGGCCAGCGGGCCGAGCACCCCCGCGTTGGCGTTGAGCGCCGCGACGACCACCGTGTACTGCGCGACGACCGCCCACAGCCACTGCCGGGAGGCGAACTCCCGCCACCCTTCGCGCAGATCCGCCCACCCCGAGGACCGCGCCCGGGGCCGCCCGCCGACCGCCAGCAGCGACGTCAGCACGGCGCTCAGCACGAACGACGCGGCGTTCAGGGCCAGCGCCCAGCCCGCGCCGAGCCACGCCACCGTCACCCCCGACAGCGCCAGGCCCAGCAGCAGCGAGACGTTGGTGCCCACCCGCAGCAGCCCGTTGGCCTGCTGCAGCCGCTCGGCGGGCACCACCAGCGGCACCACACCGTCCATGGCGGGCGCGAAGAGCGCCGTCGCGGTGCCCGCCGCCACCGCGAGCAGGCACATCGCCGGCAGCGGAGCGTGGTGCGCCAGCACCATCGCGGCCAGCCCCGCGTACGCCGCCGCGCCCACGACATCGGCCGTCGCCATCAGCCGCGAGCGCGACATCCGGTCCGCGATCACGCCGCCCACCAGCACGAACGCCAGCTGCGGCACCGCCTGGCAGGCCAGCACCAGCGACAGCCGGCCGGGGCCCGCGCCGGGGAGGGCCAGGACGGCGAAGGCCAGCGCGACGCGGGCGAAGCCGTTGCCGAGCACCGAGACCACGCGCGCCGTCGCGAGGAGGACGAAGTCCCGTCGGCGCCACAGCGGTACGGCGGGGATCGAGAGCGCGGTCGTCACGGTGCCGCACTCTACGGGCGGGCGCCACGCGATGCGCGCGATTCCGTCGCCGCTCGCGTACCGCGCCTTCACCGCCGCGTCCTCGGGCGTACGCCTGGCGCTGCTTGGGTGGGGTGATGGACCACATCACCTTCCTTGTGGCAATGGTCATCGTCACGGCCCTGGCCTTCGACTTCACGAACGGCTTCCATGACACCGCGAACGCGATGGCGACCTCCATCGCCACCGGCGCACTGCGGCCGAAAATCGCCGTGGCGGTCAGCGGGGTGCTGAACCTGGCCGGCGCGTTCATGTCCACCGAGGTCGCCAAGACCGTCTCCGGCGGCATCGTCGACGACTCGCTGGTGACCCCCGGCATGATCTTCGCCGGGCTGGTCGGCGCGATCATGTGGAATCTGATGACATGGCTGCTCGGACTGCCGTCGAGCTCCTCGCACGCGCTGTTCGGCGGGCTGATCGGCGCGGTGTGGGTGGGCGCCGGGCGGCACGGCGTGCACTTCGACAAGGTGGTCGAGAAGATCCTGATCCCCGCCGTCGCCTCGCCGGTCGTGGCCGGCGTCGCGGCGCTGATCGCCACCTACCTCGCCTACCGGATCACCCAGCGGGCCGAGTCGGACACCGTCTCCAAGGGATTCAGGGCCGGGCAGATCGCCTCCGCGTCGCTGGTCTCCCTCGCCCACGGCACCAACGACGCGCAGAAGACGATGGGCGTGATCACCCTCGCGCTGATCTCCTGCGGCGCGCTCGGCCACGACGCCGACCCGCCGGTGTGGGTCATCCTGACCGCCGGGCTGGCCATCGCGCTCGGCACCTACATCGGCGGCTGGCGGATCATCAGGACGATGGGCAAGGGTCTGGTGGACATCGAGTCCCCGCAGGGCTTCGCCGCCGAGTCCGCGTCCACCGCGGTCATCCTGACCTCCGCCAACCTCGGCTTCGCCCTGTCGACCACCCAGGTGTGCTCCGGCGGCATCCTCGGCGCGGGCGTCGGCCGCCGGCTTGCCGAGGTCCGCTGGGGCACCGCCGGCCAGATGGCGCTGGCCTGGCTGGTGACGCTGCCCGCGGCCGCCGCCGTCGGCGCGGTCGCCGCCGGCGTCGTGGTGCACGGCGGCACCACCGGGATCGTGCTGATCGCGCTGGCCGCCGCGGCCGTCGCCCTGGTCATCGTGGCGCTGTCCCGGCGGAACCCGGTGCACGCGGACAACGTGAACAACAGCCCGGTCACCGAAGTCCGCGCGCCTGCTGCTGCCGGCGCGGGCGCCTGACCTGACAGACGCAGCGAACTGGGAGAACCTGATGGACGTGAAGTGGGGAAACCTCGCCGAGGTGGCCGGCGTCAGCGTCGGCGCCACGGTGGGCGTCGTGGTGGTCTTCGCGCTCGGCGTGTGGGCGCTGGCCGACCGCCAGGAAGCGCGGGAGCAGGGCTCCGAAGGCTCGGTCCAGCTCGTCGGCGCCGGCGCGTGCTTCCTGGTGTGCGCGTGCGCCGTGCTCTACGGGCTGTACCTGATCATCCCCCAGTTCCACTGAGCACGGCGGAAGGCGGGAGACGACAGGTGACCACCGACAACGGCGCCGGAGCACTGCTGTCCGGCATGCGCGTCGACTACTCCGACCACGACGACCCGGTCCTGATCCGCCCCGACGGCACCGCCGTCGACACCTGGCGGGAGAACTACCCGTACGACACGCGCATGCAGCGCCCCGAGTACGAACTGCACAAGCGCATGCAGCAGATCGAGCTGCTGAAGCTGCAGAGCTGGGTCAAGGAGACCGGACAGCGCATCGTCATCGTCTTCGAGGGGCGCGACGCGGCCGGCAAGGGCGGCACCATCAAACGCTTCGTGGAGCACCTGAACCCGCGCGGCGCGCGCGTGGTCGCGCTGGAGAAGCCCACCGAGCGCGAGAGCGGCCAGTGGTACTTCCAGCGCTACGTCGCGCATCTGCCCACGGCGGGGGAGATCGTCATGTTCGACCGGTCCTGGTACAACCGGGCCGGCGTCGAGCGCGTGATGGGCTTCTGCACCGACGAGGAGTACCGCCGCTTCGTCCGGCAGGCGCCGCTGTTCGAGCGGATGCTCGTCGACGACGGGATCCACCTGGTGAAATTCTGGTTCTCGGTGTCCCGCGACGAGCAGCGCACCCGGTTCACCATCCGCCAGGTCGACCCGGTCCGGCAGTGGAAGCTCAGCCCGATGGACCTGGCGTCGCTGGACCGGTGGGACGACTACACGCGGGCGAAGGTCGCGATGTTCCGGGAGACCGACACCGCGTACGCGCCCTGGACGGTGGTCAAGAGCAACGACAAGAAGCGGGCCCGGGTGGAGGCCATGCGCAGCGTGCTGGCCCGCTTCGACTACACCGACCGCGACGACGAGGTGGTCGGCACCCCCGACCCGCTGATCGTCGGCGCCGCGGCCACGCTGCTGGAGGCCGGCGAGGACGAGGAGCACCGCGGCGGCGGCGCGGGCGATCCCGCGCGATGATCGGTGCATGGACCAGGGCGGACGCGGACATGGCAGCGGATCTGACAACGGGCCTGGGAACGGCCCCGGACCCGGCGCCGGACCCGGGCCCGCGAACGGGCTGGGCGACGTCGCCGGCCTGCGGGTCGGGCACGCGCAGCGCGTCGGCGGCGGCTGGCTGAGCGGCGTCACGGTGGTGCTCGCGCCCGAGGGCGGCGCGGTGACCGCCGTCGACGTGCGCGGCGGCGGCCCCGGCACCCGGGAGACCGACGCGCTGGACCCGCGCAACCTCGTGCAGCGCGTCGAGGCGGTGGTGCTCGCCGGCGGCAGCGCCTTCGGGCTCGACGCGGCGTCCGGTGTGGCGGCGTGGCTGGAGGAGCACGGGCGCGGCTTCCCGGTGGGCGGCCCCGGCAGAGTGGTGCCGGTGGTGCCGGCCGCCGCGCTGTTCGACCTCGGCCGCGGCGGCGACTGGCACGCCCGGCCCGACGCCGCGATGGGCCGCGCCGCGATCGAGGCCGCGGCGGCTGCGCGGCCCGGCGAGCCGGTCGGCCAGGGCTGCGTCGGAGCGGGAACGGGCGCGGTCGCCGGCGGCCTCAAGAGCGGCGTCGGCACGGCGAGCACGGTGCTGCCCTCGGGCGCCACGGTCGCGGCGCTCGCGGTCGTCAACGCGGCGGGCTCGGCCGTCGACCCGGACACCGGGGCGCTGTGGGGCGCGCGGCCGGCGTGGGCGGACGAGTTCGGCCTCGACGGCGCGCCGCTGCCGGCGCCGGCGCTGTCCCGGGCGCGGCGCCTGATCGCGGCCGAGGCGGAGGCCGCCGCCGAGGCGGCAGCTGGATACGGGGACGAAGCAGGCAGCACTGGGGCCGGCCCGTTCCACACCACCCTCGCGGTCGTCGCGACCGACGCCGCGCTCAGCCGCGCCCAGGCGCAGAAGCTCGCCGGCGGCGCGCACGACGGGCTCGCCCGCGCGGTGCGCCCGGCGCACCTGCTGTCCGACGGCGACACGGTCTTCGCGATGGCCACCTGCGCCCGCCCGCTGCTGCCGCCGGGTTCGGCCGGGGACGCCGCGGCGGACCCGGCGTTCGGGGTCCACCGGGAGGCCGGCGCGCTCGATCTGCTTCTCGCGGCCGGAGCCGACGTGCTCACCCGGGCCGTACTGCACGCGGTCCTCCGCGCGCAGAGCGTCGAGACGCCCGCGGGCCGCTTCCTCTCCTACCGCGACCTGTACCGGCCGCACGGTCCGGCGCCCCGCTGAGCCGTGGGGCCCGCCACCGCCCCCGCCGGTGGGCGCCCGCGCCGGCCGGCACCTGGCGGTGCGGGCCGAGAAGGCGCAGGCGGGGAGGCTCCGGCGCCACCTGAGTGGCCGTCACCGCGACGACGTGACGTCCGGCCTCGCCCGGCGTTGATGCCGGTGACCCGGTCACCGCCCCGAGGGAGACGCCGCCATGCCCGACACACCGGCCGACGCCGCCGCGCTCGCGGCGCCCGCGAGCGCGGCGGGCCCCGGACCGTCGGCCGCCCCGGCCGCGAGCGGACCCGGGCCGCACGACCCCGCGCCGCCTGGCTCCGAGGCGGGAGCCGTGACCGCGGCACCCGCCGGCGCCGGAGCGGGGGCGGTGACCGTCGCACCGGTCGGCCACGGAGCGGGAGCCGTGCCGACCACCGCGCCCGCCGGCTCCGGAGCAGGAGCCCTCCTGACCGCCGCACCGCCCGGCCCCGGAGGGGACGCCGGGGCGGCTGCCGCCGCGCCCGGCTCCCCGCCGGACGGCCCCGCGCGCCGCCCGCGCCCCGCGGGGCCCGGCGCGCCCGCGCGCCGCTCGTGGTTCGCCGCCGGCTTCACCGCCGCACTCGGCGCGGTCCTGGCCTGGACGCTGGCGCAGGCCGTACTGCAGCTGAGCACCCTGCTCAGCCTGCTGCTGCTCTCCGGCTTCATCGCGGTCAGCCTCGAACCGGTGGTGGCGTGGCTGTGCCGGCGCGGACTGCCCAGGGGCTGCGCGGTGGCCGGCGTGGTGCTGGTCCTCACCGCCGTGCTGGCCGGCTTCGTCGCCCTGGTCATCCCGCCGGTGAACGCCGCCATCGCCGCGCTCACCGACGGCGTGCCGCGCTGGCGCCGCCAACTGCACGACCACCGCTCCGCGCTGGGCCGGCTGGAGGACCACTACCACGTCATCGAGAAGGCCCGCGCCCAGCTCGGCGCCGGGCTGGGCGCCTCCGACCTGGCGGGCGGGGTGCTGGGCGCCTGGCTGGTGGTCGGCGCCCTCACCTCCACGGTCGTGGTGATCACCGTGACCCTGTACGTGATGGCCGCGCTGCCGGCCATCAAGCGGTTCTGCTACCGCTTCGTGCCCGGCACCCGCAGGGCCCGCGCCGAGCGGGTGGCGGAGGAGATCCTCGGCCGGGTCGGCCGCTTCATGCTCGGCAACATCGTCACCTCCGCGGTCGCCGGACTGGCCACCTTCGTGTGGTGCGA
This sequence comes from Actinacidiphila sp. DG2A-62, assembly GCF_035825295.1. NCBI lineage: Bacteria > Bacillati > Actinomycetota > Actinomycetes > Kitasatosporales > Streptomycetaceae > Actinacidiphila > Actinacidiphila sp. DG2A-62. The sequence continues at coordinate 8,452,968 of NZ_JAYMGI010000002.1, forward strand.
GGCGATCGGCGTGCCGTACCCGGCGGCGCTCGGCTTCTTCGTCGCGCTGATGGACATGATCCCGGTGATCGGCTCCACCGTCGGGGGAGTGGTGGTGAGCTTCGTGGCGCTGTCGGTGTCGCTGCCCGTCGCGCTCGCCACCGCCGTCTTCTACATCGCCTTCCGGGTCGCCGAGGACTACCTGATCATGCCCCGGGCGATGAAGTTCGCGGTGAACGTGCACCCGGTGGTCACCGTCGTCGCGGTGCTGGCCGGCGGATCGCTGCTCGGCGTCATCGGCGGTCTCGTCGCCATCCCGGCCGCCGCCGCGCTCGGCATGGTGCTGGACGAGTTCGTCTTCCCGCGCACCGACGCGTCCTGACGGATTCCGCCCGTTCGGCGGTACGAAACAATCCCCGCCGCCGCGCGGTTGCCCATACTGGCAGCGAGCGGCACCAAGATCTCTCGGGGAGTATCACATGAGCGCAACGGCGGACATCGGCGTCACCGGACTGGCCGTGATGGGCAGCAACCTCGCCAGGAACTTCGCCCGCCACGGCCTGACCGTGGCCGTGCACAACCGCAGCAAAGCCAGAACCGACGCCTTGATCAAGGAGCACGGCGAGGAGGGGACGTTCGTGCCGGCGGCCACCGCCGAGGAGTTCGTCGCCTCCCTGGAACGGCCGCGGCGGCTGATCATCATGGTCAAGGCGGGCGAGCCCACCGACGCGGTGATCCGCGAGTTCGCGCCGCTGCTGGAGCGCGGCGACGTCATCATCGACGGCGGCAACGCCCACTACGAGGACACCCGCCGCCGCGAGCGCGAACTGCGCGAGCAGGGCATCCACTTCGTCGGCACCGGCATCTCCGGCGGCGAGGAGGGCGCGCTCAACGGCCCGTCCATCATGCCCGGCGGCTCCGAGGAGTCCTACGCCTCGCTCGGCCCGCTGCTGGAGCGGATCGCGGCCAAGGCCGGAGACGGCAGCCCGTGCACCACGCACATCGGCCCGGACGGCGCCGGCCACTTCGTCAAGATGGTGCACAACGGCATCGAGTACGCCGACATGCAGCTCATCGCCGAGGCGTACCACCTGCTGCGGTCGATCGGCGGCTACGAACCGGCGCAGATCGCCGAGGTCTTCCGCACCTGGAACACCGGCCGGCTCGACTCGTACCTCATCGAGATCACCGCCGAGGTCCTCGCGCACACCGACGCCGCGACCGGCCGGCCGTTCGTCGACGTGGTCGCCGACCAGGCGGAGCAGAAGGGCACCGGCCGCTGGACCGTGCAGAGCGCGCTGGACCTCGGGGTGCCGGTGTCCGGCATCGCCGAGGCGGTGTTCGCGCGCTCGCTGTCCGGCCACGCCGACCTGCGCGCGGCCTCCCGCACCCTGCCGGGGCCCGGCGCCACCGCGCTCGGCGGCAAGGACGCCGAGGCGTTCGCCGACCAGGTCGAGCAGGCGCTCTACGCCTCCAAGATCGTCTCCTACACCCAGGGCTTCCACCAGATCCAGGCCGGCAGCGACGCCTACGACTGGAACATCGACCCCGGCCGGGTCGCCGCGATCTGGCGCGGCGGCTGCATCATCAGGGCCGCCTTCCTGGACCGCATCACCGCCGCCTACGACGCCCGCCCCGACCTGCCCAGCCTGCTGTCCGACCAGCGGTTCGCCGAGGAGATCGGCGCCGCGCAGGAGGACTGGCGCGCGGTGGTCGGCGCCGCGGTGGCCGGCGGCGTCCCGGTGCCGGGCTTCTCCGCCGCGCTCGCGTACTACGACGCGCTGCGCGCCGAGCGGCTGCCCGCCGCGCTGACCCAGGGTCAGCGCGACTTCTTCGGCGCGCACACCTACCGGCGCACCGACCGCGACGGCTCCTTCCACACGCTGTGGGGAGGCGACCGCCACGAGGTGAGCACCGGCTGACAGGCGTAACGACCGGCGGCCGGGGCAGGCGACCGGCGAAGGCGCCGGGCCCCCGCGAACGGGCGAACCGAGGAGGGCAGCGATGATCCGACCCGCTGATCTGCGCGAGTGGCGTGACCACGACGTGGTCGACGAGTCGAACAACAAGATCGGTGTGCTGGAAGCGGTCTACGTGGACACGGGCACCGACGAGCCCTCCATGGCCACCGTGCGCACCGGACTGCCCACCCGGCACCGGCTGGTGTTCGTGCCGGTGGACGACGTGACCGCGGGCCCCGGCTACGTGCGCGTCCCGTACCCCAAGTCGCTGGTCAAGTCGGCCCCCTCCATCGGCACGGACGACGTCCTGCCGGTGGAGGACGAGGAGGCGATCTTCCAGCACTACGGGCTGCCGTACAAGCCGGGTGCGGAAGGGGTGCGGCAGCTGGCCCGCCGCTGACCGCCGCACCTCCCGCGCCCGTGCCCGCCCCCCAGCGCCCGCCGCGCCGCCGCCCGTGAAGGAGACAGGACGATGACGCTCTTCCTCTCGCTGATCATCCTGGCCATGGTCCTCGGGCTGATCGGCGCCGTGGTCGGCGGCCTGCTCTGGCTGCTGGTGATCGCCGTCGTGCTGTTCGTCGCCGACCTGTTCTACGGCTACCGGCGACTGCGCAGCAGCAGGCCGGTGCGCTGAGCCGCGGTCGCCCCGCCAGGACGCCGGCCGCCCACCGGACCCGTAATTCGGGCGAACGCCCGTAAACCGTACGGACGTTCGTCTGCGGCGTGCGCATCCGCCCGTCGAATGTGCGGGATCGGCAACAAAGCGCGGCCGGGGGGTTCGAAGCGGTCCGCGGCGGTGCAGCGGAAGAAGTAGGCGCTCGCCGTCGCGGCGCCCCCTGATCCGGGGGCGCCGCGGCACGGCGCCGTACCGCCGCACACCGCCACCACCCGGCCCGCCGCGCGCACCGCGGCCGCGTCCGGGCGAAAGGAACCGCCCCATGACCGTCAGCGGAATCGACGTCGCCTCCTACCAGAGCACCTCTTACAGCACCGCGGGACTCGGCTTCGTGTTCGTGAAGGCCACCGAGGGCACGAGCTACGTCAACCCGCACCACGCCGGACAGGTCGCCACCGGCCGCGCCCACTCCCTGGTGGTCGGCCACTACCACTTCGCCCGGCCGGGATCGATGACCGCGCAGGCCGCCTACTTCCTCAAGCAGGCCGCGCCCAAAGCGGGCGACGTGCTCGCCTTCGACTGGGAGGACGCCGGCGTCTCCGGCGCCGACAAGGACGCCTGGATCAAGCACGTGCAGGCCGAGATGCCGCACAACCGCGTGCTGCTGTACTGCAACCGCGACTTCTGGCTGAACCGCGACACCACCTCCTTCGCCGGCGACGGGCTGTGGATCGCCGACCCCGGCGCCGCCGCCGGTCACCCCCGCGTCGAGCACCACTGGACGATCCACCAGTACAGCGAGGCCGGCGGGCTCGACCGCGACGTGGCCAACTTCACCAGCGTCTCGCTGCTGCGGGCCTGGGCGGCCAAGGGCGGCCCGGCGCCCGCGTACGAGCCCTTCCCCGGCTCGGCCTGGTTCACCGTCGGCCGCCGCTCGCCGATCGTCGCCGCCATGCACGACCGGCTGGTCGCGGTGGGCTGCGACCACTACCGCAGCAGCGCCAACAAGGACGTGATCGGCTCCGGCGACATCGCCTCCTACGAGGCGTGGCAGCGCAAGTACAACACCGAGCACCACAAGGGCTGGAGCGGCGACGCGCTCAAGTGGCCGCCGGGGAAGGAGACCTGGGACGCGCTGCACGTCCCCAACGTCTGAGCGGCGCCGTCCGGCCGGCCCGCCGCACGGGTGACGCCGCGTCCGGGCCCGTTAGCCGGGCCGGGACGCGGGAAAAGCGCTGACCATGGAGCCGATCGAGGCGCTGGAGCGGATCGCGTTCCTGCTGGAACGGACCGGGGCGCCCACCTACCGCGTGCGCGCCTTCCGCAACGCCGCCGCGGTGCTCGCCGCGCTGCCGCGGGCCGAGCGGCGGGCGCGCGCCCGCGACGGCTCCCTCACCCGGCTGAAGGGCATCGGCGCCACCACCGGCCGGGTGATCGCCGAGGCAGAGGCCGGCCGGGTCCCGGGCTACCTGGCCGACCTGGAGGAACAGGCCCGCACCCCGCTCGCCGAGGGCGGCCGGGAGCTGCAGGCGGCGCTGCGCGGCGACTGCCACGTGCACTCCGACTGGTCGGACGGCGGCAGTCCGATCGAGGTGATGGCGCGCACCGCCCGCGACACCGTCGGCCACGAGTGGACGGTGCTCACCGACCACAGCCCGCGGCTGAAGATCGCCCGCGGCCTGACCGCCGACCGGCTGCTGCGCCAGCTCGACGAGGTCGAGCGGATCAACGCCGAGCTCGCCCCCTTCCGGCTGCTCACCGGGATCGAGTGCGACATCCTCCCGGACGGCTCGCTCGACCAGCGCGACGACCTGCTCGACCGGCTGGACGTGGTGGTCGCCTCCGCCCACTCCGAACTGCGCATGGCCGCGCCCGCCTTCACCCGCCGCCTGGTGGCCGCCGTCTCCAACCCGCTGGTCGACGTGCTCGGCCACTGCACCGGCCGGCTCATCGGCGAACGCACCCGGCCCGAGTCGGCCTTCGACGCCGGGGAGGTCTTCGCCGCCTGCGCCCGGGCCGGCGTCGCGGTGGAGCTGAACAGCAGCCCGCACCGGCTCGACCCGCCGCGCCGGCTGCTGGACCTGGCCCGCGACGCGGGCACGCTCTTCGCCGTCGACAGCGACGCGCACGCCCCGGGCCAGCTGGACTGGCAGATCCACGGCTGCGCCCGCGCGGAGGCGGCCGGCATCCCCGCCGAGCGCGTCGTCACCACCTGGAGCGCCGACCGCCTGCTGGAGTGGACCCGGCACCGCCGTGTCCGATGACCTCCAGCGCGGCGCGCACCAGCGACGCGTTGTCCGGCGCCGGAGCGCCGTCCGGCAGCGTCAGCACGTCCTCCAGGCCGATCCTGGTGTCCAGTCCCCGCTCGGCGGCCAGCCCCAGCACCGGCCACGCGCCGCCGTCCTCGCCGTGCAGCAGCACCGGCACACCGCGGAGTCCCCGCCTCCCCGACCCGCCGCGCCGCGCCCCGGCCCCGCTGCCGCCCGCCCCGACCGCGCTGCCACCGGGGCCGCCCGCCGTGCCGCCCGCGCCGTCTCCGGCCCCGCCGTCGTCCGCCAGCTCGGCGAGCAGCCGCAGCGCGGCGGCCGGCGCGGTCCGCGGGTCGGTGTCGGTGACCTCCGCCAGCACCCGCAGCACCCGCCCGGCGTGCGGCCAGGCCCGCAGCCGCGCCACCGCGTCGGTGCCGGAGAACACGCCCGCCTCGATCCTGACCCCGACGCCGAGCAGCGCCTCCGCGACCGCCTGCGCGCCCTCCTCGTGCCAGTTGACCGACGCGTGGTCGGGCAGCACCGACCAGGACCGCACCAGCGCCGCGCGCCGCGCCGGATCGGGCTCGGTCCACGCGCCGGTGGTGACGCCGACCGGCACGCCGGGCGCGCTCGCCCGCACCGCCGCGACCGCCGCGTCCACGAACACCGCCGCCATGGTGTCCGCGCCGTCGCCGTCCCTGGGGTGCAGGTGGACGTCCCGGGCGCCCGCGGCCACCGCCTCGGCCGCCGCGTCGCCCAGCTCCCGCGCGGTCATCGGCAGCGCCTCGCACACCGCCCGGTCCCGCGATCCGTTCAGGCACACCTGCAGCATGTCGTGATCCTCGCAGCAGGCGGACGGGGGCGCCGCCCGCCGTGGGCGAATCGGGTGCACCCGGGCGGCGGAGGCCCGCTGCCCGGCTCCCGCGGCGGGGAACCGGGCGAACGGTCCGGACCGGGCGAGCGGTCCGGACCGGGCGGGCCGGTACGCCGGTCAGGTCGTCGTGCAGACCGTGCCGTTGAGCGTGAACACCGTCGGCGGCGGGTTCGCGCCGGTGTTCGCCCCGGTGAAGCCGAAGCTCACCGAGTTCCCGCCGTGCGCGGCCAGCGTGCCGTTCCAGTCCACCGGGGTCGCCACCACGTCCTGGCCCCGCGTGCTGACGTTCGCGTTCCAGAAGCCGGTGACCGACTCGCCCGTGCTGGGGAAGCGGAAGGCCAGCGTCCAGCCGGTGATCGGCGCGGGGCCGGTGTCGGTGACCGTCACGTTGGCGTTCCAGCCGTTCCCCCAGCCGGCGGTGACCTGGTACGACACCGCGCAGTCGGCCTCGGCCGGAGTGCCGGTGCGCACCGTCACCGGGTCCGAGGGCCGCGACAGCCGCCCGGACGAGTCCCGCGCCAGCACGTTCCAGGTGAACGTGGAGCCGGGGGTGAGGTTGGGCACGGTGACCGATCCGCCGGTGGAACTGCCCAGCAGCTCGCTGACCGCGCCGACCTGCCGGTAGACCTCGTACCGGTCGGCCTTGCCGCCGGTCGAGGGGTTCCAGGCGACGGTCGCCGAGGTGGCGCCGGCCGCGGTGACGTGGACCCCGCCGGGGGCGGACAGCGCCGAGGCGGTGCCCGCCGCCTGGTGCAGCGTGATCGTGGTCAGCGAGTACGGCGGCAGCGCCACCGCGCCGGTGTCCGTGGTCGTCGCCGTGTCGATCGCGTTCGCCCCGTCCCGGAAGGTCGCCACGGTCGCCGACGCGGGGTCGGGGCGGAAGCCGGAGTAGTGCAGCGCGACCTGCCGGGCCGCGGCCGGGTCCTTGTTGATCAGCAGCACGCTCAGGTCGCCGTTCGCCTGGTGCACCGCGTGCGCGGCCACCAGCGGGTCGTCCGTGGCCGCGCCCACCAGCTGGTCGCCCGGCCGGCCGAGCCGGCTGAGCATGGAGATCGCGTGGTACGTCGGGAACGGCGTGTTCAGCGGCGGTTCGCAGACGCTGCCCACGCAGGTCCCGCTGGACAGGATGCCGTAGTCCCCGTAGTCGGTCGCGCCGTCTGGGGCGGTGCTGATTGCGGTCGGCCCGTTGTGGGTGTCCCACCAGTCGACGGTGAACACCCCGCTCTCCAGCGCGGTCGCGTAGGCGTCGGCCCCGAACAGCGCGTCCGGCTGGGTGTCCTCGTCGACGTTGGAGTTGACCTCGGTCAGCGCGATCGGCGTCCTGGCGGCGCCGTTCGCGTCCAGCTGCGCCCGCAGCTGGGCGAGTTCGCCGGTCAACTGGGAGGTCGTGCCGAGCGCCTGGGCCGCGTCGGAGCCGCCGGGGTACCAGTGCACGATCACGAAGTCCGCCTTGCCGGCGATCAGCGGGATCACCGTGTGGTTCCAGTCCGCGCTCTCGCCGTCGGCCATCACCCCGTCCGGCCAGTTGCCGGGCATCGTCAGCACCGCGCCGACCTTCACCGTCGGGTCCACCGCCTTCATCGCCGAGGCGTAGGCGACCACGTTGCGGCCGTAGGCGGCCGGCGAGGTGTCGGCGTGGTCGTCGCGCTCCCAGCCCGAGCCGTAGTGCCCGTTGCCGTACAGCTCGTTGCCGACCTCCCACAGCTTCGCGCCGTAGCCCTTGGTGACGTTGGCGTAGCGCACCCAGTCCGCCGCCTCCTGCGGCGTGCCCGAGCCGTAGTTCGCGATCAGGATCGGCTGCGCCCCGATCTTCTTGACCGTGCCCATGAACGCGTCGAAGTCCGTGCCGGGCGCGACGTAGCCGCCGGGCGCGGTGTTGTCCTGCCAGTGGTAGAGGTCCCCGTACGAGCCGCCCGGGTAGCGCAGCGCGCCGATGTGCGCCGACTGCAGCAGGTCCTGCACGTCGGGGGCGTTCATCTGGGCGTCCCACACCGCGCTGTTGAGGCCGTAGGCGGTGTCGGGGATGGTGCCGCGGCCCTCGGCGGCGTTCACCGTCACGTCCACCGCGGCCGGCGCGCCGTCGGCGTGCGGAGCGGGATCGGCGGCGGCGGGCCCACCGGCCAGCAGGGCGGCGCCCAGCGCCGAGACGGTCAGCGCCGCGGCGGCGCGGGCGCGCCAGGGCGCGCGGGACTGGGCTCTTGGGAAGTGCACGGGTTCTCACCTTCGGCAGGCGGGACGTGGGGGGTGCGCACACGTGTGGGAGCGCTCCCATATTTGGCGTCCGCGACCCGGCTGTCAATGGGCCCGCGCCGACCGGGCGCGGCTGCCGGGATGACCGCGCGCCGAGCGGGAAGGTGCAAGGGGTCCCGCGACGGCGCGGGACGCCCCGCGGCGGCCCGCCGCGCCGCGAGGTCGCGTCGCGGGCCCCGGGACGTGGCCGGGCGGGCGCGCGGCACGGCGACGGGACGAGGAGAGGCGGACACGGGTGATCGTGGACTGGGCGGTGTACGACAAGGGGCGCCGCGACGAGCGGCCGGGCGAGCTGCGCGAGGCCATCGCCCGCGCGCGGGACGCCGCCGACGCCTTCGTGTGGGTCGGCATGCGCGAGCCGACGCCCGACGAGTTCGACCTGCTGGCCACCGAGTTCGGACTGCACCCGCTGGCCGTCGAGGACGCGCTCAAGGCCCACCAGCGCCCCAAGATGGAGGTCTACCGCGACGCCCTGTTCACCGTGGTCAAACCGCTGTCCTACGACGACGACGCGGCCACCGTCACCGCCGCCGAGCTGATGGTCTTCATCGGCGAGTCCTTCGTGGTCACCGTCCGGCACGGCGAGGCGGCGACCGCCGCGGACGTCAGGAAGCGGCTGGAGGACGACCCGCGGCTGCTCAGGCGCGGCCCGGTCGCGGTGCTCTACGCGATCTGCGACAGCGTCGTGGACGACTACCTGGAGATCGCCGCCGAGCTCCAGGTCGACCTGGAGGAGCTGGAGGAGCAGGTCTTCGCGCCCACCGGCGGCGACTCCGCCCGGGTGGCCGGGGTGATCTACGCCTTCAAACGCCAGGTGCTGGAGTTCCGCCGTGCCACCGGCCCGCTCAGCGAGCCGATGGCACGGCTCGCCTCCGGCACCACGCCCTTCGTCGGCGACGGCACCCGCGCCTTCTTCCGCGACGTCGCCGACCACCTCTCACGCGCCGGGGACGCGGGGGAGGGGCTGGACCGGCTGCTCTCCGACATCCTGGCCGCGCACCTCACCCAGGTCGGCGTGCGGCAGAACGACGACATGCGCAAGATCTCGGCGTGGGCGGCCATGGCCGCGGTACCCACGATGATCGCCGGCATCTACGGCATGAACTTCCGCCACATGCCCGAGCTGCGCCAGGTCTGGGGCTATCCGGCGGCGCTCGGCGTGATGGCCGTGGTCGTCGCGCTGCTCTACCGGCAGTTCAAGCGCCGCGGCTGGCTGTGACCCCGGGGGCCGCGGCCCCCGCCGCCCGCCGGCTGGCCGCGCGCCCGCCCGCCGTCATCGCTCGCGCTGCACCCGTCACCGCTCGCGCTGCGCCCGGCGACGCGGCGCGCGCCCCGGCGGCTGCTCGGGCTGCGGCAGGTGCTTGAGCTGCGGCAGGTCACGCACCACCGGCGCCGCGGAGGTCAGCGTGAACGGCTCCTCGTAGTGCAGGATCTCCAGCGGCTCGCCCTCGGCCAGGGTGTACGTCGCCGAGGCCGGCCGGACCTCCACGCGCAGCCGGCGGCCCCGGAACAGCAGCCGGAACGCCAGCCGGCTCAGCGCCCCCGGCAGCCGCGGCGCGAACCGCAACGAGTCCCCGTCGAACAGCCGCATCCCGCCGAAGCCGGCCACCAGCGCCGTCCAGGTGCCGGCCAGCGCGGCGATGTGCAGCCCGTCGCGCGCGTTGTTCTCCAGGTCCTCCAGGTCCATCAGCGCCGTCTCGCCCAGGTAGTCGTAGGCGAGCTGCAGATGGCCCACCTCGGCGGCGACCACCGACTGGCAGTACGCGCTCAGCGAGGAGTCCCGCACCGTCAGCGGCTCGTAGTAGGCGAAGTCCCGGGCCTTCTGCTCGGGCGTGAACGCGTCCCCGCGCAGGTACAGCGCCAGCACCAGGTCCGCCTGCTTGACCACCTGCTTGCGGTACAGGTCGAAGTACGGGTAGTGCAGCATCAGCGGGTAGCGGTCCACGCCGGTCGCCGCGAAGTCCCAGCGCTGGTGCCGGGTGTAGCCCTCGGACTGCTGGTGGACGCCCAGCTCCTCGTCGTACGGCACGGTCATCGCCGCCGCCGCGTCGCGCCAGGCCGCCGTCTCCTCGTCGGTGACGCCCAGCGCCGACGCGTGCCGCGGATGGCGCTCGGCGGCGTCCGCCGCGGCCAACAGGTTCGCCTGGGCCATCAGGTTGGTGTACGTGTTGTCGTCGGCGACCGCGCTGTACTCGTCGGGGCCGGTCACGCCGTCGATGTGGAAGGCGCCCGCGTGGTCGTGGTGGCCCAGCGAACGCCACAGCCGGGCGGTCTCCACCAGCAGTTCCAGCCCGGTCTCGGCCTCGAACACCTCGTCGCCGGTGGTCGCCACGTACCGCACCACCGCGTCCGCGATGTCGGCGTTGATGTGGAAGGCGGCGGTGCCGGCCGGCCAGTAGCCCGACGCCTCGTCGCCGTTGATCGTCCGCCAGGGGAACGCCGCGCCCCGCAGGCCCAGTTGGGTCGCGCGCTCCTTGGCCGTCGGCAGCGTGTTCTGCCGCCAGCGCAGCACCTCGGCGGCGGCCCGCGGCGCGGTGAAGGTGAGCAGCGGCAGCACCACCGTCTCGGCGTCCCAGAAGGTGTGCCCGTCGTAGCCGGAGCCGGTCAGCCCCTTCGCCGGGATCGCCCGCTCCTCGGCCCGCGCGCCGCTCTGCAGCACGTGGAACAGCCCGAACCGCACCGCCTGCTGGATCTCGGTGTCGCCGTCGATCTCGACGTCCGCCTGCTCCCAGAAGTCGTCCAGGTACGCGCGCTGCTGGTCCAGCAGCCCCTGCCAGCCGGTGTCCCGCGCGCCGACCAGCGCCGCGTCCGCCTGGTCGCGCAGCGCCGGCAGCGACCGCGCCGCCGACCAGCCGTAGCCGACGAACTTCTCGATCCGCAGCCGCTGCCCGGCCTCCAGCACCGAGGTCACCGTGAGCCGGGCCACGTCGGCGGCCGACTCGCTCGACAGCTGGGTGCCGTCCGGGCCGCTCACCCGGTGGTCGGCCGCGGCGGCCAGCCGCAGCCCGCTGCGGGCGGTGGAGTGGATCAGCCGCAGCCGGGTGCCGTCGGCGAAGTGCTCCTCCGGCCGCAGCGGCGACTCCAGGGCCGCGGCCACCCGCGGATCGCCCGGCTGGTGCGGCAGCTCCTCGTTCGCCGCCAGCTCGGACTGCACCACCACCCGCACCTGCTCGTCCAGCGGCTCCACCTCGTAGGCGATCGCCGCGACCGCCCGCTGCTTGAAGGACACCATCCGCACCGACGTGACCCGCACCGCGCGCCCGGCCGGCGACACCCACTCGCACCTGCGGCGCAGCACGCCGGTCCGCATGTCCAGCTCCCGCTCGTGCCGGCGGACCGTGCCGTAGCGCAGGTCGAACGGCTCGTCGTCGACCAGCAGCCTGATCAGCTTGCCGTTGGTGACGTTGATGACCGTCTGACCGGACTCCGGGTAGCCGTAGCCCGCCTCCGCGTACGGCAGCGGGTGCAGCTCGTGCAGGCCGTTGAGGTAGGAGCCCGGCAGGCCGTTCGGCTCGCCCTCGTCGAGATTGCCGCGCCAGCCGATGTGGCCGTTGGACAGCGCGAACACCGACTCGCTCTGCGGCAGCAGGTCGAGGTTCAGCTCGCACTCGCGCAGGCTCCACGCCCCGACCTCGTACGCCGGGTCGGTGATCATGCGGGCACCCCGATCAGCTCCGCCAGGTCCTTCACCACGACGTCCGCGCCGTGCTTGCGCAGCTCCTCGGCCTGCCCCACCCGGTCCACGCCGACCACGTGGCCGAACCGGCCCTCGCGCCCGGCGTCCATGCCGACCAGCGCGTCCTCGAACACCGCGCACTGCGCGGCGGTCATGCCCAGCTCGCCGGCCGCGTACAGGAACGTGTCGGGCTTCGGCTTGCCGCGCAGTCCCAGCTCCCTGATCGTCACGCCGTCCACCCGCACCTCCAGCAGGTGCTCGATGCCGGCCGAGACCAGCACGTCGCGGCAGTTGGCGCTGGAGGAGACCACGGCCGTGCGCAGCCCGGCGGCGCGCACCGCCTCCAGGTAGCGCACCGACCCCGGGTAGGGGCGTACGCCCTCGTCGCGGATCTTCCGCAGCACCAGCTCGTTCTTGCGGTTGCCCAGCCCGTGGACCGTCTGCGCCCGCGGCGGGTCGTCCTCGTCGCCCTCGGGCAGTTCGATGCCGCGCGAGGCCAGGAACGTACGGACGCCGTCGCCGCGCGGCCGGCCGTCCACGTAGGCGTCGTAGTCGCCCACCGGGTCGAAGGGCCGGAAGCCCGGCCCCTGCAACTGCTCCAGGAACGAGTCGAACATCTCCTTCCACGCGGCCGCGTGCACCAGGGCCGTCGGGGTGAGGACGCCGTCGAGGTCGAAGAGGCAGGCGCGCACGCCGCCGGGCAGACCGATCTCCGTCATGCACCAGCTTGTGCCCCCGATCGGCGGCCGGAATGCCCCCCGCCCAGGAAGTCCCCCGACTCGCCGAACGCCGCGGGCCGCCGGGTCGGCAGCCGCCGCGCATCCGGTCCGCGCGCCCCGCTGCCCGCGGCCGCGGGCCCCGCGCTCCCCGGTCGACGCGCACCGGGCCCCGCGGCCCGGCGCGGCGGGGAAAACCCCCGGGCCGGTCCACCGGCACGCCGGATGGGCGCGCGCCCCGGCGCTGCCGCAGGCTGGAGACGCCGGACGCCCCGGGTCGAAACGCCGGCCCGGAACGCCGGCCCGGAACGGCGGCCCGGCACGGTGGCCGGGACACCCCGGGCTCGGACGCCCGGTCCAGGCACCCCCGGTCCGGACACCCCCGGCCCGGAAGCCCCAGTCCGGACGCCCCCCGCCCGGAACCGACGCCCCGACACCCGGACCCGACCCCATCCGACCCCGACCCGAAGCCCGGACCCCGCCTCCCGAGGAGCCGCCGTGCAGACCCGCCGTGCCGCCGTCCTGTCCGCAGCCGCGCTCGCCGCCACCGCGGCGGCCACCGTGGCGACCGCCTCGGCCGGGCGCGCCGCGGCCGCCGCGGGTCCGCCCGGTCACGGGCGTCCGCGCCCCGGCGAGGGCCGGGGGGACCTGGTGCGCGTCACGCTCCCGGCGCCCGGCGGCCCGTATCCGGTCGGCACCCTGGCCCTGCGCCTGGTGGACCCCGCGCGCCGCGACCCGTGGACCGGGCGCGGCCGGCGCGAGCTGATGGTGTCGGTGCGCTACCCGGCCGCGGCGGTCGCCGGGTTCCCCGCCGCGCCGCAGATGCTGCCCGGCGAGGCGGCCGGCTTCGTCGCGCTCAACGGCCTCGGCGACGTGCCCGCCGACCGGGTCGACTGGGCGGCCACCTGGACCCGGGCGCACACCGGCGCGCCCGCCGCCTCGGGCCGCCGCCCGGTCGTGCTGTACTCGCCGGGCGCCGGCGACCCCCGCTCGCTCGGCACCACGCTCTGCGACGACCTGGCCTCCCGCGGCTTCGTCGTCGTCATGGTCGACCACACCTACGACGCGTGCGCGGTCGAGTTCCCCGGCGGCCGTGTCGAGACGAGCGTGCTGCCCGCCGAACTGGCCGAGGCCGTGCCCGACCCGGAGCACCCGGACCCGGTGCGGGTCGCCGCCCTGCTGCGCAGGGTGCTGGGCGTGCGGGTGGACGACCTGCGCTTCGTGCTCGACGCGCTGCCGGCGGCGCTGGCAGCGGCGGCGACCGGGAGCGCGGACCTGACCAGGACCGGGTCCGTGACCGGGACCGGGTCCAGGTCCGTGGCCGGGTCCGTGACCGGGACCATGGCGGGGCCGCGCGCCAGGACCGCTGCCGACTCCCTGCGCGCGGCGGCCGACTGGAGCCGCGTCGCGGCGTTCGGCCAGTCCGCGGGCGGCTTCGCCGCCCTCCAGGCGACGCACGACGACGCCCGGCTGCTGGCCGCGGCGGACCTCGACGGGGTCGTCGCGTACGTCCAGGAGGACTCCGACACCGGCTTCCTGTCGACGGTCGCCGCCGACGGCGTGGACCGTCCGTTCCTGCTCGTCGGCAGCGACGGCAACACCCGCCGCACCGTGCCCTCGTGGGACGCGCTGTGGCGCAACAGCCGCGGGCCGCGGGCCGGTTTCACGCTGCACGGCGCCGCGCACGGCAGCTTCACCGACTTCGAGGTGATCGTGCCCCAACTGGCCCGCAGGCTGGGGCTGTCCGAGGCGACGGTGGCGCGGGACATCGGCACCGTGCCGCCGCGCCGGGCCGTCGCCGCCGACCGGGCGCTGCTGGCCGCGTTCTTCGGCCGGTGGCTGCGCGACGAGGACGACCACGGCCTGCTGGAGGGCCGCTCCCGGCGCCATCCGGACCTGCGGCCCTTCAGCTGAGCCTCAGCCTTCGACCGCCGCTGTCGGCGCGACCCTCACCCTGAAGTCGAGGTCGACAGTCGCCGTCCGTCCGTGCTCAGCCGGCGTCCTCCCGCAGCTCCGCGGCGGTCGGCGGGTCCGCGCCCTCGCGGGTGCAGGTCAGCGCCGCTGCCCGGGCGGCCAGGGTCAAGGCGCGCAGCACCGGCGCGGCCGGCGCCGGCCCGTCCGTCGCCTCCGCCAGCGCCGCCCGCGGCCCTTCGCCGGCACCGAGCAGACCCGCCGACAGCAGCCCCGCGAGCAGCGCCGAGGTGAACGCGTCGCCGGCCCCGACGGTGTCCCGCACGGCGATCACCGGGGCCGCGACGTGCACACTGCCCCGCCGCCACCAGGCGCGCGCACCGCGCCCGCCCATCGTCAGCACCACCAGCGCGGGACCGCCCTGCTCCGCCCAGCGGGCGGCGGCCTTGGTCGGCTCCACGCCCGGGTACAGCCAGGACAAATCCTCGTCGCTCGCCTTGACCACGTCGCTCGCCGCCACCAGACGCTCCACCCGGGCGCGTTCGCGCTCCGGCGGACCCAGCAGCGCCGGGCGCAGATTGGGGTCGTACGACACCGTCGCCGCCGCCCGCGCCCCCTCGACCAGGTCGAGCACGGTGTCGGCGCCCGGCGGCAGCCCGGCGGCGATCGAGCCGGTGTGCACGTGGGCCGCCGGCCCGCCGCGCACCGCCCGCACCGCCGCCGCCGACAGCTCCCAGTCGATGTCGAAGTCGTAGGTCGCCGACCCGGCGCCGTCCAGCCGCGCGGTCGCGGTGGAGGTGGGCGCGTCGTCCACCGATCCCGTGACGAACTCGACGCCGCCGGCCTCCAGCCGCTCGCGCAGCACCGTGCCGAAGAAGTCGCGGCCGACGCGGGTCGCGAAGCGCACCGGGTGGCCGAGCCGGCCCAGGCCCAGCGCCACGTTCGCCGGGCTGCCGCCGGGCATGCCGCGCCGCTCCCCGTCCGGCCCGACCAGCACGTCGGTGAGCGCCTCGCCGATCACCAGGGCGGCCTGCGCCATGTCGCCTCCTCGTTCCGTTCCCGGCCGTCACCGCCGGCCGTCGTCCTGCGGCCGTCCCCGGCCATGGTCCGCCATCGGGTCCCGCGCGCTCCACTGCCCGCGGCGCCGTCCGCCGCCGCGCCGGCCGCCCGTGGACACGGCGCGCCGGGCGGCGGGACACGTGCGGGGCGAGGGCGGGACCGCGGACGGCGCCGCGGGCGGAGCCGCGGGCGGGATCGTTTACGGGTTCACCTGGATCTTGCGGCCCTGGCCCGCCTTGAAGCGGTCGAGCGCCGCGGCGTAGTCCACCAGCGGCAGCCGGTCGCTGATGAACACCTCCGGGTCCAGCACCCCGCCGGCGAACAGCTCGGCGGCCCGCTCGTAGCTGTGCAGCACCGCCATCGACCCGGTGATGGTGATCTCCTGGTTGTAGATCCGGTACGGGTCGATGGTGGCGCGGGCCGCGTAGTCCGCGACGCCGAACTGCAGGAAGGTGCCGCCCTTGCCGACCCGGCCGAGGCCGTCCTGGATGGCCTTGGCGTTGCCGGTGGCGTCGATCACCACGTCCCAGCCGCGCGGCCGCTCGATCGCGTCCGCGGTGGTCGCGGTCTCGCTCACGCCCAGGGCGCGGGCGGTCGCCAGCCGCTCCTCGTTGAGGTCCACCACGTCCACGGTGGCCGCGCCGGTGCGCTTGGCCAGCTCCAGCATCATCAGGCCCATCGTGCCCGACCCGTAGATCAGCACATGCGAGGCGAGCGTGGAGCGCAGGATGTCGTAGCCGCGCACCGCGCAGGACAGCGGCTCGATCAGCGCCGCGTCCTCGGTGCGCACATGGTCGGGCAGCTTGACGCAGTTCGCCTCCGGCGCGACCGCGAACTCCGCGGCGCCGCCGGGGACGGTGACGCCGATGGCGTTCCACCGCTCGCACAGGTTGGAGCGGCCGATCCGGCAGTAGTGGCACTCGTGGCAGTACAGCGACGGGTCCACCGCGACCCGGTCGCCGACCGCCAGCCGCTCCACCGCGGCGCCCGCCGCGACCACCTCGCCGGCGAACTCGTGGCCCGGCACGATGGGCAGCGTCGGGGCGAACTCGCCCTGGAGGATGTGCAGGTCGGTCCCGCACAGACCACAGGCGGCGACCCGCACCACGACCTCGGACGGGCCCGGCGTCGGATCGTCGACCGTCTCGATGCCGACGACGCCGGGCGAGCTGATGACGGCAGCTTTCACTTGACCGCTCCTAGAGAGAGTCCTTGGACGAGCTTGTCCTGCGCGGCGAACCCGGCGGCCAGCACCGGCAGCGAGATGCACACCGCCGCGGCGCACACCTTCGCCAGGAACAGGCCCTGGCTGGTGACGAACGAGGTGAGGAAGACCGGCGCGGTGCCGGCCACCACCCCGGTCAGCACCCGGGCGAACAGCAGCTCGTTCCAGCTGAAGATGAACGAGATCAGCGCGGTGGCCGCGATGCCCGGCATCACCACGGGCGCCACGATCCGCACCAGGATCGTCGGCAGTCCCGCGCCGTCGATGGAGGCGGCCTCCATGATCGCCGAGGGCACGTCGGCGAGGAACGAGCGCATCATCCACACCGCGATCGGCAGGTTCATCGAGGTGTAGAGCAGGACCAGCAGCCAGATGTTGTCCAGCAGGTGGGCGTTCTTGGCGATCAGGTAGACCGGCAGCAGGCCGGCCACCGCGGGCAGCATCTTGGTGGACAGGAAGAAGAACATCGCGTCCGACCACTTGCGCACCGGCTTGATCGACAGCGCGTACGCCGCCGGGATCGCCAGCACGAGCACCAGCAGGGTGGAGCCGACGGCCGCGGTCAGCGAGTTCTCCAGCGGCGGCCAGGGACTGACCCCGGTGCCGGAGCCGAAGAACTCGCGGTAGCCGTGCAGCGTCAGCGAGGCGCCCAGGTGCGGCGGGTTCGCCGCCGCGTCCTGCTCGCTGTGCAGCGAGGTGAGCACCATCCAGGCGAAGGGGAGGAAGAACACGATCCCGCACACCCACGCCAGCAGGCCCAGCAGGGTGCGGTTGCGGCGCTCGCGCGCGGCGGCCGGAGCGGTGGCGGCGCGCCGCGCCGGCTCGCGGGCGGCGCAGGCCGTGGGGGCAGCGGCGGTCGGGGCCATCAGCGGATCTCCTCTCGCAGCAGCGACGAGACGGTGCGCAGCGCGAAGGTCGCCACGATGATCGACAGCACCACCACGATGACGCCCTCCGCGGACGCCTGCCCGTAGTCGTGCGCCTGGTAGAAGGTGCTGTAGACGGCGTACGGCAGGTTGGCGGTGCCGAGCCCGCCGGAGGTGAGGGTGAACACGGCGTCGAAGTTCTGCACCACGTACACCGTGCCCAGCAGCGCGGCCAGCTCCAGGTAGCGGCGCAGATGCGGGAAGGTGAGGTAGCGGAAGATCTGCCAGCTGTTCGCGCCGTCCACCCGGGCCGCCTCGATCACGTCGGAGGGGCGGGACTGCAGCCCGGCGAGCAGGATCAGCATCATGAACGGCGTCCACTGCCAGATCAGCGACGCCTCCACCGCCAGCTTCGGCGACTGCGACAGCCAGTCGGGCTGCGGCGCGTTGTCGCTGCCGAACAGCTTCCACAGCCAGTTCAGGCTGCCGTTGATCAGGCCGTACTCGGCGTTGTAGATGGCGTGCTTCCACAGCAGCGCGGACGCCACCGGCACCACCAGGAACGGCGTGATCAGCAGGGTGCGGACGATGCCGCGGCCGAGGAACTTGCGGTCCAGCAGCAGCGCCAGCCCGAGCCCGAGCACCAGGCTGACCAGCACCACGGCCACGGTGAGCACCACGGTCGTCGTCATGGACGAGCGCAGCTCGTGGTCGGTGAACTCGGCCTTGTAGTTCTGCAGCCCGGCGAAGCCCTTGTTGCCCGGGTCCAGGGCGTTCCAGCGCATGAACGAGATCACCAGGGTGCCGACGAAGGGCAGCTGGGTCACCACGATCATGAAGACCAGCGCCGGCAGCAGCGGGGCCCTGCGGGACCACGCCCCGCGCGGCCGGGCGCGCGGCGGGGAGGCGCCCGCGCGCCCGGCCGCCGTACCGGCGGCGGAGGACAGTGACACGGTCGGGGTGCTCATCTCACTGCCCCGCGTACTTGTCCGCGACCTTCTGGGCCAGCGACTGGCTGGTCTTCAGGGCGCTGTCCACGCTGGTGTGCCCGGCGATCGCGGAGCTGATCTCCTGGGACACCTTGGTGCCCAGGTCGGTGAACTCCGGTATGCCGACGAACTGGATGCCCGGGCCGGCCGCGGCTGCACGCCCGGGTTGGCCGGGTCGGCCGCCTCCAGCGCGTTCAGCGTGGGCTTGGCGAAGGCGGACGAGGCGTTGACGTAGGCGGCGTTGCTGTACGTCGAGGTGCGCTTGCCGGCCGGCACCCGGGACCAGCCGAGCTTGGTGCCGACCAGGTTCTCGTAACCCTTGCCGGACGCCCAGGAGATGAACTTCCACGCGTCCGACTGGTGCTTGCTGGCCTTCTGCACGCCCCAGGCCCAGGTGTACAGCCATCCGGAGCTCTTGGTCTTGTCGACCGGCGCCGGCACGTAGCCGATCTTCCCCGCCACCGGCGAGTCGGAGGCCTCCAGCGAGCCTGCCGCTGACGTGGCGTCGTACCACATCGCGACCTTGCCCTGCTCCAGGTCGTTCAGGCACTCGGTGAACCCGGACTGCGGGGCGCCGGCCTCGCCGTGCTTGCGGACCAGGTCGACGTAGAACTTGGTGGCCTGGGTGAAGGCGGGGCTGTCGACCTGCGCCTTCCAGTCGGTGTCGAACCAGGTGCCGCCCATGGTGTTGACCACCGTGGTCAGCGGGGCGATCAGCTCGCCCCAGCCCGGCTGGCCGCGCAGGCAGATGCCCTTCATACCGGGCTTCGCGCCGTCCGCCTTCGCCGCCAGGTCCGCGACCTGCGCCCAGGTCGGGTTCGCCGGCATGGTCAGGCCCTTGGCGGCGAACACGTCCTTGCGGTACATCAGGAAGGAAGACTCACCGTAGAACGGCTCGGCGTAGATCTGACCGTTGTACGTCAGCGACTTCTGCATCGCGGGCAGGATGTCGCTCTGCGCGAAGGCGGTGTCGGCGTTCGCCTCCGAGGTGAGCGGCGCCAGCCAGCCGTTCTTGGCGTAGATCGGCGTCTCGTAGTTGCTGATGGTCGCCACGTCGTACTGGCCGGCCTGGCTGGAGAAGTCCTGGGTGATCTTGTCGCGGACGTCGTCCTCGGGCAGCACGGTGAAGTTGACCTTGATGCCGGTGGACTTGGTGAAGTTGGCCGCGGTGAGCTTCTGCAGGTCCACCATCTGCGGGTTGTTGACCATCAGCACGTTCAGCGAGTGCGATCCGGACCCGCCGCCCGATCCGCCGGCTCCCGAGCAGCCCGCGGCGAGCAGGGTGCCGCACAGGGCGAGGGCGAGCGGGGGCAGTACGCGGCGGGTCGTTCTCGACGCGGGGAGTGTCATGACGCGTCCCTTTCATGACAGGGGTGGAGGGTGTGCAGGGGGGAGGAATGGGGATCGGAGGGGAAAAAGGGCGCGCCGACCCGCGGGTCAGACCCTGAAGACGCGCGGGCCCAGCAGTGTGTAGCGGTGCGCCTCGGCGCTGGACAGGCCGGTGTCGGTGACGATCGCCTCGAAGTCGCCGACCTCCGCGAAGCGGCAGAAGCTGCTCGCGCCGAACTTGCTGTGGTGGCCCATGAACACCCGGCGCCGCGAGACCCGCAGCGCCTTGGCCTTCACATCGGCGACCACCGGGTCGGGCGTGGTCAGCCCCAGTTCCCTGGAGATGCCGTTGGAGCCCATGAAGGCCAGGTCGATGACGAAGCCGGAGAGCATCTCGCAGGCCCAGGAACCGACGGTGGCCAGCGTCCGGGCCCGCACCCGACCGCCCAGCAGCAGCACGGTGGTGTTGGCGGAGTCCGCCACCGCCGCCGCGGTGGACAGCGAGGCGGTGACGACGGTCAGCGGACGGTCGCCCGGCAGCAGCGCGGCGAGGAGCTGGGGGGTGTAGCCCTCGTCCACGAACACGGTCTCGGCCTCGCCGAGCAGCTTGACCGCCTCGGCGGCGATCCGGCGCTTGTCGGCCACGTGCAGCGTGACCCGCTGCGCCAGGTCCGTCTCGAAGCCGGCGCCCTCGACCGGGTACGCGCCGCCGTAGGTGCGGCGGACCAGCCCGCGGCGCTCCAGCACCCCAAGGTCGCGGCGGATGGTCTCCGGCGCCACCCGCAGATCGGCGGCCATGGCGGTGACCTCGACCTGCCCCTGGTGCCGTGCGAGGGCGAGGATCCGGTGCTGGCGTTCTTCTGCCCGCATGAGGCCACCCGCCTTCCGTCGCGTTGGATTCGTCGTCGTATCCGGTCCGGGCAGCGTGTGCCCGGTGATGCCCGCAGAAGAGTTATACCGCTGGGGTTCTGCCCGGCCAGGGCCCATAACGGACGCGTTCCGGCCCGGTTTCGCCCGAAGCCGGAGAGAATCCGCGCAGGTCAGATGGCTATGGTGAAAATCACTGTGACGACGGCACTCCACTGGGGCGTCACGACTGCCCGTTTCGGGCCCTGCCCGATAGCGGGCATCTACACGTATCGGGCGGGGCGGCGGCAGCCGGTCGCCCCCGCGCTGGCCGCCGCCGCGGCCCGCTCCGCCGGGCCGCGCGCCCGCCCGCGGGCACGCTGATGCCCGCCGGGCATCACAGCCGCGCGATCCGGTCTTGGACGCGAGACCACCGGCGCACCGACGGTGGAGACGTACGCCCCTCGCGTACGCACGACCGAAAGGCTGTCTCCCATGCGTGTCTTCCTCACCGGCGGCTCCGGCTACCTCGGCGCCGCCACCGTTCGGGCGCTCGTCCGGCGGGGCCACGACGTCAGCGCCCTGGCCCGCAGCGAGCGGTCGGCCGCCGCGGTGGCCGGACTGGGCGCCGACCCCGTGCCCGGCGACCTGACCGACCTCACGGTGCTGCGCGACGCCGCGCGCGCCGCCGACGCCGTGATCCACCTGGGCGTGGACTACGCCGCCGACACCGCCGCCCGCGACCTCGACGCCGCCCTGGCGATGCTGGACGGCCTCGGCGGGCGCGGCGCCTACGTGCACACCGGCGGGCTGTGGGTCTACGGCGACACCGACGGGGTGGCCGACGAGGACGCGCCGCGGCGGCCACCGCGGATCACCGCCTGGCGCGAGGCCAACGAGCGGCGCGTGCTCGCCGCCGCCGCGGCCGGCGCCCGCCCGGTCCTGGTCATGCCCGGCGTGGTCTACGGCCGCGGCGGCGGCCTGATCGAGACGTACTTCGCCGAACCGGCCCGCGCCCACGGCGCCGTCCCCCGCATCGGCGACGGCGCGGGCCACTGGGCCGTCGTCCACGTGGACGACGCCGCCGAGCTGTACGCGCTCGCGCTCGACGCCGCGCCCGGTTCCGTCTACGGCGCCGCGGCCGACGAGCAGCCCACCCACGCCGAGATCGTCCTGGCGGTCAGCCGCGCGGTCGGCGCACCCGGCGCGGTCGAGGTCCTCACCCCGGCCGAGGCGGAGCGGCGGATGGGTCCGATCGCCGAGCCGTTCGGCTTCGACCAGCGGTTCAGCGCCGCCCGCGCCCGCAAGGAGCTGGGCTGGGCTCCGGCCCACCACGACGTGCTCGGCGAACTCGCGTCCTGATCCGGGCGGGGCGGGGCGCTGCCCGGCGGGGAGTCCGCGGCACCGGCGGAGCCGGAGCACGGACGGGGCCGCCGCGGGCGGCCCGCCCCGGCCCCGCTCCAGCGGACCGGGACCGCCCGCGGCTCACGCCTGCGGCCCGGCCGCCTCCGCCGCGGCCGGCGCACCGTCCCGCGCACCGTCCTGTGCCCGGTCCCGGGCCGCGCCCTGCGTCCTGTCCCGCGCTCCGTCCCGCACCGCGACCCGCTCTCCGTCCCGGGCCGCGCCCCGCTGCCCCTCCTGGGACTCCGGCCGCGCTCCGTCCTGGGCGCAGGACGCCGCCGCCAGCTCGGCGAAGTCCTCGATCAGCGGCGTGTCCTCCCGGTCGGCGGACCAGGCAAGACAGACCTGGGCGGGGGCGATGTCGTCGACCGGGACGTGGCAGACGTCGGGGCCGGCGTAGTGGGCGGCGGCCGACAGCGGCGCGACGACCACGCCGCGCAGCGCCGCCACGTACTGGAGCTTCTCCTCCATGGTGCGCACCGTCGGCGCGGCGGGCGGTCCGCCGTCCTCGGGACGCGGCCGGCCGGGCAGGTCGCGCCACTCGGGCACCGCGTCGGGGTCCTGCAGCAGCCGCTCCGCCGCCAGGTCGGCGATGCCGAGCGACGCCCGGCTGGCCAGCCGGTGGGAGCGGGGCAGGATCGCGACCCGCGGCTCGGTGAACAGCGGGCGCAGCCGCAGCCCGGCCCGCTCCACCGGCATCCGCACGAAGCTGACGTCGGCCCGCCCGTCGCGCACCACCAGCGCCTGGTCGTCCCAGTACGTGCGCACCAGCTCCACCCGCAGGTCCGGCCGGCGCGCGAGCAGCGCCCGCACCGGCGCGGTGACGCTGACGCCCGGCATGAACGCCACCGTGAACGTCCCGTCGCCGTCCGCGGCCTGCCGCACCCGCCGGTGCACGCCCTCCGCCGCGGCCAGCAGGCCGGGCGCGTCGGCCAGCAGCTGGCGCCCGGCCGCGGTGAGCGCGGTGGACCGCCGGTCGCGGTCGAACAGCCGCACCCGCAGCTCGTCCTCCAGCGCGCGGATCTGCCGGGACAGCGCCGGCTGCGCGAGGTGCAGCCGTTCCGCGGCCCGCCCGAAGTGCAGTTCCTGCGCCACCGCCACGAAGTGGCGCAGCTTGCGCAGGTCCACGTCGGCGGGCACGGCGTCCTCCTCGGGCATCAGGTCGCGACCGGCGCCGGGGCGGTCGCGGTCATGGTCCCTCCGGCGGCGGTTTCGGGCCGGCCCGGCTCCCCGCCGGTCCGGCGCGGTCTCCACGGTAGCGCCCGTGGGCGACCGGCCGCGCCCGCGGACCGGCGGCGGTCACACCCGCCGCGCCTCCACGCCCAGGCCGAGCGCGCGCACCACCGCCTGGACGTTCTCGTACGACTCGTGGTCGGGCAGCGCGGCCACCCGCTCCAGCAGGTCGTCGGGGGCCTGGTGGCGGTGGAGGGCGCCGAGGAGCGCCGAGCGGCGGGCCGGGAAGAGCCCGCGCTCCAGGTGCCGGGCCAGGGCGCTGCGCAGCGCCACGTCCTGCGGGGTCATCCCGGGCGGCGCGGAGCCCTCCGGGACGGCGGCGCTGAACTCGGCGACCGGCTGGTCCTCGCCCGAGGGCTGCGGCTCGAAGTCCTCCTCGACCCGCACGGCGCGCCCCGCCTTCAGCTCGCCCTGGATCTCCCTCTTCAGCTCGTCGTCGCGGACCGAGCCGGTCTTGTTGCTTCCCTGGTCTGCCATAGGGCTGTGACCTCCCTGGTCGTACCGGTGGTGCGTCGTGCTCTGCCGACCGGTGGGGCCGCCGCGGCGGGCGGGGCCCGCCGCCGCCCCTTCCGGTCCGGGACGCGTACCCGAGCAGAACGGCGTGAAACGGGCGCGGGCGGACCGCGTGTTTCGGCAGCGCCCGGTGGGCAGACGCAACCCCATGAGCACCTACGTCGTCACCGTGCCCGGCACCTTCCTCACCCCCAGGACCGACGCGGAGCGCGCGGCCCTGGTGCGGGCGCTGCGTCCGGTCGATCCGCAGGGCACCGACTTCGGCGAGGCGGAGGACCTGGACATCCTTTCCGTCTATCCGGGCACGCCCGCCTTCAGCCTGCGGCTGGAGGTCGCGGCCGAGAACGCGCCCGCCGCCGAGGCGCGGGCCAGCCAGATCGCGCAGCAGGCACTGGCCGCGGCCGGCATCGAGCCGGAGAGCGCGCCGCTCGGCCAGCCGGCGATCACCGGTCTCGCCGGGGACTGACCCGCCGGGCTCCGCCGGGCGCGCGGGGTCCCGGCCCGCGACCGCGCGCGGCGCCGCACGACCGCGCGCCGCGCGCCCGGGCCGGAGTCGGGGTCCGGCCGGGCGCGTCGGAGGGAGTGCGCCGTGTGCGCGTGGCGCGTGCCCGCTCGGCGGACACGCGCCACGCGCACGGCCCGGCGCGGCGGACCCTAGCTGTGATTCCAGGTCACGCTGAAGTTCCCGCCGCCGGACAGCGCCGACGTGGTGGCCTTCGTGGTGCTGCCGGACGCCATGTTGATCCGGTCCGGGCTGAAGTTGCCTATCGGCTGGCCGTTCGCCGTGGAGTTGGTGAACGACGCGGTGCCGAAGTTCGACAGCGGCAGCACGCCGGTGGAGCTCGACGGCGCCTCGGCGATGACCTCCGCCGAGTACTTCTTGGCCGTGCTGGACGACTTCGTCGTGGTCTTCGTCCAGCCCCTGGTGACATCGGTGAGGGTGAGCGTGAAGGTGCTGCCGCTGACCGACACCGTCGAGGTGAAGTGGTCGCCGGGGGAGACGGTGTTGCTGTAGTTCACCGGGTAGGCCGGGTACATCTCGTACCACGACGAGTAGTACGCCCGGCCGCCCGAGCAGTCGGCCTCGGTGCCGGTCTGCTCCACCGAGTTGCTGCCGTCGCCGTCGATGCCGATCCAGAACGACGAGTAGGTGGTGGCGCTGCCGCAGCTCACCGCCGGCTGCACCCAACTCGCCGAGACGCTGGTGAAGGTGGAGCCCGTGGCCGCGTAGCCGGCCCAGTTGCCGCTGGTGCTGTGCTGGATCAGGCCGCCGGGGCCGATCAGGTGGTGGGAGGCCACCGGCGTGTTGAGGACCGGCGCGGCCGTGGCGACCGCGACGGGCGCGGTGGCCAGGGTGGACAGGACCGCGGCCGCTACTGCGGACGCGGCGGTGAAGCGCTTGGTTGCCGACATGCTGCTCCTTCTCGCGGGACTCGCGGTGCAGGTGCCTCGCGCGTGCACGGGTGGGAGTCGTGTGACGCGCGTTGCATGGTTGTCAGTGTGCAGACAACACTGGGAGTGGTGGCACCAGAGCAGCACCAACGATCGGCAAAGGTCGCGCCAAGTCCAGCGGGAACGCGGGCCGTTGCCGCCCCTTCGCGCCGGCCCGCGGACTCCGTCCGCGCGTCGGCCCCCGGCCGGTCCCGCGGGCCGGCGGCCGGTCCGTCCCGGCGCGTCAGCCGCGGGAGGGTCGCACCAACTCCGGCATGGCATCGCCGAGTTGGTCGCGCCACGCGGCCATCGGCGGCAACTGCGCGCGTTCCCAGCCCCCGTGCCCCAGCACGCTGTACGCCGGCCGCGGCGCCGGCCGCGGGAAACGGTCGGAGGTCGTCGGCCGTACCCGCCGCGGATCGAGTCCGGCCAGCTCGAACACCGCCCGCGCCAGCCCGAACCAGCTCACCTGCCCCGAGGCCGTGCCGTGGTAGATCCCGCCCGGCGCCCGGCCCGCGACCGCCGCCGACCCCAGCTCCGCCAGCCGCACCGCCAGCGCCCCCGACCAGGTCGGCTGCCCCACCTGGTCGTCCACCACCTCGACGGTCTCCCGCCGCCCCGCCAGCTCCAGCATCGTGGTGACGAAGTTGCGGCCGTGCGCGCCGTACAGCCACGCGGTGCGGACCACGAAGCCGCGCTCCGGCAGCAGGCCGAGCACCGCCCGCTCCCCGGCCAGCTTGCCGCGCCCGTACGCGTTGACCGGCCGGGTCGGCGCGTCCTCGGCGTACGGGCGCGACGCGTCGCCGGGGAAGACGTAGTCGGTCGACACCTGCAGCAGGACCGCGCCGTGCGCCGCGCACGCCCGCGCCAGCGTCCGCGGCCCCTCGCCGTTGACCCGGGCCGCTTCCTCCTCGCGCTCCTGCGCGCCGTCCACGTCCGTCCACGCCGCGGCGTTGACCACCACGTCGTGCCCGGCGACGGCGGCGTCCACCGCGGCCGGGTCCGTGACGTCGAGGGCGGCGCGGTCGGCCGCGGTGACCCGCGCGCCGGCGGTCGCGCCGAGCACCCGCGCCAGGTCCCGGCCGAGCATCCCGCCCGCGCCGGTGACCAGCCAGCGGGTCACCGCGGCAGCTCCGCCTTGGCCTTCAGCGGCTCCCACCAGTCGCGGTGGTCGCGGTACCACGCCACGGTGTCGGCCAGCCCCTCGTCGATCCCGACCAGCGGCTCGTAGCCCAGCTCGTCGCGGATCTTCCCGATGTCCAGCGAGTAGCGCAGGTCGTGCCCCTTGCGGTCGGGCACCTGCTCGACGCGGTCCCAGTCCGCCCCGCAGGCCCGCAGCAGCCGCCCGGTCAGCTCGCGGTTGGTCAGCTCGGTGCCGCCGCCCACGTGGTACACCTCGCCCGCCCGGCCCCGGTGCAGCACCAGGTCGACGCCCCGGCAGTGGTCGGAGACGTGCAGCCAGTCGCGCACGTTGCGCCCGTCGCCGTACAGCGGCACCTTCCGGCCGTCCAGCAGGTTGGTGACGAACAGCGGGATCATCTTCTCCGGGAAGTGGTACCGCCCGTAGTTGTTGGAGCAGCGGGTGACCGTCACGTCCATGCCGTGGGTGCGGTGGTAGGCCAGCACCATCAGGTCGGAGGCGGCCTTCGACGCCGCGTAGGGGGAGTTCGGGGCCAGCGGCGAGCGCTCGGTCCACGACCCCCGGGCGATCGACCCGTACACCTCGTCGGTCGACACGTGCGCGAAGCGGCCCACCCGGTGCCGCCGCGCGGCGTCCAGCAGCACCTGGGTGCCCAGCACGTTGGTGGTCACGAACGGCGAGGCGTCCACGATCGAGCGGTCCACGTGCGACTCGGCCGCGAAGTGCACCACCGCGTCCTGCCCGGCCATCACCTCGTCCACCACCGAGCGGTCGCGGATGTCACCGTGCACGAACACGTAGTCCGCGCGGCCGGCCACCGGGGCGAGGTTCGCCTCGTTGCCGGAGTAGGTGAGGTTGTCCAGGACGGTGATCCGGGCGCCAGGGCCCGAGGGCAGCGCGCCGCCGAGGGCGGCCCGCACGAACTGCGATCCGATGAAGCCGGCCCCGCCGGTGACGAGTATGCGCATGGCACCGCCATGCTAGGCCAGGCGCCTGCCGCCGGCCGGGGAATGCGGATTTCCGCGGTCCAACACGGTGAAAGGCCCCGATGGCTACCATCACCGGCATGCGCGGAATAGTGCTCGCCGGCGGCACCGGCTCCCGTCTGTGGCCGATCACCATGGCCGTGTCCAAGCAGCTCATGCCGGTCTTCGACAAGCCGATGATCTACTACCCGCTGACCACCCTGGTCAGCGCCGGGGTCCGGGACATCCTGGTCATCACCACGCCGCAGGACCGGCCGCAGTTCGAGCGGCTGCTCGGCGACGGCTCCCGGCTCGGGCTCCGGCTGTCCTTCGCCGTGCAGGAGCGGCCCGCCGGGATCGCCGAGGCCTTCCTGATCGGCGAGGAGTTCATCGGCGGCGAACCGGTCGCGCTGATCCTCGGCGACAACATCTTCCACGGCGCCGACCTGGGCCGTCAGCTGCGCGCCTCCGGCGAGCCCAAGGGCGGCGTCGTCTTCGCGCACGCCGTCGCCAACCCCGGCGACTACGGCGTGGTGGAGTTCGACGAGCAGGGCCGCGCGCTGTCCATCGAGGAGAAGCCGGCCCGCCCCGCTCCCGCTACGCCGTGCCCGGCCTGTACTTCTACGACGCGGGCGTCGTCGAGGTGGCCCGGCGGCTCACCCCCAGCGCCCGCGGCGAGCTGGAGATCTCCCACGTCAACCAGCACTACCTGGAACGCGGCCTGCTCACCGTGCGGGTGCTGGACCGCGGCACGGTCTGGCTGGACACCGGCACCTTCCAGTCCCTCGTCCAGGCGTCGGAGTACGTCCGCGTGGTGGAGGAGCGGCAGGGCTTCAAGATCGGCTGCATCGAGGAGGCGGCCTGGCTGGCCGGCTTCATCGACGACGCCCGGCTGCGCGAACTCGCCGAGCCGCTGCGGAAGAGCGGCTACGGCGAGTACCTGCTCGACCTGCCGCGGCACCGCGGCTCCGACACCGGCTTCGGCCACCGCACCGGCCGCTGGATCTGAGGCGGGCCCCGCCGGGAGGTCCGGCGCCGGGCCCTGCCCCGGATCCGGCGGCCGGCCCCGGACGGCCCGGCGGCCGGCCTATCCGGCCGCCGCCGCGTACTGCGCCAGGCACGCTTCGTACGACGGCAGCATGCCCTTGGCCAGCGCCTCGGCGAGCGTCGGCGCCTGCGCGTCCTTCGCCGACAGCAGCGGCTCGATCCCCTCGGGCCAGGCGATGCCCAGCTCCGGGTCGAGCGGGTCGACGCCGTGCTCGCGGGCCGGCGCGTACTCCTGCGAGCACAGGTACATCACGGTCGCGTCGTCGGTCAGCGCCATGAACGCGTGGCCCAGCCCCTCGGAGACGAACAGCGCCGCGCGCCCGTCCGCGTCCAGCCGCAGCCCCTCCCACGCGCCGAAGGTCGGCGACCCCACACGCAGGTCCACCACGACGTCCAGCACCGCGCCGCGTACACAGGTGACGTACTTCGCCTGGCCCGGCGGTACGTCGGCGTAGTGGACGCCGCGCAGCGATCCGCGTACGGACGTGGAGGCGTTCGCCTGGACCGGTCGCAGCGTGCGGCCGGTCGCCGCGGCGAGCGCGCCCTCCTTGAACCACTCGTGGAAGTCCCCCCTGGGATCGCTGAACACCCGCGGCTCATGCAGCCACGCCCCCGGAATCCCCAGCTCACGCACCTCGACCACGCCCTCCGCTCGGTCCCCTGGCCACCGGCCCCTTCCGGCGGCGACCCATTGTGACCCGCGGGCCCGTCCCGGCGGGCGGGCAGGCGCGGGTCCGTCGCGCCGCGCCCCGGCGCGCACCTATGCTCCGTGCGACAGGCGGGACCTGCCGGGGGGAGTCCGGCGGCGTCCCGGGGGAGCCTGGCGGTGTCGGGGACGTGCGGGGACGTCCGAGTGCGTCCCCTGGGGAGGGTCGGCGCGTGACGGTCAGGATTCAGCCCACCGCGCAGGTGGACGCGGGCGCGGAGCTGGGCGAGGGGACGACGGTCTGGGAACTGGCCCAGATCCGGGAGCGGGCGCGGCTCGGCCGCGGCTGCAACGTGGGGCGCGGCGTCTACGTCGGCCCCGGCGTGCGCATCGGCGACCACGTCAAACTCCAGAACCACGCGCTGGTCTACGAGCCGGCCGAACTCGCCGACGGGGTGTTCGTCGGCCCGGCCGCGGTGCTCACCAACGACTACTTCCCGCGCGCCGTCGACCCCGACGGCCGCCCCAAGCGCGCCGGCGACTGGGAGCCGGTCGCGGTGCGCGTCGCCGAGGGCGCCTCGCTCGGCGCCCGCTCGGTGTGCGTGGCGCCGGTGCGCGTCGGCCGCTGGGCGATGGTCGCCGCTGGCGCGGTGGTCACCCGCGACGTGCCGGACTTCGCCCTGGTGGCGGGGGTGCCCGCGCGGCGGATCGGCTGGGTCGGCAGGTCCGGCGAACGCCTGGCGGAACGGCCCGACGAGCCGGGCGTCTGGAGCTGCCCCGCCTCCGGCGAGCTGTACGACGAGAAGGACGGCACGCTCTTCGAGCGCCGCTGACTCCCGCGCGGCCCCGGTCCCAGCCGGCCCGACCGCACCGCGGACCCCGGCCGGGCCCCGCCCGTCCCGTCCGGTCGCCTCGCGCCGACCGGAGCGCGCCCGCGGCCCCCTCCAGAGCCGCCGCGACGCCGGTACGGCGGCCCGAGGAGCGCCGCCGGAGCGTGCGGGAACGGCGGAAACGGAACCCGGTGTGAACAGACGGCGGCAGGTTTCCGCAAAACATGAAACGGCGTACATCCGCAGGCATATCGTGTTCTCCACGCTGCGTGCCGGAACGGGCGATCGGTCCGCTCCGGCGGGGGTGGGGAGACATCGGCGGCGCGCCGAGCGTCCGGGACTGGGCCCGGACCGGCCGCGCGGCCGCGAGCAGGTGACCAGGGGGGCTGGTGTGCACGATCCAGCAGGACCGGGCGCGCCGACGGCGCACCACGACACGGGTGTTCCGCGCCCGGGACCGGCACGGCCGGCGTGCCGTGCCTCCGGCGGCTGAAGCGCACCGCGGACATAGCTTGCCCATGATCATTGTGAGGGGACGATGACCACGACACGTCTCGCCGCGCTCGGCGGCGAGGACCCGTTGCTGCACGCTCTGGCCGAACGCCTGCTGGGGGTGGCGAAGCCGGCCTGCCCGCGATGCTCGGGCCGGGGGGCGACACGTTCGTCTTCACCCGCGCCGCCACGCCCGCCGGGGCGACGGCCGGGGCGACGGCCGGCACGGCGCCCGCCGCGGCCACCGCGCTCGCCGGCCGCGGCGAGAGCGTCCGCTACGCCGCGATCACCGTGCTCGGCGCCCGCCTGCTGCCCGAGCCGCGGCAGCGCGCGGTGCTCGGCGGGCGCACTGCGCGGGAGTTCGCCGCGCTGCTCGTCGAGCGGCTGCCCCGGGTGGACGACCTCGGCGACGCCGCGCTGATCGCCTGGGCCGCCGCCGACACCGGCGCCGACGGGCTGGCCGCGGCCCTGGACCGCGTGGCCGCGCTCGACGCCGACGCCGGCCCGCGCTTCACCGTCGAGGCCGCCTGGGTGCTCTCCGCGCTGGCCGCGGCCCGCGCGAGCGCCGACGTCGAGCGCCCGCTGGCCGCCGCCCGCGACCGGCTGCTGCGGGCCCGCGTCGGCGACAGCCCGCTGTTCCCGCACGCCACCGGCCCCGGCAAGGTCCCCGGCTACCGGGCGCACGTGAGCTGCTTCGCCGACCAGACCTACCCGCTGCAGGCGCTCGCCCGCGCGCACGCCACCGGCGACGACCCCGAGGCGCTCGCCGCCGCGGACGCCTGCGCCGCCCGCATCTGCGAACTGCAGGGCGACGGCGGCCAGTGGTGGTGGCACTACGACGCGCGCACCGGCCGCACCGTCGAGGGCTACCCCGTCTACAGCGTCCACCAGCACGCGATGGCGCCCACCGCGCTCTTCGACCTCGCCGACGCCGGCGGCGGCGACTACGGCCGCTGGATCCGCCGCGGCCTGGCCTGGATGGCCGCGCCGCCCGAACTGGCCGCGGCCGGCGTCGAGGAGCCGATGATCCAGGACGCGCTGGGCGTCACCTGGCGCAAGGTCCACCGCGGCGACCCGCGCAAGGCGGTCCGCGCCGCCCGGGGCCTGGCCACCCGGGTGCGGCCCGGCGACCGGCTGGCGCTGCTCGACCGCGTGTACCGGCCGGCCGCGATCGACCGCGAGTGCCGGCCGTACGAGTTCGGCTGGATGCTGCACGCCTGGCTCGCCCCCGCACAACCGCCCGCCGCCGCGTCCCGCACCTGCGCCGCACGCCCGGAGGCCCGGGCATGAGCGGCCGCGTCACCCTCTTCGGCGTCGCGATGGACCCGCTGACGATGGACCAGACCGTTCAGCGGTGCCTGGCCGCCGTGCGCGACGGCGAGCGTCTTGAGGTCGGCGTCGTCAACGCCGCCAAGCTGGTCGCGATGCGCCGCGACCCGCGGCTGCGCGCCGCCGTCACCGGCTGCGACCTGGTGGTGGCCGACGGCCAGGCGGTGGTCTGGGCCTGGCCGCTGCGCGCCCGGCTGCCCGAACGGGTCGCCGGCATCGACCTGTTCACCCGGCTGCTGGACGCCGCCGAGCGGGCCGGCCACAGCGTCTACCTGCTGGGCGCCAAGCCGCACGTGGTCCAGGAGCTGACCCGCCGGCTCGCCCTCAGCCACCCCGCGCTGAAGATCGCCGGCGCCCGCGACGGCTACTTCTCCGACGCCGAGCAGGAGCAGGTGGCCGACGCCGTCCGCGACAGCGGCGCCGACCTGCTCTTCCTCGGCATGACCTCGCCGAAGAAGGAGGTCTTCACCGCCGCCCACGGCGCGCGCACCGGCGTGCGCGTCGTGCACGGCGTCGGCGGCTCCTTCGACGTGCTGGCCGGCGTCACCCGCCGGGCCCCGCGGCTGTGGCAGCGGCTCGGCCTGGAGTGGCTGTACCGGCTGCTCCAGGAACCCCGCCGGCTCGGCCGGCGCTACCTCACCACCAACGCGGCCTTCGTGATGATGACGGCCCGCGAACTCGTCCGCCGAACCCCCGCCGTGCCCGTCACCGGGTCCGCGAACAGGAGCTGCTGATGCGCGTCGTCGTGGTTGGACAGGGCTACGTCGGCCTCCCGCTGGCGATCCGGGCCGCCGAGGTGGGCCACGAGGTCATCGGATACGACGTCGACGCCCGGCGGATCAAGTCGCTGGCCGCCGGCGTCTCCTTCGTCGAGGACGTCTCCTCCGAACGGGTCGTGGCCGCCATGGACCGCGGCGCCTACCGCCCCAGCGACGCGGCCCGCGACTGCGGCGGCTTCGACGTCGCCGTGGTCACCGTGCCCACCCCGCTGCACGAGGGCGTGCCGGACCTGCGCTTCATCGAGGAGTCCGCCCGCACCCTCGCCCGCTACCTGCGCCCGGGCGCCACCGTGGTGCTGGAGTCCACCACCTACCCGGGCACCACCCAGGAGCTGTTCGCGCCGCTGCTGGAGGACGGCTCGGGCCTGACCGCCGGCGCGGACTTCCACCTCGGCTACAGCCCCGAGCGGATCGACCCCGGCAACCCGGTGTGGGGCTTCCAGCAGACCCCCAAGGTCGTCTCCGGCGTGGACGCCGCCTCGCTCAAGGCCGTCCAGGACTTCTACGCCGGGCTGGTCGACACCACCGTGCCGGTCGGCTCCCCGAAGGAGGCGGAGCTGGCCAAGCTGCTGGAGAACACCTTCCGGCACGTCAACATCGCGCTGGTCAACGAGATCGCGATGTTCGCCCGCCACCTCGACATCGACGTGTGGCAGGCCATCGACGCCGCGTCCAGCAAGCCGTTCGGCTTCATGAAGTTCACCCCGGGCCCCGGCGTCGGCGGCCACTGCCTGCCCATCGATCCGTCGTACCTGTCCTGGCGGGTGCAGCGCGAACTCGGCCAGAGCTTCCGGTTCGTGGAGCTGGCCAACGACATCAACGGCCACATGCCCGAGTACGTCACCCGCCGCATCATCGACGCGTTCAACCGGCGCCGCCGCTCGGTCAACGGCTCCCGGGTGCTGCTGCTGGGCCTGGCGTACAAGAAGAACACCGGCGACGCCCGCGAGTCGCCGTCGCTGCGCATCTCCCGGCTGCTGCTGGACATGGGCGCCAAGGTCCGGGCGGCGGACCCGCACGTGGTGGAGACCGCGGCCGTCGACCCCCGCCTGGTGCGGGTCGAGCTGACCCGCAAGGAGATCGCGAACGCCGACGTGGTGGTGCTGCTCACCGACCACGACGCCTTCGACTACGATCTGGTCATGGAGCACGCCGGCTTCGTGCTGGACTGCCGCAGGCGGCTGTCGGGCCCCGCGGTGGAGGTGCTGTGATGCGCGTGGTCTGCGTCGCCGGCGCCCGCCCCAACTACATGAAGACCAAGCCGGTCATGGACGCCCTGGAGCGGCGCGGCGCCGAGGTGCTGCTGGTGCACACCGGGCAGCACTACGACCCGGCGATGAACGACGTCTTCTTCCGCGACCTCGGCATCCGGCCGCCCGACCGGTTCCTCGGCGTCGGTTCCGGCAGCCACGCCGAGCAGACCGGCCGGGTGATGACCGCCTTCGAGCCGCTGCTCGCCGAGACGGCGCCGGACGCCGTCGTGGTCGTCGGCGACATCAACTCCACGGTGGCCTGCGCCCTGGTCACCGCCAAGGCCGGACCGCTGCTCGCGCACGTCGAGGCGGGGCTGCGCAGCCGCGACTGGACCATGCCGGAGGAGGTCAACCGGGTCGTCACCGACCGGGTCAGCGACCTGCTGCTGGCGCCCTCGCCCGACGCGGTCGCCAACCTGCGCGCCGAGGGGTACCGGGAGGACCAGATCCACCTGGTCGGCAATGTGATGATCGACTCGCTGCTCGCCAACCTCGACCGCGCCACCTCGGGCGACACGCTGGCCCGGCACGGCGTCACCGCCGGACGCTACGGCCTGGTCACCCTGCACCGCCCGGCCAACGTGGACGACCCCGCGGTGCTCGCCGGCCTGCTGAAAGCCCTCGGCACGATCGCCGAACGCCTCCCGCTGCTGCTGCCGGTGCACCCCAGGGCCGCCGAACGCCTGGCCGCGATCGGCGTGCCCGCCGGCGTGCGGACCGTGCCCCCGGCCGGCTACCTCGACTTCATCGCCCTCCAGCACGGCGCCGCGGTGGTGCTCACCGACTCCGGGGGAGTGCAGGAGGAGACCACCGCGCTCGGCGTGCCCTGTGTGACCCTGCGGGACAACACCGAGCGTCCGGTCACCGTGGACGAGGGCACCAACGTGCTGGCCGGACGCGACCCGGAGCGCGTCGTCGCCACCGCGCTCCGCGTCCTGGACGCCCCGCCGCCGCCCCGCCGCCCGGCCCTGTGGGACGGCCGGGCCGGCGACCGCGTCGCCGCCGTGCTGCTGGAGGCCGGCGCGGCCCCCGGCACGCGCCCGCGGCCCACGGACCGGCCCACGGACCGGCCCACGGACCGGCCCACGGACCGGCCCACGGACCGGCCCACGGACCGGCCCACGGACCGGCCCACGGACCGGCCCGCGGACGACGGCCGCGGCACGAACGCGCGGGACGCGCCCTCCGGCTCGCGAACGCCTCCCGCGGGGTGACCGCGCACCATATGCTCACCATCACGCACCAAAGGGCCGCGAGGGGGAACACACACCATGGATCTCGCTGAGATCTTCCGGGTCATGCGCAGGCGCTGGTACGTACTGCTGCCGGGCCTGCTGCTGACCGCGGTCCTCGCGGGCGGCGCCTATGCGACGGTGGCCAAGACGTACTCCTCGCAGAGCACCGTGATGCTGCTCAACTCCGAGAAGGCGACGCAGGAGTTCGACGGCAACCCCTTCCTCAGCACCCAGACCTCGCTGACCGGCATGGCCGACAGCCTGGCCCGCAACCTCAACTCCGACACCTCGGTGTCCGACCTGCGCGAGCAGGGCGCGACCGGCACCACCAACGCCAAGATCGCCGACAACGCGCTCGGCCCGCTGATGTGGCTCACCGCCACCGGGACCGACCCGGACCAGGTGCTGCGCACCGACAAGCTCCTCGCATCGTACGCCGAGAAGCGCCTCGACCAGCTCCAGGACGACCAGTCGGTGAAGACCGAGGCGAAGATCCGGATGACGGTGATCGTGCCGCCGCAGACCCCGACCGCGGCCGTCAAGTCCCGCACGGAGTATCTGGTGATGGCCGTGCTCGTGGGCATCGTGATCAGCCTCACCGCGACGTTCTGGGCCGAGGCCCGCGCCCGGGGCGCCGGGTCGGGCCGCCGCCACGCGGCCGGCCGCGGCACGGACGGCGGCGCGGCGAGCCCGGCGGGTGCGGCGGCCGGGCCGGACGCTCCGGGCGCGTCCGTCGCCGGCGCGTCAGGGAGCGGCTCGGAACCGCACGTCGCCGCGCCGCGGCCCGCCGCCGCGCCGCCCGACGCCCTCCGTGCGACGACCGCGCCCGACCCGGAGCCCCTGCGCTCCCGGCCGTCGCGCGGCACCCCCCGGTGGTCGGTCCCGGCCGGCGGCGACGACGCGGCCGACGACCCCCGCCGGGGCGCCGCACCCGGCGCCGGCACGCACCCGAACGGCATACGCCCCGGCGGCGGGTACGACGGCCCCGCCGGCCGGGGCGGCGACGCCTCGGACCCCGCCGCCCCGGACGGCTCCGCCGACGACCCCGCGGACCCGGCGCGGGCCGCCTCGGACACGGCGGACCGCTCCGTCCACGGGGCCCGCCCGGCCGAGCGCCCCGGCGACCTTCCCGCGGCCGGACCGGCCGACGGCACCCCCCTGCCCGAACCGCGCACCTCGCGCTTCGTGTGATCCCGCGACCCCCGCACCACCCCGGCGAGGAGCCGTCCATGAACAGGGCTCAGGCATCGGAGCGGCACGAGGGGCCGAGCGCTGCCGCCACGACGGGCGGCGGCGCGCCCGCCCCTGCCCGCGGTCCTGCCGCCGCATCCGAGTCGCCCGCCACCGCCGCCACCGCCACCACCGCCTCAGCCGACGCCGGCGGCACACCGCCGCTGCCGCGTCCGCGCCGGGTGCCCTCGTGGGCCGTCCAGGACGACGACGAGCCCGACCTGCCGGCCCCGCGCCGCCCCGGCACGCCCACGCCCCGCCGCCGCCCGCTCCCGCCGAGCCTGGCGCCGACACGAGCGCCGGCCCGGCGCCCGCCCCGAGGCCGACGCCGCGCGGTCCGCCGCCCCCACCACCGCCCCCGCCGACGCCCCCGCCGCCTTCGGCCGCACCGTCCGCTCCGCCGCCCGCTGGAGCCTGCTGAACACCGTCGCGATCCGGCTCGGCAACTTCGCCACCGGCATCGTCCTCGCGCGCTTCGTCCTCGACCCGGCGGCCTGGGGCGTCTACGGCATCGCCCAGACCGTGCTGCTGGTGCTGCTGTCGGCCAACGAACTCGGCGTCGGCCTCGCCATCGTCCGCTGGAACGGCGACCCGCGCCGCTTCGCCCCCACCGTCCTCACCCTCGGCACCCTGTCCAGCGCCGTCCTGTACGTCGCGCTGTTCGCCTCCGCGCCCGCCGTCGCCGCGGCGCTCGGCTCGCCCGACGCGACCGGCGTGCTGCGGGTGATGTGCGTGTCCGTGCTCATCGACGGCGTCGCCCAGGTCCCGAACGGCGTGCTCACCCGGGAGTTCCGCCAGGTGCGCCGGCTGGTGCTGGACGCCCTCAACTTCGTGCTCAGCACCGGGATCACCCTCGTGCTCGCCTTCGCCGGGTGGGGCGCGATGAGCTTCGCGGTCGGCGCGGTCGTCGGCAACGCCGCGGGGCTCGTCGGCGCGGCCGTCGCGGCCCCCGGCACCCTGCGCTTCGGCTGGGACCCCCGCCAGGCCCGCGCCCTGCTGCGGTTCGGACTGCCGCTGGCCGGCGCGAGCCTGCTCGCCCTGGGCGTGGTCAACATCGACACCATGGTCGTCGGATCGACCCTGGGCAAGGTCCAACTCGGGTTCTACGTCCTCGCGTTCAACGTCTCGGGCTGGCCGGTGCGGATCATCTCCGAGGCCGCCCGCCGGGTCTCCTTCGCCGGCTTCTCCCGGCTCGCCGACACCCCCGCCGCCCTCGCCAGGGGATTCAGCCGGGCCCTGGGCGTCCTGGTCACCGGCGCCGTACCGCTGTGCGTCCTGATGGGCGTGCTGGCCGGACCCCTGGTCCGGCTCGTCTACGGCGGCCAGTGGTCGCCCGCCTCCCGCGCGCTGCCGTGGCTGATGGCGCTCGGCCTGGTGCGCATCGGCTGCGAACTCGCCTACGACTGCCTGGTGGTCATCGGCAGGCGCCGGCTGCTGGTGGTCGTCCAGGCGCTGTGGCTCGGCGCGCTCGCCGCCGTCCTGGTCGCCGGCGCCCGGCTGGGCGGCATCGTCGGCGTCGCCCAGGGCCACGTCCTGGTCGCCGCCGGCCTGGTCGTCCCGGTCTTCGCGGCGGCGCTGCGCAGCGGCGGCATAGGGCTGCGCTGGATCGCCCGCGCCTGCGCCTGGCCGGCGCTGGGCGGCGCCGCCATGGCCGCCACCACGTACCTGCTCCACCACCGGCTCGGCGACGGCGTGCCGGCCCTGCTCGTCACCGCTGCCGCCGCCTTCGCGGTGTACGCGCTGTGCGTGCTGCCGAGCCGCCGGTTCCTGCGCGGCGCCACGCCCTCAGAACCCTCACCGAGGTGATCCCGCATGCTCCGCGACACGTTCCGTGACAGATTCCGCGCCAGAAGGCACCTGATCGCGTCCGTCTGCGCGGCGGCCGTGGCGGCCGTCGTGCTCTCGGTGGTGCTGGCCGAACGCTCGGGGGAGACCCGTACCGCGGCCGACTGCCCGGTCCAGGCCCTGGTGTGCAAGCCCGGCCAGCTCGACACGGTGACCTCCTCGGGGCCGCCGGCCACCACCGCCTCCACCGCGCCGCCGCAGGCCGACGACGCCAGGGCTCCCGGCGCCTCCCTGCCGAAGCCGACGACGACCGCCCCGCCCGGCACCCGGTCCGCGCCCCGGACGACGGCCGCCGCGACGGCGTCGGGCCCCTGCGAGACGCCGGGCGCGTGCGGCTTCCCCGACGCCTCCACCACCGGGCCGCGGCTGCCGCTGAAGACCGTCCGGTCCGGCGACCTGACCATCAGGACCGACAAGGAGGTCATCCGCGGCTGGGACCTGACCGGCTCGCTCGACGTCTACGCCAACGACGTGACCGTCATCGACAGCCGCATCGACTCCGCCAACTGGTGGGGCGTCAACCTGCGCCCCGGCTACCACGGCCTGCGGGTGCTGCACAACGAGATCACCGCCCGCCCCGGCAAGGGCCCGGACAACGGCGGCGTCGACTACGCGGTGGCCAACATGAGCACCAGCTCCGTCGAGGTCGGCTGGAACGACGTGTCGGTGTTCGGCAACGCGCTGTCCATGGGCCAGGGCAGCATCCACGACAACTACGTCCACGGCATCGTCCCGTTCGTCAACCAGGGCGGCGAGTACCAGCACGCCGACGCGGTGATCAGCAACGGCGGCGGCACCGGCGAGCTGTCCATCCGTCACAACACGCTGCTCAACCCGGTGCCCCTGGACAAGGGCGCCTCCGCCAGCATCGGCCTGTTCGCCGACTCCGCCCCGGTCGCCCACACCACCGTGGACGGCAACTGGCTGGCCGGCGGCGCCTACGCCCTCTACGGCGGCGGCCCCGGCTCCCACCACATCGTCGTCACCGGCAACATCTTCTCCTCCCAGTACCACCCGCACTGCGGCGCGTACGGGCCGGTCACCGCCTGGAACTTCGACGGCGAGGGCAACAGGTGGAGCGACAACCGGATGTCCGACGGCACCCCCGTCGTCCCGGAGAAGCCGTGACACCCACCGCTGTCTGAAAGGAGGACACGCGTGCCGCGCTCCGCCGTCCGCGCCCCGTGGGAGCTGCTCAAACGGCTCTTCGGCTGGCTGGTGCTGTTCGAGGCCCGCAACAAGGTCGTGCTCGCGCCGACCGCCTGGCGGCTGCGCCGCGTGGAGGACGCCGAGGTGCGCCGGCTGGCCGCCGCCGGGGTCCGCCCGCCGCACGCCCTGGTCGCCACCGTCGTCGCCACCCACCGCAGGCCCGGGCAGCTGCTGCGCGCGGTGGACTCCGCGCTCGCCCAGACCGTCGCCGACCACGTGGTGATCGTCGTCGACGACGGCGCGGGGCTGCCCGAACTCCCCGCCGACCCCCGGCTGTTCGCGGCGTCGCTGAGCCGCAACACCGCGGTCGCCGGAGTGGTGCGCAACGTCGGCATCCGGCTCACCCGCTCGACCTACGTCGCCTTCCTCGACGACGACAACCTCTGGGAGCCCGCGCACCTGGAGACCGCGCTGGCCGTGCTGCGCGCCCCCGGCGGCCCCGACGCCGTCTACACCGCGCTGCGCCGGCTGCGGCCCGACGGCGGCGAGCACGACGTCCTGTCCGTCCCGTTCGACCGGCGGCGCGCCGCCCACGCCTCGTTCCTCGACACCAACGCCTTCGTCGCCCGCCGCACCCGGGCGCTGCACTTCTCCCGGCTGCGCCGCACCCCCGAGGTGCTGCCGCGCGAGGACTGGGAGCTGATCCGCCGCTACGCCCGCCGCCACCGGGTCCGCCACGTGCCGGAGCCGACCGTGCGCTACCTGATCAATCCAGAGAGTTTCTACACCAGTTGGGACAACCGACGCCCGGCTGGACACTACGATGCCTGACGCGGCCGGAGCACCGGCCCGGGGGCGAGGGGGGTCTCGCGTGTTCAACAACCTGGTCAACCGGCACGACGCCGACCGGCTGCTGCGCAAGGTGCGGCGGCTGGAGCTGAACCCGGTGGTGGCCAAGCTCCGGGTCCGCGGCGGCGCCCGGGTGGTCGAGCACTGGACGGAGGTCGAGCCCTCGCTGACCCAGTGGTGGGCGATCCCGTCGGTGATACGCCGCTGGAACCGCCTGATGACCGGCGACCCCGACCTGTCCTTCCCGCGGTACGTCGCCCGCGCGCACTTCCCCCGCAGGGCGGCCTGCGCGGCCTGTCGCTCGGCTGCGGCACCGGCGGGAACGAACTGCTGTGGGCGCGCACCGGGGCCTTCTCGCTGCTGAAGGGCGTGGACGTGGCGCCGGCCCGGATCGATTTCGCCACCCGCGCCGCCGCCGAGGAGGGCCTCGCGGACGTGCTGCGGTTCGAGGTCGCCGACGTCGAGCGGATGGCCTCGGGCGGCGAGCGCTTCGACGTGCTGCTCGGACTCCAGTCGCTGCACCACTTCGACCGCCTGGACGCCACCCTGCCGCGGCTGGCCGCGCTGCTGGAGCCCGACGGCCTGTTCGTGGTGGACGAGTTCGTCGGCCCCACCCGCTTCCAGTGGACCGACCGCCAGCTGGAGGCGGCGAACGCGGTGCTCGCGCTGCTGCCCGAGGAGCGGCGCCGGTTGCCCGACGGCCGGATCAAGCGCCGCGTGGTGCGGCCCAGCCGGATGGCGATGGTGCTGGACGACCCCTCCGAGGCGGTCGACGCGGCGGCCCTGCTGCCGGGCCTGCGCCGGCTCTTCGACGTCGTCGAGGAACGCCCCTACGGCGGCACCGCGCTGCACATCGCCTTCTCCGGCATCGCCCACAACCTGCGCGACCAGGACCCGAAGACGCTCGCCCTGCTGGAGCGGTGCTTCGCCGTCGAGGACGAGGCGCTGCCGGAGATCGGCCACGACTTCGTCGCCCTGGTCTGCCGCCCGCGACAGCCCGCCTGACCCCGCCCACCGGCCGACCCCGCCCACCGTCTGACCCGCCCACCGTCTGACCGGGCCCACCGGCCGACCCCGCCGACCGCCGGGCCGGCCCGCGGCGCCGCCCGTCAGCCCGTCAGCCCGCCGGCCCGGCCGCTCCCGCAGCCGCGCCGGGCTGAGCAGCGCGCGCGCCGCGGCCCGGCTCTGCGGCTTGCCCAGCGCCGCCCGCGACGACTCGCGCAGCAGCACCGCGGCCCAGAAGAAGACCGCGGGCAGCGGCCCGTTCCTGCGCCGGTGCAGCCGCACCCGGTTGAGCACCAGCAGCGTCCACAGGTACGGCGACACCCGAGAGTCGCCGCCCAGGTGCACGGCGGTCGCGGCCGGCGCCAGGCGGGTCGCCAGACCCGCGTCGCCGGCCCGCAGGCAGTACTCGGTCTCCTCGGAGTACAGGAAGTACGACTCGTCCCACCGGCCGCACGCCGCGAGCGTCCGCTCGGAGATCATCATCAGCGCGCCCGTCGCCCAGTCCGCGCGGGTCGCCGCGGCGTAGGCGGCCGGGTCGGTGACCGTCTCGCCCAGCGCCGCCCACCGCCCCGCCCGCACATTGCCGATCAGCGCCTCGGCGAACGCCCGCAGCACCGTCGGCCGGCGGCGCAGCGACCGCACGGGTGCGTCCGCGCCCTCCTCGTAGAGCAGGGGGACGCTGATGCCGACCCGCGAGCCGTCCGGCAGCGGCGCGTCCAGCGCGTCCAGCAGCGCCTTCGCGCAGCCCGGCCGCATCCGCACGTCCGGGTTGCACACCATCGCCGCGCGCACCCCGCCCTCCCAGCCCTCGGTGGCGGCCAGCGCCGCGTTCACCCCGGCCGCGTAGCCGGCGTTGCGGCCGGTCTGCACCACCGTGGCGTCCGGCGCGAGGGCGCGCACCACCGCCACCGTGTCGTCCGCGGAGTCGTTGTCGGCGACCACCAGCCGCCACGGCGTGCCGTCCATGCCCCGCGGCAGCGAGGCGAGGAAGTCCGGCAGCACCGCCGCGCTGTTCCAGGTGACGACGAGCACCGCCACGGGGCGCCCGCCGCTCGGGTCGGTCATCGGGACTCCACGAGGTCGGCGGGCGCGGCGGGCGCCGCGGCGGCGGGGGAGCGGGGAGGCGCACCGCCGGCCTCCGGCACGGACGGCCGCGGGCGGTGCAGGAAGCCCAGGCAGCTGCCGCCCGCCCCCAGCACCAGGAAGAACATGCCCGCGTACATCGGGAAGCTGAGCGCGTCGAAGGTCGCGCTGATCACCAGCGCCACCACCGACGACGCGAAGAACGCCTGCCCCAGCTCCCGGTCGGACTCGGTGCGGGCCAGCCGGCGGATCGCGCCGCCGTGGTGGATGCCGGTGAGGAACAGCACCGCCAGCGCCAGCAGCCCGAGCGCCCCCATCTCGGCGGCGGTCAGCATGTACTGGTTGTCGGTGAAGAAGTACAGGTCCGGGCTGAACGTGCCGAACCCCCGCCCGAACAGCGGCCGTTCCCGCAGGTACGGCACGATCGCGGAGTACTTCACGGTCCGCGCCTGGGTGCTGCTGTCGGAGTTCGACAGGAACGTCGAGAACAGCGTGGTGATGGTCCCGATCAGGCCGGGCACCAGCACCTTGAAGACCCCGACCGACGCCGCCATCAGCCCCAGCGCCGTCCACCGCCGCTGCGGCTTCCACCGCGGCACCATCACCAGCGCCACCAGCGCGATGCCGATGATCGAGGTCCGCGACACGGTCAGCGGCAGCGCGCCGCCCATCACCGCCACCGGCCCCCAGCGGCGGATCCAGGCGGCCTTGCGCCGCACCGGGTCGAAGGCCTGCTGGATCGCGAACGGCAGCAGGATGGCCAGCATGCCGCCGAACTCCAGCGGGTGCGCCGTCGTCGAGCGCGGCCGCACGAAGTCGCCGCGGTCCATCGCCTCGATGCCCGCCACACTGGTGTGCAGGCCCGGGATGCTGATGGAGTCCGCGATGTTGGTGCGGGCGAAGAAGTCGTAGTAGCCGATCGCGGCCACCACCGTCGCCATCACCACCACCCGGCGCAGCAGCGTGTCCAGCCGGTCCCGGTCGGAGATCCCGGCCGAGGCGAGCACCACCAGCGACACCCACACCAGCAGCAGGATCAGCCCGCGGTCGGCGCCGAGCACCTCCTCGTGCGAGCCGGCCCGGGTCGCGTCCGCCACGTACGACATCAGCACCGCGGCGGCCAGCACGCACATCGCCAGGCGCGGCCCCCGGGTCCCCGCGGCCGGTGTGATCCGCCCGGTCAGCCACGACGCCACGTACCAGAACAGGCCGAGCAGCGCGAAGACGTTGGCCGGGGTGCCGGCGCCGCCCAGCGCCGGCAGCGCCATGTTCGACGGCACGAAGAAGGCCAGCAGCAGATAGCCGGTGAGGA
This sequence comes from Actinacidiphila sp. DG2A-62, assembly GCF_035825295.1. Taxonomy (NCBI): domain Bacteria; kingdom Bacillati; phylum Actinomycetota; class Actinomycetes; order Kitasatosporales; family Streptomycetaceae; genus Actinacidiphila; species Actinacidiphila sp. DG2A-62. Next base: position 8,496,282 of record NZ_JAYMGI010000002.1, read on the forward strand.
TCGTCGCGGCGTCCAGCGGCCGGCGCAGCAGCGCCCGCTGCCGGGTCCAGCGCACCGCCGGCCGCGCCCGGTCCGCGCGCGCGGGCAGCCCGCGCCGCCGGCGCCTGGCCCGCGACCAGCTCTCCACCACGAAGCTCAGCAGGAAGCCGGCCGTGGTGCAGGCGATCACCACCGCCGCCACGTACTGGTAGCGGCTCTTCTGCTGCGACACCGGGGTCTGCGGCAGCACGATCGGCGCGGCCTTGACGTAGTACTGCGGCGCCACCCGCGAGGCCGCCTGCAGCGCCTGCAACTGCTCCTGGGCGAAGTCGGTCAGCCGGCGCGTCTCGGCGAGCACGTGCGCCCGGTCGGTGCCGGTCACCGCGAACGACACCAGCGGCCCCGAGGCGCCCGCCGCGAAGCCCACCGTGTACGGGTCGCCCACCCCCCGCTTGTGCAGGTCGCTCGCGGCGTCCGAGGACTGCAGCGTCTTGATCAGCACGTCCGCGGTGACCACCAGTGAACCGCCCGCGTTGGACAGCGGGTTGCCGTACGTCGGCGCGAGCCGGGCGACCGCGGTGGAGTCCAGCAGCGAGATGGAACTCTGCGAGGTGTACTGCACCGGCACCGTCGTGTAGAGCCAGCCGCCCGCCAGCAGCCCGGCCAGGGTCAGCGGCAGCATCAGGTACCAGCGGCGGGCCAGCACCGCGAGAAGTTCGCCCAGCGTCATGCCCGCACCCCCAGGCCGCGCGGGCGGCGAGCCGCCGACTTCGGGCGCCGCCGCACATTCCCGGGCGAGTGGCCCGAACCGGTGGCAGTCGCACCGGCCGCCTGACAGTATCGTGCCAGCCGACCGGAGGAGGCCCGGTGTCCCCTGGTGAGGTGGTCCTCGCCCTGCTGCGCCGCTGGTACGTCCTGGCCGTCGCGCTGGTGCTCACCGCGTGCGGCGCCTACGCGGTGCTGCGGCCCGCGCAGACCTGGCTCAGCTCCGCCGTCGTCGTGGTCAAGCCCCCGGTCACCGGCAACCAGCCCAACCAGCTCGCCAACCTCCAGCCGCCGCTCGCCGCGGTCTCCTACGCCGTGGTCCAGCAGCTGCGGGCGCCGTCGGGGGCCCGCGAACTGGCCGACGCCGGCGTGCACGGCGGCTACGCCCTGCTGCCGCGCAACAGCGGCACCAGCGTCACCCCCCAGTACCTGATCCCCTCGGTGCAGATCCAGGTCCGCGCGGGCGACGGCGCCGCCGCGGACTCCGCGGTGCGCGCCATCACCACCGTCTACCGCCGCCACCTGGAGGCCCTCCAGGACGCCCAGCGCGTCCCGGCCGGCTCCCGGATGAGTCTGGACCTGCTGGTGCCGCCGAGCGCCGTCCTGGAGACCGGCGCCCGCACCCGGGCCCTGGGCGGCGTCGCCCTCACCGGCCTGATCGGCGGCGTCCTGGCGGCCCTGTGGACCGACCGCCGCCTGCGCCGCGACCGCGGCGCACGCCCCGCGCCGGCGCCCGCGCCCGCCTGACGCGCAGCCGCCCCGCACTACAGCCCCCGCCGCTTCCACGACCGCCACCACAGCCACTCCCGGCCGCGCTCGGCCACCGCCGACAGCACCAGCGGCTGCAGGTACGGCATCGCCCGCGCGCCGATCCTGCGCCGCAGCCGCAGCGCCCGGAACTCCGGCAGCGCCTCGAAGCCCGGCAGGCACTCCCGGGCGAACTCCACCAGCTCCTCCACCGGCACCACGCCGGTGCGGCCCCGGTCGTACGCCCGGTACGCCCGGCGCAGCGCGAACCGGGCCAGCCGGGTGTGCACGGTCAGCGCCAGCCGCTGCGGGTCCGCCAGCCGGTCCCCGCACTTGTCCAGCACCGCGTCATAGGCCAGCTTGCGCTGCCGCAGGTCGTCCAGCTGCCCCCCGAAGTCGACCGTGGACATGTTGTTCCCGTGCACCCGGTAGTACGCCTGGTCCGCGCCGCTGACGTACCCCACGTCGGCGTGCGCGGCCAGCCGCATCCACATCTCGATGTCCCCGGCGTGCGGCAGCTTCGGGTCGTAGCCGCCCACCTGCCGCTGCAGCGAGGTGCGCACCACCACCTCCGGCGAGGTGATGCACCCGGTGCCCTCACGGAACCGCCGCTCCAGCCACCACTGCCCGGGGTACACCACCTGGCCGAAGTCCCGCGTGCGCGCCGCCGGCAGCGGGCCGCCGTGGGTGAAGCGCAGCGGCCTGCCGTAGACGAAACCCGCCTCGGGGTGGGCGTCCAGCAGGGCCGCGGCCCGCACCAGCGCTCCCGGCACCAGCCGGTCGTCGGCGGACAGCAGCGCCACGTAGTCGCCGTCCGCCCACTCCAGCAGGCCCTCGTTGTACGTGGCGATGTGGCCCGCGTTCCGCTCGTGGACGCGCACCTCGATCCTCGGGTCGGCGGCCGCCAGCTTGCGGGCGACCGCCGCCGAGTCGTCGGGTGACGCGTCGTCGATGATCAGCACCCGGACGTCCAGGCCCTGCTGCTCCTCCAGCACGCTGCTCACGCAGTCGGCCAGAAAGTGGCCGTACTTGTAGCAGGGGATCACGACGCTGACACTGCTCATCGACCGGACTGCCAACTTCCCTGGGGCGTGCGCACCGGGACCCTCCCGGCGGCGTTCATCGCGTGGTCTCCGTGGTCGTGCCGTCCAGCGGCTCCGGCGGGGGAGTAGTGCTGAAGATCGGCGCCACCCAGTAGTTCGCCGACCCGTAGGTCGCGTTCGGGACGTCCGAGCCGGTGCCGTAGCGGTACAGGCCGTTGGGCGTCGACGCGGTGTCGGCCGTCGCGCTCAGCGGGTACGACTGGTGCGCGGCGGCGAAGTAGCCGCCGTCCACCGCGTAGTGGCCGTTGGGCGCGTGGTAGGAGACCACGTACGCGGTGCCCGCGGTGACCGCCACCGGGTGGGCGAAGGTCAGCAGCTGCCACCCGGTCTGCGTCTCGCTCTGGAAGGTCCCGGTGGCCAGTTGCTCACCGCTCGCCGACCACAGGCTGCCGGTGTGCGTCCCGATGTTACCGGCCCCCTTGTAGAAGGTGACGCCGGTGATGTAGCCGTCCAGCGACGAGGTGAACCGGGTGCCCAGTTCCACCGGGTTGGTGTCGTTGGCCATGTCGGTGGTCGCCGGCACCGTGCTCGTCGGCCACAGCGTGCACGGGCAGCTCACCGACGGCGGGCTGGCGCTGGTGGTGAACGTCCAGCCGACCGGGTCCGCCATGTGGTTGCCCCACAGGTCGTCCGCCTGCACCGAGACGGTGTACGTCGTGTTCAGCGCCAGGTCGGTGGACGGGGTGAAGGTCGCGCTGTTCGAGGCAGCCATGGTCACCGTGCCCGGCACGCTCGCGCCGGCCGCGTCCTTCACCGTCATGGCCAGCGTGCCCTGGTCCACCGCCTCGTTGAACGTCGCGGTGACCGGAGTGGTGATCGGCACGTTGACCGCGGCCGACGTCGGCGACTTGGTGGTCACCGCGGGCGGCGCGGTACTGGCCGTCGCGGTGTCCAGCACCGCGTCCACCCAGTAGTTGGTGCCGCCCGTCGCCTGGTCGGGGAAGCCGCCGCCGGAGCCGTAGTGGTACAGGCCGTTGCCGCCGTCGGCGCCGGACTTCAGCGCGGTCAGCGGCGCGAGGCCCGCCGCCTTGGCGGTGAAGTAGCTCCCGTCGTAGGAGTAGCCGCCCTTCGGCGCGTAGTAGGAGGCGATGTACGTGGTGTTGGCCTTGACCGGCACCGGGGTGGCGAAGTTCATCTGCTGCCAGCCGGACGCGGTCTCGTCGGTGAACGTGCCGGTCGCCAGCCGCTGGCCGCCGGCCGACCACAGGCTGCCGGTGTGCGTGCCCAGGTTGTTGGGCGACTTGTAGAAGCGGATGCCGGTGATCGAACCCGGCGCCGTGGTGCGGATCTTGACGCCCAGCTCCACCGAACCGCCGTCGCCGCTGTCCACGTTGGCCGGGACCGCGGTGCTCGCCCACACCGTGCACGGGCACTGCTGCGGGCCCACCGTCAGCGGCAGGGACACCACCTGGCCCATGTTGACGCTGTCGTCCACCGCCCGCACCTTCACCTGCGCGGTGCCGGTCTGCGACGGCGTCCACGTGTACGTCCACGCGGTGGTGCCGGTCGCCGGGTTCCAGGTGGCGCCGCCGTCGGTGGAGACCTCCACCCGGGCCACCACGCCGGCCGCGTCGGTGGCGGTGCCCGTCACCGTGACCGGGCGCAGCGCCGGAACGGTGGTGCCGAGCGTCGGGCTGCTGATCGACACCACCGGTCCCGCGGTGTCCGTCGAAGCGGTCGCCGCGACCAGGTCGCTCTGCAGCGTCTTGGGCTGGATGCCCATGTCGGCGAAGAGGTTCACCGTCGCCTGCTGCATCCGCTTGTCGGCGGTGACGACCTGGTCGGCCGGGTCGCTGGTCGGCACGTTGGACAGGCCCCACGACCACTGCACCGTCCCGGCGCCGAACACCAGGGCGCCCGAGGTCTGGTCGCGGAACTCCACCAGGTTGTGCGTCGCGGTGCCGTTGCCGTACGTGTTGCCGTAGTCCAGGCGGTACTTGCCGTCGGTGATGTCGACCGTCGTCGAGGACAGATCGATCGCCCCGGCCGGCCGCTCGGGTGTGTTGAGGTCGCTGTCCCACTCGTAGCCCAGGGTGCCGACCGGGAACGTCGCCGTCTGGTTGGGCTGCAGGCTCGCCACCGTGGTGTTGCGCCACAGCCGCATGTGCGCGTAGGAACCGGGCACCGTGATCGCGTCGCTGCGGTAGCCGTTCACGGTGAACAGCGAGCCGGTGAGGATGTTCTGCGGCTGGAACGGCTCGCCCTTGGCGGCGCTGCCCGGGTCCAGGAAGGCGCCGGTCCACACATTGGGGTCCGGGTCCGGGATGCCGTCGGGCGTCGCGAACTCCAGCTTGGTCTCCTTGTAGGTCACCAGCGTCCGGTCGGGCGTGGACGTGCCGTCGATGCTGGGGGCGAACCGCGTCTTCCAGGAGACCTCGTTGCCGCTGAAGTAGGTCTGCGCGACGCCCTGGTGGCGGGCGTTGAGGGCGTTGGTGAACTGGTCCTGCGTCCAGTACTCGTCGTGCCCCGAGGACATGAACATCTTGTGCCGCGGCAGCAGCGTCGCCCCGTGCTCCGACATGTCGACGCCCGAGATGTAGCTGACGTCGTAGCCGTTGCGCTCCAGCCAGTACAGCATCTCGTACTCCGAGCCGTACACGCCGTTGTCGCCGCCGATGCTCAGCGGGCGGTTGTAGCTGACCTGGTACGCCCGGCCGTCGGGCGCCGGACCGTCGCCGTCGTACAGGTTGCGGCCGCCCCACTTGTTGTACGCCTGCCACGTCTCGTCGTCGGTCTGCACCACGATGTCGGAGGTGCTGGCGTCGTTGCGCACCACGAACGGGTAGGGCATCACGCCGTTGCCGTCGGTCTGGTCGAAGTTGGCGATGTACAGGCCCGACACCGCGTCGCTGGGGATCGTCCAGGTGCCGGTCACCGGCCAGTTGCCGCAGTCCATCAGACCGGTGCTGTCGGTTTTGCACTGCAGCGGCTTGCCCTCGGCGTCGCCGTCGACCACCGTGTTGTCCGGCGGGCTGCCCGGCGTGCCGTCACGGGTGAAGTTCGCCGGGTACGTCACCGCGGCCTGCGCCGCCGTCGAGATCTCCCGCGCGCCGTCGCCGCCGTAGTAGCCCAGCCGGTAGACCTCCACGTGGTACGGGATCGGCGACTGCACCTTGAACTTCAGGGTGTCGCCCGCCTGGTAACTCACCTGGTCGGTGAACCCCTGCACGTTGCCGTAGGCGTTGGGCGAGAACCAGTTCTCCATCGGCGTGCCCGGCTTGGAGTTCTCGCACACGATCGGGTTGGAGCCGCTCCCGCAGGGGTCGGCGGCCGAGGCGCCGGAGGAGACGGCCAGCGGCAGCACGGCCGCCAGCAGCGCCGCCACCACGGCACACAGAACTCCTCTCAGGAGCCTGGTCTTTGCGAACATCGGGTACCTCTCAGGCGGTGCGACCCGGCGCGTGCCGGGCAGTTCGAGGGGGCGGGGCGCGCATCGGCGCCGGCCCCGCCGGGGGCCGCCGCGCCATCGCGGCGGGCCCCCGGCGGACCGGTCAGCGCAGGGCGGCGGCGAGGGTCTGCACCACGCGCCGCTGCTGTTCTTCGGTGATCTGCGGGAAGAGCGGGAGCGACAGCATCCGCCCCGCCGCGAGTTCGGCGTGCGGGAAGGCGCCCCGGCCGTGGCCGAGGCCGGCGAAGGCCGGGGTCAGATGGACCGGCGCCGGGTAGTGCACGCCCGCCCCGATCCCCTCGGCGTTGAGTTTGCCGACCACGTCGTCGCGGTCGGCGCCGAGCACCTGCACCACGTACAGGTGCCACACATGGGCGTTGCCCGGCACGGTCACCGGACGCACCACCCGGCCCGCCGCGGCCAGTTCGGCCAGCAGCGCGTCGTAGCGGGCCGCCGCCGACCGCCTGGCCCGGTTGCCGTCGGCCAGCCGGGCCAGCTTGGCCCGCAGCACCACCGCCTGCAGCCCGTCCAGACGGCTGTTGAACCCCGGCACGTCGTGCCGGTACTTGGCGGTGCCGCCGTGGTTGGCGATCGCCCTGACCGCCCGCGCCCGCTCGGCGTCGTCGGTGAGCACCGCCCCCGCGTCGCCGTACGCGCCCAGGTTCTTGCCCGGGTAGAAGCTGGTCGCCGCGATCTGGCCGGAGCCCGGCGTGCGCCCGGCGCGGCTCGCGCCCTGGCTCTGCGCCGCGTCTTCCACGATCCGCACCCGCTCCGGCAGCCCGGCCGCCAGCGCCGCCACGTCCGCGCACTGGCCGTACAGGTGCACCGGGACGACCGCGCGGGTGCGCGGCCCCACCGCGTCGAGCGCCGCCGCCCCGTCCATCAGGTAGGAGTCCGGCGCGCAGTCCACCAGCACCGGCCGCGCGCCCATCCTCGCCACCGCGCCCGCGGTCGCGATGAACGTGTTCGCCGGCAGCACCACCTCGTCGCCGGCCGCGACCCCGCTCGCGCGCAGCGCCAGTTCGAGGGCGTCCGTGCCGTTGGCGACGCCCACGCAGTGCGCGACCCTGCCGAACGCGGCGTACTCCCGCTCGAAGGCGCCGACCTCCTCGCCGCCGACGAACGCGGTGGCGGCCATCACCCGCTCGAAGCCGGCCCTGACCTCGTCCGCGACCTCGGCGTGCGCCGCCTTCAGATCGACCAGTGGGATCTGGTTCATATGACTGGACTCCCCATCCCTGTCCCCGGCCCCCGGCCGGACTCCCCGCCCGTCCTGCCCGCAGCCGGCGCCGCGCCCGCGCCCGCCGACGGCGGGCCGCCCGGCTCGGCCGGCGCCGCCGCCTCCCGCAGCCTGCGGGCGGGCGAACCCGCCCACACCTCGCCGGGCGGCACGTCGCCGAGCACCACGGCGCCCATGCCGACCAGCGACCAGTCGCCGACCACCGCGTGCTCACGCACCAGCGCCCCGGCTCCCACGTACGCCCCCGTCCCCACCCGCACCCCGCCGCCCAGCCGCACCCCGGACGCCAGCGTGGCGAAGTCGCCCACCTCGTCGTCGTGCGTGAGCACGGTGTGCGGCATCACCGCGACATGCGCGCCCAGCCGCACCGCCGCGGTCAGCGCGCAGTGCGCCAGCAGCACCGACCCGGGGCCGACCGCGCAGGACTCGGCGACCGACGCGGCGGGGTGCACCACCGTCGCGTACCGCCCGGCCGGCAGCGCCAGACGGCGCACCAGCCGGGCCCGCGCCGCCCGGTCGCGCGGACTGCCCACGCACACCACGACCAGCGTCCCCGGCCGCTGGTGCACCAGTCCGCTGCCGCCGAGCACCGGGACCCCGTCCACGTCGACGCCGTGCAGCGCCGGATCGTCGTCCAGGTGCCCCAGCAGCCGCAGCCGCACCGGGCGGCCCGCCTCCCGGTCGGCGACGGCCAGCGCCCGCACCGCCTGCGCCGTCTCCCGGGCGAAGCCCCCGGCGCCGACGATCAGCAGCTCCCGCGGCCAGCCGGCGCTCACCGCTCGGCCTGTTCCCGCAGCACCGCGACCACCCGGTCCTGCTGCGCCGGCGTCATGGTGTGGAAGAGCGGCAGGATCAGCGAGTCCCGGCTGATCCGCTCGGTCACCGGCAGCGGCCCGTGCGGATGCCCGGCGTAGGCCGGCTCCAGGTGCGCGGCCATGATGCCGCGCCGCGCCGACACCCCCGCCGCGGCCAGCGCCGCCAGCAGGGCGTCGCGCCCGACGGGGAAGTCCTCGTCGGGCAGCACCCAGTACGACTGGAAGTTGGTCGTGCCGTGCGCCGGATCGCGCACCGGCGACAGTCCCGGCACGTCGGCGAGCAGCCGCTGGTAACGGGCCGCCAGCTCCCGCCGCCGCGCCACCATCACGTCCAGCTTGCCCAGCTGCACCAGGCCGACCGCCGCCTGGACGTCGGTCATCCGGTAGTTGAAGCCGTTCTCCAGATAGCTCTCCAGCACCGGGGTGCTGCTGGCGTGGCGCTGCGCCGCCGAGGCGTTCATGCCGTGCTCGCGCAGCCGCCGCAGCCGCCGCGCCCACCCGGCGTCGTCCGTGGTCAGCATGCCGCCCTCGCCGGTGGTCACCACCTTGCGCGGATGGAACGACCACGCCGCCAGCAGCGCCCCACGGCCCACCGGCGCTCCGCCCGCCGTCGAGCCGATCGCGCACGCCGCGTCCTCCACCAGCGCCACGCCCCACTCGGCGCAGCGCGCCCGCAGTGCCGCCACGTCGGCGGGCACGCCGCCCTGGTGCACCGCGATCACCGCCTTGGTGGCGGGGGTGCGCACCGCGTCCACGGTCCGCGGCGTCACGTTCCCGGTCGCCTGCTCGACGTCCGCGAAGACCGGCCGCGCGCCGACGTAGCGCACCGCGTTGGCCGTCGCGATGAACGACAGCGACGGCACCACCACCTCGTCGCCCGGCCCGACCTCCAGTGCCACCAGCGCCAGGTGCAGCGCCGCCGTGCAGGAGCTGACCGCGATGCCGTGGGCCGCGCCCACCCGCGCGGCGAAGGCCCGCTCGAACTCCGCCACCCGCGGGCCCTGCGCGACCCAGCCGGACAGCACGGCGTCGGCCGCGGCCCGCGCCTCCTCCTCGCCGAGCCACGGCTTCATCACCGGGATCCGCTCGGGGTCCGACGCCTGGCCGGGCGTCTGCTCCGACGTCTGCTGCGGCTTCTGCTCCGACGTCCGCTCCGAGACCTGCTCAGGCGCCTGCCCGGGCGCCGCCGCGCCGGCCGGGACCGCGACGCCGGTCACCGGGACGCCTCCACCGAAGCGCCCGCGCCCGCATCCGTGTCCGCGCCCGCACCCGCATCCGTGTCCGCATCCGTGTCCGCGCCGGACGCCGCGTCCGCCGCCCGCTCCGCGCGCCACCAGTCCACCAGGTCCCGCAGGCCCTCGCGCAGCCCGATCCGCGCGGTGAAGCCCAACTGCCCGGCCGCCGCCGAGGTGTCCGCGAGCCGCCGCGTCACGCCGTTCACCGCGCGCGCCGGGCCGTGCTCGGGCTCCAGGCCGCTCGCGCCCATCGTCTCCAGCAGCGCGTCCGCGAGGGCGCGCAAACTTGTCTCCGTACCGCTGGCGATGTTGAACACCACGTCCGTCAGGTCGGATTCGGCGGCCAGCACATTGGCGCGCGCGATGTCCCGCACGTCCACGAAGTCCATCGTCTGCGTGCCGTCGCCCAGGATCAGCGGCGGCTGCCCGGCCGCGATCCGCTCCATCCAGCGGATCAGCACCTCGGTGTACAGCCCGTGGATGTCCATCCGCGGCCCGTAGACGTTGAAGTACCGCAGCGCCACGTAGTCCAGGCCGTACATCGCGTGGAAGCTGCGCAGCATCCCCTCGTTGAACGCCTTCGCCGCGCCGTAGAACGTGTCGTTGTTGTACGGGTGGTGGCGCTCGGTGGTCGGGAACTGCTCGGCCAGCCCGTAGACGGACGCCGAGGAGGACGCGATCACCTTCCGCACACCCGCCGCGGCCGCCGCCTCCAGGACGTTGAACGTCCCGTCGACCAGCACCTCGTTGGCCAGCCGCGGCTCGGTGGCGCACTGCGTGATGCGGATCGCCGCCAGGTGGAAGACCAGCTCCGCGCCCTCGGTCAGCTTCGCCACCAGCCCGGCGTCGCGGATGTCGCCCTCCACGACGTCCACCACGCCGCTGGGCAGCGCCTGCGCCAGATTGGCCCGGCGGCCGCGGACGAAGTTGTCGAGCACCACGACCTGGCGCGCGCCGCGCCGGACCAGCTGGTCCACCAGATGCGAGCCGATCGTGCCGGCACCGCCGGTGACCAGGATCTTCTTGCCTTGTACCGAGCTCAACTTCCCCCCACGGAGAACGTGTCGTGGCTGTGCCGTTCGGTGTGCGCGCCGGCCTGCCGCTCCCGGCGCGCGGTCGTGGTGCGCGGTCGCCGCGGCGTACGGACCCCGCGGGGCCCCGCGCCGCGGGCAGCCGCCTCAGTGCCCGGCCCGCAGGCCCACCACCGCGCCGCGGAACTCCAGGCTCCGCGACGCCGCTTCGAGGATGTCCAGCACCCGCAGCCCGGCCCGCCCGTCGGTCAGCAGCAGCAGGCCCTCGGCGATCGACGCGGCGAACTCGTCGACCATCGCCCGCAGCGCCTCCTTCTCCTTCAGCGCCGGCGCGACCATGTCGCCCGAGCGGTACGACACGAGCATCTCCCGCCGCTCGTTCGGCCCGATCTCCTCCGGCGCCGCCAGGTCCACACCGCGGTCGAAGACCGCCAGGCGCTGCGCGGGGTTCATGTCGTCCCAGACCAGGGTGCGCTTGGCGCCGCCCACCATGGTGGTGCGGACCTTGGTCGGCGACAGCCAGTTCACGTGCACGTGCGCGATCGCGCCGGTGTTCAGCTGGAGCGTCAGATAGGCCACGCACGCCCGCCCCGCGCCGATCGGGTCCGCGCCGTGCGCGGCCACCGCGACCGGCTCCACGCTCTCGGGCAGGATGAAGTCCAGGATCGACAGGTCGTGCGGGGCCAGGTCCCACATCACGTCGATGTCCCGCTGCACCAGGCCGAGGTTGATCCGCACCGAGTCCACGAAGTGGATCTCGCCCAGCTCGCCCGAGCGCACCATGTCCCGGATGCTGGAGACCGCCGGCGTGTAGCAGTAGGTGTGGTCGCACATCAGCGTCAGCCCGCGGTCCGCGGCCTCCGCCACCAGCCGCGCGCCGTCCGCGTACGTCGCCGCGAGCGGCTTCTCCACCAGCACGTGCTTGCCCGCCCTGACCGCGGCCAGCGCCACCTCCAGGTGGGTGCCGGCCGGCGTCGCCACCGCCACCGCGTCCACCGCGGGGTCGGCGAGCACCGCGGCGTAGTCCGCCGTGGCCTGCACGGTGGAGTAGCCGCCGAGCACCCGGCGCGCCCGGTCCACGTCCAGATCGCACAGCCAGCGCAAGCGGAAGCGCGGGCTGGACTGGAAGTTGCGCACCAGGTTGGGCCCCCAGTAGCCCGCCCCGACGACCGCCACGCCCAGCGGCGGGCCCTCGCCGCCCGCGGCGGCCCCGCCTCCCGCGGTGGTCGCGGTCCCGGGCCCGGCGCCCGTGCCCGCTATGTCCGCGCCCTCGTCCGCGCCGTCGCCGGTCCCGGCCGTGCCCCGCGGGCCCCCGGCTCCGGCCGACGGCGCGGCGGCGCCCGCCCCCGCGCCCTGCGCTGCAGCAGCCATGACTCCCCCCACACCCCGGTCTCGTGGCGTGCGCACCGCCGCCTCGGCGTCCCCACGCCGGCGTCACGGGCAACACGTGCCTCTCGCTTCCCCTTGCGACATCACACGACCGGGCCAGGTCACGGATCGTGTGCCGCGGCCGGACCGGTTGCGCGTCGCCAATCTAGAGCACCTTTTCGCGCCCCCGGGGAGAAATGGGCGAAACAGACGGCAACAGGACCGTTTCCGGCCGCATACTCACCCCGTGACGAGCATCGTGATCCCCGCGCACAACGAGGAGCGGGTCATCGGCCGCCTGCTGGACGCCCTCACCGCCGCCGGGCCGCCCGCGGACGGGCCCGGAGCGCTCGACGTCGTCGTGGTGTGCAACGGCTGCACCGACGCGACCGCGCGGGCCGCGGCCCGGCCGGGCGTCACCGTCGTGGAGATCCCGGTCCCGTCCAAGCACGCGGCGCTGCGCGCGGGGGACCGGCACGCCAGGGGATTCCCCCGGGTGTACGTGGACGCGGACGTCGAGATCGACGCAAGCGGAATACGCCTCCTGGCGGAGGCGGTGGCTCCGGCCGGCGGCGTACTCGCCGCGGCCCCGGCCCGCCGGCTGCCGACGGCCGGCTGCGTCTGGCGGGTGCGCGCCTACTACCGGGTGTGGCAGCTGCTCCCGGCGGTGCGCGAGGGGCTGTTCGGGCGCGGGGTGATCGCCCTGTCCGAAGACGGCCACGCCAGGATCGCCGATCTGCCGCCGCTGATGGCCGACGACCTCGCCGTCTCCCTGGCCTTCGCGCCGCACGAACGGGCCGTCGTGCCCGGGGCGGTCGCGACCGTCCACCCGCCGCGCACCTGGGCCGACCTGATCCGCCGCCGGGTGCGGGCGACCACCTCCACGCACCAGCTGGAGCAGCACCAGCGGGCCGACGCCGAAGGCGCGGAACCCGCCGCCGGGCGCGCGTCGACCGACGCGGCGGGCGGCGGCACGTCAGGCGGGCCGGCAGGGGTTCCGGCAGGGGTCCCGGCAGGCGGTACGGCAAGCGGAACCGCGCGAAAGCCGCCGTCCGCCCGTACGTCCACAGCCGACCTGCGTACCCTGCTGCTCGGGCGGCCCTGGCTGCTGCCCCACATGACGGTCTTCCTGGCCGCCGCGGTCGTCGCCCGCCGCAAGGCGCGCGCGGCGGTGCGGGCGGGGGACTACGGGACCTGGCTGCGCGACGAGAGCAGCCGGACCGGCTGATCGCAGGACCCGGTCCGCGCCCGGGGAAGCGACCGCCGCGCGCGGCGTCGGGGCGCGGACCGGAGCAGGACGCCGGCAGGGGAAGCCGGCGGGGGAGTGCGGGACGGGGAGCAGGGCACGGCCGGGGCGCACGCCGCGGCGGTGGCGAGGCGAGGGGGGAACGACCATGTACCTGGCGGACCGCGGCACACCGGCGCGCGAGAACGAGAAGCCGACCGCGCGAACCACGCGAACCACGCGAACCACGCGAACCGCGCGGGCCGGCGAGGCCGCGCACGCGACCGAGGGGGCGCACGCGACCGAGGCCGCGCCGTCCGCGAAAGGCCGCGCCGCGCGCCGCGCGCCGGCGATCGCCCCGGTGGTGCTCGCCCTCGGCGCGGTCAGCCTGATCACGGACGTCTCCTCGGAGATGGTCACCGCCGTGCTGCCGCTCTACCTGGTGGCAGGGCTCGGCCTGAGCCCGCTCGGCTTCGGCACCCTCGACGGCGTCTACAACGGCGTCAGCGCCCTGGTGCAGCTGGCCGGCGGCCACATCGCCGACCGCGTCCGCAGCCACAAGCTGGTCGCCGGCATCGGCTACGGCCTGTCCGCGCTGTGCAAACCGCTGCTGCTGCTCGTGCACAGCCTCGGCCCGCTCGGCGTCGTGCTCGCCCTGGAACGCACCGGCAAGGGCCTGCGCACCTCGCCGCGCGACGCGCTGATCTCGCTGTCCACCCCCGCCGAGCACCGCGGCCGCGCCTTCGGCGTGCACCGGGCGATGGACACCACGGGGGCCGTGCTCGGCCCGTTCACCGCGTTCCTGATCCTGCGCGCCGCGACCGACGGCTACGACGCGGTGTTCGGCGTCAGCGCCTGCGTCGCCGCCCTCGGCGTCCTCGTCCTGATCCTCTTCGTCCCCGGCCGCACGGCGGCGCGGGGCCCCTCCGCGACACCGGCCGCCGCGGAGCCCGACGCCCCGCCGGCCACGCCCGTCGACCTGCGCGAGGCCCTGCGCCTGCTGCGGCTGCCGCGGCTGCGCGCCCTGACCGGCTGCGCCGTCCTGCTCGGCCTCACCACCGTCAGCGACGCATTCGTCTACCTGCTGCTCCAGCACCGCGCGGGCATCGGCGACGAGTGGTTCCCGCTGATGCCGCTCGGCACCGCCTCGGTGTTCCTGCTGCTGGCCGTCCCGCTCGGCGTGCTCGCCGACCGGATCGGCCGCCGTACCGTCTTCCTGGCCGGGCACGCCGGACTGCTGGCCGCATACGCGCTGCTGCTGTGCGCTCCCTCCGTCCCGGCGCTGCCCTACCTGGTCCTCGCCCTGCACGGCGTCTTCTACGCGGCCACCGACGGGGTGCTGCCGGCCGCGGTCGCCGACGTGGTGCCCGAGCAACTGCGCGGCAGCGGCCTCGCCCTGGTGGGCACCGGCCAGGCGCTCGCCCGCTTCTGCTGCTCGCTGGCCTTCGGCGCGGCCTGGACGGTGTGGGGCGACGGCCGCGCGCTGTTCGGCTCCGCCGTCGCCCTGCTGCTGTGCGCGGCGGTCGCCGGAGCCGTCCTGCGCCCGTCCCCCGCCGCGTCCCGACCGACGTCCGCACCGCGCCCGAACCACCCGTGAGGAACCGATGACCGCCAAGCGCCGCCTGCTCGTCCTGGTCCTCGCCGTGCTGCTGCTCGGCGGCGTCGGCACCGGCTTCGTGCTGCACGCCGCCCACCGGGCCGCCGACGAGAACACCGCGCGGGCCGGCGACCCGGTCGCCGCCGCGGGCCGCGTCGCCCTCACCGGCCGCGGCCGCGTCGTCTTCGTCAACTCCGCGGCCGGCCCGCACCGCTCCGCGGTCTCCGCCGTGCCGTCCGCCGACCCCGGCGCCACCCGCACCTCCTCCGACCTCACGTGCGCCCGCTTCTACGCCTCCGCGGGCACCGGGGTCTGCCTGCAGTCGGGCCTCGGCGTGGTCTCCCAGACCAACCGCGCCGTCGTCACCGACGCGGCCCTGCACACCGAGCGCACCTTCGCCCTGGCCGGCACCCCGAGCAGGGCCCGCGTCTCGCCCAGCGGCCGGTTCGCCGCCTGGACGGTCTTCGTCGGCGGGGAGTCCTACGGCGCCGCGTTCTTCTCCACCCGCACCTCCATCGTCGACACCCGCACCTGGCGACTCCTGCCGAACCTGGAGGACTTCGCCATCACGCTGAACGGCAAGCGCTACCACAACGTCGACGACAACTTCTGGGGCGTGACCTTCGCCGCGGACGACGACACCTTCTACGCCACCCTCGGCACCGCCGACCACACGTACCTGATGCGCGGGTCGGTCTCCCGCCGTACGGTCGCCTCGGTCGGCGTGCAGAACGTCGAATGCCCCTCGCTGTCCCCGGACGGTACGCGCATCGCCTTCAAGAAGCGCATCCTGGGCGGCGCCTCGCTGTGGCACGAGTACGTACTCGACCTGCGCACCCTGAAGGAGACCCCGCTGGCCGAGCGCCGCAGCGTCGACGACCAGGCGGCGTGGCTGGACGACCGCACCGTCGCCTACTCGCTGCCGCACGAGGGCGACGTGAAGAGCACCGACCTGTGGAGCGTGCCCGCGGACGGCACCGGCACCCCCCACCTGATGATCCGCGACGCCTCCTCCCCGGCCGCCCTGTAGAAGGCGTCCGCGACCGCACCGAGCACCCCTATCCCAACTCGCGCTGCCCGCCACCGTTTCCCGGGCAGGACCGCCATCTCGTCCAACGGCCGCGCCCGCAGCAGAAATTGACGGTTCGTCAGCAGCCGATCCGAGCCGTGTCCGCACCCCCCTCCGCTCGTTGTCGTCACGAACCGCGCCGCGGCGGTCCCCGGGCGCGACCGTCGCCCGCCGCCGCGGGCGAGCCGAGGGGGGACACCCACCCATGACCACACGCGTGCCCGCACGCCCGACCCGCCGCAGACGGCAGGCCGTCGCCACGGCCGCCGCAGCCGCGCTGACGCTGGCCGGACTCACCGCACTGACCGCGCCCACCGCCCACGCGACCGCCCCGGCCGCCCCGACCGCCTACGTCGCCGACGCCGGCGACAACACCGTCTCCGCCGTCGACACCGGCACCGGCACGGTCACCGCCACCATCCCGGTCGGCTACGGCCCGCAGGGCATCGCCGCCTCACCCGACGGCGCCCGCGTCTACGTCACCGACGCCGGCCCCAACACCGTCTCCGTGATCGACACCGCGACCCACACCGTCACCGCCACCATCCCGGTCGGCGCCACCCCCGTCGCCGCGGCCGTCAGCCCCGACAGCTCCCGCGTCTACGTCGCCGACCTCGGCTCCGCCGCGATCAGCGTCATCGACGCCGCCACCGCCACCGTCACCGCGACCATCCCCGTCGCCACCGGCCCCGACGCCGTCGCCGTCACCCCCGACGGCGCCAAGGTCTACGTCACCGCCAGCAGCGGCAGCGTCAGCGTCATCGACGCCGCCACCGGAGCCGTGACCGCCACCCTGCCCGCCGGCGTCCGCCCGATCGCCGTCGCCGTCGCCCCCGACGGCGCCCACGCCTACGCCGCCGACCTCGACGGCGGCACCCTGTCGGTGATCGACACCGCGACCGACACGGTCACCGCCACCCTCCCGACCGCCCACGGCGCCTACGCCCTGGCCGTCGGACCCGACAGCCGCACCGCGTACCTGGCCGGCGGACCGGCCGGCTCGGTCTCCGTCCTGGACACCGCCACCGGCGCCCAGGGACCGGACATCCCCGCCGGCACCAACCCCCAGGGCCTCGCACTCGCCCCGGACGGCCGGCTCTACGCCACCGACCTCGGCTCCGCCGCCGTCACCGTGATCGACACCGCCACCGGCGCCGCCACCGCCACGATCGCGGTCGGCAGCGCCCCGCTCGGCATCGCGATCTCCGTGCCGCCCGCGCCCCAGCCTCCGGTGCCCGCGGTCACCTCGGTCAGCCCCGCATCCGGCCCCGCCGCCGGCGGCACACCCGTCACCGTCTCCGGCACCGCACTGGCCGGCGCCACCGCCGTCACCTTCGGCGCCGGCCACCCCGCCACGGCCGTCTCCTGCACCGACACCGCGTGCACCGCCACCGCGCCGCCCGGCGCCGCCGGCACCGTCGACGTCCAGGTGACCACCCCCGGCGGCACCAGCGCCGCCACACCCGCCGACGCCTACACCTACATCCCCGCCGACCGCCACGCCGACGTCGCGGTCGCCCTGGCCGCCGACCCGGCCCCCGCGCTGCTCGGCGCCCGCATCGACTACACCGTCACCCTCACCGGACACGGCCCCGACACCGCCGACACCGCGACCGTCACCGTCCCGCTGCCGGCGTCCGTGCACGCCTCCTCCCACGACTGCGCCGTCTCCGCGACCGCGGTCACCTGCTCGGCGACAGCACTGCACAGCGGCCAGAGCACCACCCGCCACTTCACCGTCCCGGTCGGCCTGCTCACCCTCGGCCTGCCCTACAGCCTCACCGCCACCCGCACCGCCGGCAGCCCCGCCGACCCGGTCCCCGGCAACGACCGCGCCACCCGGACCTGCACCGTCGTGACGTCGCTGATCATCGACTGCCACTGACCGCGGCCCGCCGCACGCCGACCCCGGCCGTGGCCGGAAGATCGACCCGGGCACGGCCGGGGTCGGAACCACCGCGCGGAGATGTCAGGATGGGCTCATGGAAAACGTGTACTTCGACATCACCATCGACGGCGCGCCCGCCGGCCGGATCGTCTTCCGGCTGTTCGACGACGTGGTCCCCAAGACCGCGCAGAACTTCCGCGAGCTCGCCACCGGCCAGCACGGCTTCGGATACGCCGGCTCCGCGTTCCACCGCGTCATCCCCGCCTTTATGCTCCAGGGCGGCGACTTCACCCGGGGCGACGGCACCGGCGGCAAGAGCATCTACGGCGAGAAGTTCGCCGACGAGAACTTCCAGCTGCGCCACGACCGCCCCTACCTGCTCTCCATGGCCAACGCCGGTCCGAACACCAACGGATCCCAGTTCTTCGTGACCACCGTCGTCACCCCCTGGCTCGACGGCAAGCACGTCGTGTTCGGCGAGGTCGTCGAGGGCCAGGAACTGGTCAAGCAGATCGAGAGCAAGGGCAGCCAGAGCGGCCGCACCTCGTCGAAGGTCGTGATCTCCGAGTCCGGCACCGTCAAGGCGTAGTCCACGCGCCCAGCACCACCCCGCCGCCGGCGGCGCGCGGCACCGGGCCCCCGCGGCACATCCGCGGGGGCCCGGCGCGTTCCGCGCCCGAGCAGGGGCTGGCCCCCGGCCGGCCGCCGCGGGCACCGCAAGATCCGCCTCCACCCCCAGGGAGAGCCCATGAAGGCCGTCATCGCACCCCGCTACGGCGATCCGGACGTGCTGACCCTCACCGACGCCGACGATCCCAAGGTGGGCCCGGACTCCGTCCTGGTCCGGGTCCGCGCCGCAGGCGTCAACCCCGTCGACTGGAAGATCGTCGCCGGACACCTCGACCCGCTCATGCACGTCCACTTCCCGCTGATCCCCGGCTGGGACGTGGCCGGCGTGGTCGAGGCGGTCGGACTGGACGCCACCGAGTTCTCCGTCGGCGACGAGGTCTACGGCTACGTCCGCAAGGACGAGGTCCAGCACGGCACCTTCGCCGAACTCGTCGCCGCCCCCGTCCGCACCCTCGCCCACCGCCCCGCCGCGCTGTCCTGGGAGCAGGCCGCCGCCGTCCCGCTGGCCGGGCTCACCGCCTTCCAGGCACTGGCCAGGATCGGCGTCGGCCAGGGCGACACCGTCCTGGTCCACGCCGCCGCGGGAGGCGTCGGCTCCTTCGCCGTGCAGATCGCCGCCGCACAGGGCGCCCGCGTCATCGGCACCGCGAGCGAGCGCAACCACGACTTCGTCCGCTCCCTCGGCGGCGAGCCCGTCGACTACGGGGAGGGCCTGGCCGACCGGGTCCGGGCACTGGCCCCCGAAGGCGTCACCGCCGCCCTCGACCTCGTCGGCGGCGGCGCCGCCCAGCTCTCGCAGGACCTGCTCGCCGACCGCACCCGGGTCGCCTCCATCACCGACGCGACCATCACCCGCACGGGCGGCCGCCACGTCTGGGTGCGCCCCAGCAGCCAGGACCTGGCCGCTCTGGGCCGCCTGGCCGACGACGGCCGGCTCACCGCGCACATCGGGCACAGCCTGCCGCTGGAGCGGGCCGCCGAGGCGTTCGAGCTGAGCAAGGACGGCCACGTCCGCGGCAAGATCGTCCTCACCGTCGGGGACTGAGCCCCCGCCCGCCGAGGGGGAGGGGAAGCGCGAAGAACGCGCCGACCCCGGCGCCCGGAAGAGGGCGCCGGGGTCGGCGGACGTGCGGGGCCGGAGACGGTCTCGTCGCCGCCCGGCGGAAGCCGGGGCGGGACGCCCCGGACGGCCGCGGGATCAGTACGCCGAGTTCACGTTGTCCATCGAGCCGTACCGGTCGGCCGCGTAGTTGCACGCGGCGGTGATGTTGGCGACCGGGTCGTAGATGTTCCACGACGTGCCGGACACGTGGTAGCGCTGGAACGTCGGATCGATCACCTGCAGCAGGCCCTTGGACGGAATGCCGTTGCGGGCGTTGATGTCCCACAGGTTGATCGCCCGCGGGTTGCCGCTGGACTCACGGATGATGTTGCGGTGAATTCCGTTGTAGGACGCCGGAATACCCTTGGCGTGCAGGATGTCCAGCGACTGGCGAATCCAGCCGTCGAGGTTGTTCGCATAGGACTTCGCGGCCGGCTTGGACGCGATGTGCGTGCTGGTGGACTTCTTCGGCAGCGCGGCCCGCTTGGCGGAACGCGCGGCGGCCGCCTTCTGCGCGGCGCGCTTGGCCGCCTCGGCCTTCGCCTTCTTCGCCGAGTTCTCGGCCGCCGCCTTCTTCGCGGCGGCGTCGAGCACCTTCTTGTGCGCGGCGGCGTCGGCCGCCTTCTTCTTCGCCGCGGCCGCGTCCAGCTTCTGCTGGGCCGCGTCCTTGATCGCCTTCTGCGAGGCGACACCGGTCTTGGCGTCGAGCTGCTTCACGCTCTGGCCGCTGGACACCGGGAACCCGGTGGCGTCGCCCGCGGCAGCCGCCGATCCGGCGCTCGCGGTCGCTTCCAGGCCGGTGACCGTCAGCACGACCGCGGCTGCGGCGGCGGTGCCGGCGACAGTGATCTTGTGCTTCTTGGGCAGTCGACGGAACTGGGCGGCCGTGGGGAGCTTGCTCGGAAGTGCGGGGAACCGCATACGGGCTTACCTCTTTCGTGTGGGGACCCGAGAATTGTTAGAGGTTCCGAATTCAAGGGTCAAAGAGCCCGTCTACGGAGCAGTGCGTAGCAGGACGGCGAAGAGGTGAGCGCCGGCGCGCGCGATCCGCGTGATTCCGGGGAAAAGCAGCCGGACGCCTTTCACTAAGCGCCTTCGTATGTGACCTGCGTCCTATAGAGCGACTCACACGGGGCCCCCGCGGGAGCCACGGCGCGTGAATGCGCCGACGCATTGTGCGACCGGATCACGGCATGGCGGAGCACGGTGGATACAGCGGGTTCACCGGTGATTTCAGGGGCGGTTCGCAGGCGCCCCGCGAGGGTGCCGGGACGCGGCTGCGCGGGGGCGTGTCATGCGGGGCTGCGGCGCGGGCGGGAAGCGGCGGCGCCGGCGCGGGGCCGCGGCGCGGGCCGGGACCGCAGGCCCCGGGAGCCGTGCGCGACGGTGCCGGTCAGCTCGCCTCGGCCTCCGTCTCGGCCTCCGCCTTCGCCGCGCGCCCCCTGCCCTCCTCCGGCCCACAGGCGCGCGCGTCCCGCCGGTCGCTCCCGGCCCCGGAACGCGGCAGCGGCGCCGGCCGGCCGTGCAGCGCGTCCGCCAGCACGTCCCCGACCGCCACCGGGTCCGCGGCGGCGTGCCAGGCGGCCACCGCGGCGCCCAGGCAGTCCCCGCACAGCCGCAGCGGCCGGCGCAGCCCGAGATCGCGCACCCGGACCCCGCCGCGCCCGCACTCCTCGCACACCGTATGCGCCATATGTACGACGGTGCGCCCGGCAAGCGCCCGTGACCAGGGCGGAAACCGGCCACACCGGCCGACGAACACGCCTCCCCGCCCCCATCCGCCCCCGCGCCGCGCCTCACGGGCCCGCCCGTCCCCTCCCACGGGCCCGCCCGCCCCCTCCCACGGGCCCGCCCGGACAGCAGCGGACCCGCCCGGGCAGCAGCGGACCCGCCCGGGCAGTCCGAGCGGGTCCGCTTGCCGGGGTCGGCCCGGTTCACCTCACCCGGGCCTCCTCCTCGTCCTCGTCGCTGTCGTCACCCGGCACGTGCACGTCGCGGATGTTGATGTTGACCTCGACCACCTCGAGGCCGGTCATGCGCTCGACCGCGAACGCCACGTGCGAGCGGATCTCCTGGGCGGCCTCGGCGATCTCGGTCCCGTACAGGACCACGATGTCCAGGTCGATCGCCGCCTGCTTCTCGCCGACCTCGACCTTCACGCCGCGCGTCGGATCGCTGGACCGCGTCACGGTGTCGCGCACGGCGCCCACGGCCCGGCTCGCGCCGCCGCCCATGTTGTGCACGCCGTCGACCTCGCGCGCCGCGATGCCGGCGATGGTGGCGACCACCTGGTCGGCGATCACGGTCCTGCCGGAGACGTCCTTGCGCCGCGAGGCGCTGCTGGAGGAAACGGTGTCCGTCGCTGCCATGGGGCATTCCCCTTCACTGGGAGGTGGGACGCGGGAACGCGGTCCGGCCCGCCCGAGTCGCGCTGCCGCGGGGCCGCTGCCCGGCACAAAAGCCGTCAGCACCTCCCTTCAACTCTGCGACCGTCTCCCGCCGGTCGCATCTCCGCCCGCCCTCCCTCACGCAGGCACACAGCGCGACCACAAACCGTCACGTGAGGCGCCCCGTCGCCGCCCCGCTCATCGGAGACCGGGTGTCGGGCGCCCCGCCTCAAGTTCTGCTCAGAACGCGTTTGCCCGGTCGGCGCGGGGTGCATCGTGTGAGGACAGGAGCGCGATGGGCGCGGATCGGGGGCGGGAGCATGAAGAACTGGCTTTCCCGGAAGGGCGGCAGGCTGCTGGACATGGTGTCGCAGCGCCGCAGACTGGCGAAGTACGCGGATCCCGAGGCGCACCGCCGGATCGCGCCGGACCGCGACACGCGGTTGCCGTCCAACCACACCACGACATCGGTTCCGCCGATGTTCTAGTCCGCCCCGCACGCGGTCTGTGCTGCCCCTGTGACCGTGCGCCACGTCAGCCCGCGCCCGGCCGGGGCGCGGGCGGTGCGAACGCCGGGACGGACGGGCCGCGGGGCAGGAGCTGAGCGGTGACGAAAGAGGTCACCGTGCCGAGCACGACCACGGTGATCGACCCGGTGTGTCCCAGCAGCAGGGAGACCAGCACCACGCTGCTCACCGGCAGCCGGAGCGCGGCGGCGGCAGCGGCCGCCATCCCGGCCGCCATCCCCGGCACCAGTCCGAGACCTGGCAGCGGCGCGAGCAGTACGCCCGCCGCCCCGCCGAGGAAGAGCGCCGGGAAGATCGCGCCGCCGCGCAGGCTGCCGAGGCACAGCGCGTAGGCGAGGCCCTTGAAGGCGAGCACCGCCACGAGAGCGCCCACCGACCACGCGTGGGGATGCGCGGCGAGGTCGGACAACGCCGCCTGCCCTGACAGCGCCACCTCCGCGGGCGAGTGCCGCGTCAGGCCGGCGAACGCGGCGGCGCAGCCGCCCGCGCCGAGCGCGCACAGCAGCGTGGTGCGGTGCAGCGCCCGCGCGGTGAGACGTGCGGTGAACCGTCCGCCCACGAGCAGCAGGTGGACCGCCGCGCCCACCACGATGCCGATGAGCACCGTCCAGACCACGTCGCCGGTGTCGAGGGTGGGCGGCGCGGGCAGCGACATGCTCAGGCTGCCGGTGCGGAAGCCCGTCCAGTGGCCGAAGCCGCTGAAGACGATCGCGCCGACGCCGCTGGCGAGGAGCGCGGGCAGTATCACCGCGAACAGCCGCGGCCCGCCGACGCCGACGACTTCCATCAGCAGGACCGCGCCCACCAGCGGGTTGCCGAAGATCGCGGAGATCGCGGCGGCGGACCCGGCCGCGCTGAGCAGGGCCGACCCCTGCGGTGTGGCGGGGACGCGCGCCAGATCGCGCAGCAGCAGCGCGAGTCCGCCGCCGAGGGCGATGAGCGGAGCCTCCGGTCCCAGGACCGCGCCCAGCGGCAGGCTGCACGCGGCGGCCAGGATGACGCCGGGCAGTGCCGCCGGGGTCGTCCCCGCGGCGCTGAGTCCGCCCGCGGGGACGTGCCCGCCGTGTCCGGGCAGGCGTCCGACGATCGCGGCGACCGCCAGGCCGGCCGCGGCGAACGGCGCGAACGGCCACCACCACGGCGGCTCGTGATGTCCCAGGTGGCGGGGCCACTCCGTCCAGACCAGGTGCTGCAGCTCGTGCAGCGCGGCCAGGAACCAGAACGCGACGAGCGAGACGGGGATGCCGATCACCGCGCAGAACACGAGCGCGCGGCGGTACTCCGGCCGCCGCACCAGCTGCCGCAGCTCGTCCGCCTGTCCTTCCTGCCCGGCGGCCTGTTCCGCCCGCTGCGCCGTGCCGTCCGCGGTGCCGCCTTCTGCCGCCCCCGGCGACGCGGGTTCGTCCTGTTGCGGGCGCCTGCCGGGTGTGGGTCGGGTGATGGTGGTCCTCCGGCTGTTCCGTCCGCTGGTGCGCGCTGTTGGGGCCGTGCCGAGGGGACTGTAGGCGCGGCGGTGCCGGAGGAGGCGTGTGCCGCGCCTGTGCCCGCGTGTTTTCCCCTGGCCGGCGCAACGGCCGCCCGGCCGCGGCCCGGGACCGGTGTGGTGCGACGGCCACGGTGCTCAGTGATCTGCTGGGGCGCGAGCCGGCCCGGGTGGGTGATCGCTGTCCAGATGCGCTGGGCGAGGTCGTGGGCGGGGGCGTCGGTGGTGACGGTCAGGTCGCAGTGGTCGCGCAGGGGTTCCACGTGCCGGGCGAAGAGGCCGTCGACGATGACGACGGGTGAGCCGGTCAGCGCAGCCTCGGTGTCCTGGCAGAGGCGGGCCAGGTCCAGTGACCGCGGGTCGCCGACGTCCAGCCGTGGTACTCCGGCCTCGTCCGGTGTCCACACCCCGTGTTCCGGGGTCGGGAAGTAGTAGTCGTCGCCGTGGAGTGTCCGCACGGGCGTGTGCGGCGAGGCCGCGGCGAGCGCGGCGGCCAGGGTGGTCTTGCCTGCTCCGGCTCCTCCGGTCAGCGTCACCAGCATGTCCGCCAGTATGCGGTGTCGGTCCGGTGGGCTCGGGCCTGTTCCCGGTCGCTAACCGGCCCGGGCCGCCTGGGCGGTCTGGCGGCCCGGGCGGCCGGGCGACGGCCCTGCACGATCTCGACGCGGGCGCCCGCGGCAGATCCCGGACCGATGGGTTCGAGCGAGGGGGCCGTCGCGTGCGGCTAACCGCAGTGGGAGTTGTACTCAGTCGCCTGCGCCGTGCCGATCTGGCCGTACCAGTCGATGCAGTGACCAGGTGCGTGGAGGTACACCGGCCCCGCGTAGGTCGTGTAGTTCCCGTCCTGGATGACCCAGTTTCCAGGAGGACTGCTCTCGGTGTAGCTGAGACGGATGGCCGAGGCCGGCCGCCCACGCCGGCTTGTGCGCGGGGGATCTTCCAGCAGGCAGTCGCCGAGGCCGACCAAGAGCGCTGTCGCCGTCGTCGGCGATGGCGGCGCCGGGAGGGGCGAAGTACAGACGAGGCGGGGGTGACGTAGTCGCCGTCATCCGCTGCCTGGACGTCAGGCTGCCCGTCCTCATCGAGGTCGACGATGCCGAGGTGGGGAACGGCGCGCCCGGTGGACCAGCCCCTCCCGTCAGAGCAGGACGTCGCCGTTGTCGACTTCGTTGCAGTCGCCGTACTGGGCGATGCTGCCGCCCTTTTCGCCGAAGTAGACGCGGACGAGACCCTGGTAGCCCTTGCCGACGGCGAGGAGGTCGGGGGCACCCGGATTGTCGTCGTCGACATTGCCGATGCCGAGGACGGTGGGGAACATCGACCATCCGCCGGCGCCGATGAGCTTGCGTGTTCCGTAGCGGCCGTGTCCGTCGCCGGGGTAGATCCACAGGCGGCCGGTGGAGTCGCGGGCGAGCAGGTCGTCGTGGCCGTCGCTGTTCATGTCGCCGGCGGCCTGCAGCGCGGTCATCTGGTTCCAGCCGGTGCCGATGAGCTTGCGGGCGCCGAACCAGCCCTTGCCGTTGCCGGGATAGATCCACAGCGTGCCCGAGCCGTCGCGCGCCAGCAGGTCCTCGTGTCCGTCTCCGCTGAAGTCCCCGTGCCGGGTCAGCGCGGTCATCTGGTTCCAGCCCGACCCCACGTACACCTCGGTGCCGTCGCCCTTCAGGAACCACAAGTGCCCGTTCCACGTGCGGTTCAGCTGGTCGAGGCTGCCGTCGCCGTTCAGGTCGGCGAAGGCGTGTCCCGTGTGGTTGTAGACGGCGAACGGGTCGACCCAGTCGAGGTATTCAGGCTGTCCCGTGGCCTGCCGCATGGTGTGGCCCCAGCGGATGGAGCTGAGGTTGTGGTTCATGGACAGGCCGTTCCCGTAGCCGCCCCACAGATCGTCTTCTTTGTCGTCGCCGGTTCCCTCGCTGCACACCGTGAGGTTCTTGTGCGGGTCCCCGATCGAGAACTGCGACAGGCTGTACATACACAGGGCAGGGTTCCCGGTGCGGTTGTACACCGACGCGGCTCTGTTGTCCCAGGGTCCGAGCGTGGCCTGCGGGGTGGAGTAGGCGACCATCGCCCCGGTTCCGCCGTCGCCGGAGAACAAGCAGACCTTGCCCTTGGGGCATCGGTCCCAGTCGGTCGCGGCGTGCGCCGGGGCAGTTCCTGCGCCGATCACGCCCAGAACGGTCGCCGCCATGACGACGGCAGCACGCAAACGCTTCCCCACCCTGTACCCCCCCAAGATCCCTGACCGCGCGACAGCGGCTGGGCGGAGTGTAGAGCGGCGCCAGGAACACGATGGGACCCGGGTCCTTGACCAGCTGCCTGCGCACTGCGCTGCGACAGCGGGGGCAGAACCCGCCACCCCCGGCAAGGACTGCGCCGGCCAGGCACTGCGCCGCTGGATGCGTACCGGGCGCATCACGCCCCCTGCTTCCGTGCCCGACCTGGAGACGCTGCGGAGCCGGCTGCGGGCCGTACTGGAGTACCAGGGTCTGAGCCTGCGGGCCCTTGCCAGGCAAGTGCCCGGCTACTCCCACGACAGCTACCGGGCGATGCTGCGGGGCGCCCGGCCCCTGAACCCCGCGGAAACTCCATGCGCGAAGCCGCAGACGACCTACGCACCGCGATCGGCGGCATGCTGTCCGCCCTGCACCCCGCCATGCGCCGAATCATGCGCCGGCAACAGCGCGCCCGCGTATCCGCTCGACCAGCCGGGCACGACTCACCCCTTTCGCCCCGAGGGTGGTGCTGCCGGATCAAGCATTCCTGGACGGGTAAGACACCACTTCCGTTGATGTGTGTTTCGAGGGCGGTTCGTGTGTGGTTCGGTGTGTGGTCGGCGTTAGGGTGCGGTGCGGAGGTGGGGCGTGTGCCCGGCGAGAACGAGTTGTTCAGCGCGGTTGACGCGCTGCTGGAACAGGTCCCGTCCGATGCCCTTCCACCCCCGGTGGAGCGCCGGCGGTTGCGGGAGGCGGCGGGGTTGAGTCAGGCTCAGGTCGCCTCGGCGCTCGGTACTCGTCGTGAGGCGGTCGGGAGTTGGGAGGCGGGGCAGCGTGAGCCGCGGCCGCCGCAGCGGGCGGCTTACGCCCGACTGCTGGAAGGTCTCGCGCAGCGCTTCCCCGCCCCGCCGACCGACGCGCCGCAACCGCCGGAAGCGCGACCACTGCCCACAGGCCCGGCGTCCGACGCTTCGGCCATGACGAACCACGAGAACACCCAGCCGGCCACCGCGTCCGCGCCCGCTGTTCCGGTCGCCGCGCCGCGCCCGGCGACCGGCACCGGGAGCACGGGCGGGAGCAGGGCCGGGAGCAGGGCCGGGAGCGTGTCGGTGTCGCGTGGCCCGGCCGTGAAGAAGACGGCCGTCAGGAAGGCCGCGGTCGCACCCGAGCCGACGACGGCCGCGGCGGATCCGCGGTTCGCGCACGGCCCGCTGGGGGTGCTGGACGGCGACGGCTTCCTGTACTGCGCGGGCGGCCTGGTGCTGGAGTGCCCCGCGGGGACGGTCCCGGAATTGGTGGAGTGGACGCTGACCGAAGCGAAGCTCGGTGCGAGCCGGCTGCACCGCTCGGGCAAGGACTCCGATCCGCTGATCGTGCTGACGGCCGCGGCAACCGCCCGGCTGGGGCTGCCGGAGCGGTTGGAGGACCGCCGCTCGATGCGGCTGCCGGAGGACCACAAGGTCGTCAGACAGATCACGAAGGCGACGTGGCAGCTCACCAAGCGCGGGTTCGGCCCGTGGGCGCGGATCTACCGGCCCGCGCAGGGCCAGCAACGAAGTTGCGTGCAGCTCGCCGTCCTGCCGTGGGATGCGCTGGATACCCGGTCGTGGGGCGATGCCGGCCAGCTGCCGCCGGCGGAGCTGGCGCGGGTGCTGGCCGCCTACGCCGCCCGGGTGCTGACCCCGCGCGGCTCCACCGCGGTCGCCGGCCTGGAGCTGATGACGGCGCTGAGGCCGCCGACCCGCGCGATGAGGGACGAGGCGACCGGCACGTGGGTGTCCGGGCCGGTCCCGGGTTCGCTCACCGCCGCGGTGGACCCGGCGCCGCCGGAGGCCCCGGACGAGCACCCCGTGGTGGCCGCGCTGTTCCCGCGCACGCACGAGCGGACCCCGGCGGAAGTCCTCGACGAGGAGGCGTTCGACTGGATCCGCGAGCCGGAACTGCTCACCGACGGCGAGTGCGCGAGGCCGTTCGCGGTCGGCGTCGACGTGAACACCGCGTTCCTGGCGGCGGCGAACCGGCTGATGGTCGGCCTGTCCGGGCCCGAGTACGTCGAGGCGCCGCGGTTCGACAAGACCGTCCCGGGTTCGTGGCTGGTGGATCTGTCGGGGATCGAGCTGGACCCGCGGCTGCCCAGCCCGTTCACGCCGCACGGTGGCCGGCCGGAGGGTCCGGCCTGGTACGCCACGCCGACCGTCGCGTACGCGGCCGAGCTGATCGACACCTACCGGCTGCCGGTCCAGCTCCGACCGCTCGAGGCGTACGTGCGGCGCGAGAGCGGCCCGTACCTGGACCCGTGGTACAAGCACCTGGCGGAGGCGTACAAGGCGACGATGGCCGACCTCGGGGTGACCGCCGACCTGTCACCGGCCGAGTTCCTGGAGGCGATGGCGGGCCACAAGTCCGTCGATCCGGGGATGGCGGCGGTGCTGTCGGCGATCAAGTCGACGGTCAAGGGCGGTATCGGCAAGCTGCGTGAGCGCCCGCAGGGCACGCGGTACCGGCCGGGGGAGCGGTGGCCGGCGTTGGAGCGGCCGACGTGGCGCCCGGACATCCGGGCGGCGGTGATCTCGGCGGCCCGGGTCAACTTGCACCGGAAAATGCTCAAGACCGCGCTGGCGACGCAGGCCGGCCCCGCGCCGACGGGTTCGGTGGTGTTCGGCGAGGACGCGCTGCTGCCGATCGCGCTGCTTTCGGACTGTGTGGTCTACCCCTCGCCGGGTCCGTCGCCGCTGGACGTGCTGCCGTACGACGCGGCGGGCAAGCCGGCGCCGGGGACGTTCCGGCTGGGGGTGTCGCCGGGGATGGTCAAGCACGAGGGGACGCGGGAGCTGTTCTGGGCGGTGGAGCTGCTGGAGCAGCGGCACAACCCGGCCCGGCACATCAAGGGCGACGGGCACGACGCCGCGGACGAGGGGGAGTAGGGCTGTGGGCGAGTTCGAGGACGCCCTGGCGCGGGCGGCGGCGAGCACCGCGACGCGGCCGATCCCGAAGTCGGCCGGCGCGCGGATGCGGTTCCTGCTGAGGGCGGAGAAGGGCTCCACCGCGGCGGTGGCCGCCCGACTCGGGGTCACCCAACGAACGGTGGAGCGCTACCTCAAGGGCACACTCCGGCGGCCGCGCAAGGACCTGGCGGCCCGCCTGGAGCGCGAGGTCCGACGCGACTGGCAGCCCCGCGTGCAGCAGCGGGCGAAGAAGCACGCCGCCTCGCGCGGCGGCATCGTCATCGAGACCCGGGCCCGCTTCGGCTTCACCGCCGCCCCCGGGTCCACCGACGACGGGCGGATCCGGCGGATCACCCAGCACCTGCCGCCGCTCTACGCCAGCCGGTTGTTCGACGCGCAGGCCGCCGGCGCCACCGAACAGCAACTCCAGAACATCGCCGCCGAAGGTCTGCAGGAGATCTACTTCAAGGACCGCGGCCGCCGCGCCCAGGGCCTAGAGGTGGAATTCACCGACATCGACTACATCGAGCTGGAGTTCTAATGGCGACCACTGATCCACCCCCCCTGACCAGCGGGTGCGCTTGGCCAGCTGAGCGCTGGCGGTGGAGGGAATCGGTGAGTCGCTCCTTGAGCATGAGGTAGTGGGGAGACGGCTACGCCTACTGAACAGCGGTGAGCTGAGTTCCGGCATGCCGCTCACGCAGGGCTCCCGGTCTGCCCTCTGGATAGGCGAAAATGCACGCGTGGTGACCGAACACGGGAACGTGGATACAGGGCGAGTCAGTCTATGGATCCAGCCAGAACCTGATCATGAAACGTGGCGTTTCAGCCTGTCCTTCCCTCCGGGGCAGCAACGGGAGGTCGCTGGGCTTTTCGGCGAACACGCCACCGAGATCGACGACCTGCAGGGGCAGGCATTCAGAGGATCTGACATGCAGGCGTTTGTTGGCCTCCTGGCCGCTGCGCCGGCGTGGATGGCTCTTGCGAGCGTCGTCAAGGCTTACCTCACCCGGCGCAAAGACCAACACATCGTCGTCTACGCCCAGGACGGGAAACCGCGCGTTGAGGTCACTGGGGATGTATCGACGGAACAGATTGAAGTACTGCTCCGAGCTGCAGCAGAAGCATCCAGCATGGACGCGGAGTCGACACGCCGAGGACGTGGAAGACGGCGAGACTGACCCGCCGCCGGACGTACTGGGTCTCCCGGCAGGAACAGGTCCAACTCCGCCTTCGCCCAGCGCACCGGCTGGTGGGGGCACGTTCTCGGAAGGTGACGGCACGAGCCT
This sequence comes from Actinacidiphila sp. DG2A-62, assembly GCF_035825295.1. NCBI lineage: Bacteria > Bacillati > Actinomycetota > Actinomycetes > Kitasatosporales > Streptomycetaceae > Actinacidiphila > Actinacidiphila sp. DG2A-62. The sequence continues at coordinate 8,526,308 of NZ_JAYMGI010000002.1, forward strand.
CGCCCGGCCTCCCCGCTCGGGGAGGCCGGGCGCGCTGGTACCTGGGAGGCCCGTACGCCCACCGTAGCCGCCACGGCGGCCGCGCGCTCCACCGATCGTCGGACTCTGTCCACAGGCCGGCCGCCGCCCCGTACGGGTATGACGAGCGATCACAACGACAGCACCCTGCCCGCTACCCACCCGCCGGCACCACCGCGGGGCCCCCTCCACGAGGGCCTGGAGGCCGCGGAGCGGGAGCAGTTCACCCAAGGGCGCGGCCGCGCAGTTCCGGTTCCTGCTGACCCGCACGAAGGGCTCAACAGCGGCCGTGGCTGCCCGTCTGGGCGTCTCCGCCGCACCGCGTCTCCGCCGCACCGTGCAGCGCTACGCCGCAGGCAAGCTCAGGCGGCCGCAGAAGGCCCTCCAGGCGACGCTGGCCGAAGAGACCGCGCGGGACTGGCAGCCCGGTGTTCGCGCCCGGGTCCGCGAGCAGGCCTCCAGCAGCGGGGGCTTGCGGATCACCACCCGCGCCCGCTTCGGGTTCCGGGCCGCGCTCGGCTCCACCGACGACCCGCGCCCGCGGCTCATCTCCTAGATGAGTAGTTCCGATGTGGGTTGGTCAGTGGTCGTAGGCGATCAGTGAGCGGGTGATCGGTTGGCCTGTGGTGCGGTTGTGCCAGATTGCGCAGGTCATGGCGAGGATCCGTTGACCGACCCGTGCGGTGACGCCTTCGATGGTGCGGCCGCCGTGTTGTTCGAGGCCGAGTTGGCCCTTGAGGGTGTCGTTGACCGACTCGATCAGCTGCCGGATGGGTTTGAGCAGGGCTTTTCCGGGCCGGGGCCGGCGGTTGCGGTAGGAGGGCCGGAGCAACGCGATGTCGTACTGGTCCAGGAAGCGGTCCAGTTCGGCGGAGACGTAGCCCTTGTCGGCGAGGATCAGCAGGCCGGGCCGTTCCCGGCCCAGGTCGGGTTCGTTCTCGATCAGCGCGGCCAGGACCTCGCGTTCGTCGACCTTGGGTGTGGCCAGGGCCCAGGTGATGGGCAGGCCGGCGGGGGTGCAGACCAGGTGCAGGCGCAGTCCCCAGAACCAGCGGGAGTGGGAGGCGCAGTAGCCGTAGCCGGCCCAGCCGGCCCAGCCGGCCAGGGCGGAGCGGCGGACGGTGTCACGGGAGCGGCCGCATTCCACCGGGGTGGAGTCGGTGATCCACACCGGGTCCTGCCACAGGTCACTGTGCCGGGCCAGGAGGCGTATCGCCTGCTGGATCTGCGGTCGGGCCGCCCGTAACCGCTTGTTGTAGGCCGGTCGCTGGGGCGGGTGCGGGAACATCGGGCGCAGGTGGGCGTGGGCGAAGCGGATCCAGCGGGCCTCGGAGTGGAAGCCGAGCAGCACCTGCGCGACGGACAGGCACACCAGCTCGGAGTCGGACAGGCGCGGCGGACGGCCCAGCCACCGCGTTTTCGGCAGATGATCATCGATGAGCACATACAGTGCCGTCAGGAGGGTGTTCAGTTCTTCGGCCGTCACAACCCGATGCTGAACACCCTCCCTGCCGCCCACACCCAAAACCGCAGAACCCGAGACATCGGAACTACTCGTCTAGACCGTCTCACCGGAACACGCGGGCCACATCCTCGCCGCCCGTGAGCGAGGCGCGACCGATGCCGAGTTGCAGGGGCTGGTCGCGCAAGCTCTCGGCTATGCCTACTTCCGGAATTCCGGCGGGAGAGCGGAAGGGCTGGACGTGGTTTTCACCGACGTGGAGTTTATAGATTTCGGCTTCTGAGCGACCGCCCGGTAAAGCTGGTATACTTGGCTCGCTGAGCCGAAGCGCGATAGTTGTCACAAAGGCAGGAGTATCGTCACCAGGGCTGCAGGACAGGGTGTGGTCTTGCGGTTCTTGCAGGGGCCTGCCGGCGTGCCTGTCGGACCCTGTCGATAGCGTCAGGTCATGGATCACGTCAGAGCCCTAACTGCCGACCAGTGGACGGTCATCGTTGCCGTCGTCGCCGCCCTCATCGCCGCCTGGCAGGCGTTTATCGCCCGCATGGCCGCCAGAGAGCAACTGGCCCTGTCAAAACGCATTCACCGGGAGCAGAACGAGCCGTACGTCATCGTCGATATCCAGCCCGATGCCAACCATGGGTCGCTTCTGTTGGTCATCGAGAACACCGGTCCGACCGTAGCCCGCAACGTCCGCATCTCCTGCAACCCGCCCCTCGAGTCCGGGTGGGAGCCCAGACCAGGTGAGCCGGATCTCACCCAGGTCATGCAGGAGATTCTGGCCCGGCCCATCCCTATCCTGCCGCCGCGCCGCCGCCTGACCTTCCTCTTGGACAACCAGGAGCGGTTCCAGAACGCTCACCTGCCCCGCGTCTACACCTTCACGGTGAACGCAGACGGTCCTGAAGGGAAGGTGGAGACGGCCCAGTACACCGCCGACCTCGACGCGGTGAAGTGGGTCATGCTCGAAGACCGGCCCACCAAGCATCTGGAAGACAAGCTGGTCAAGATTGAGAAAGCGGTACATGCGCTGGGCCCGGGCAATCGTCGGTCATTCCCTCCAAGAACACTACCTGCGCCTGTGCGGCAGCAGCGATCGGGCTCTGGCGACACAGAGTGAGATGGGCCTAGATGAGTAAGTCCGAAGTCTTCAGGGTGCAAAGGCGCGAGGGCCTCGTTGTTTGTGTGTGACGACAAACCTCAAGGCCCTCGCGACAGCACTCTACGTGAAGATCGATGACTGTCTGGCAGGATCGCGGCGCTCAGGACGCCCGCCCCGACTGTCGGACGCCGAACTGCTGACGCTGGCGGTCATGCAGGCACTGCTCGGCTTCGTCTCCGAGGCCAGATGGCTGCGCTACACCCGCACCCACCTGTCGGCCGAGTTCCCCTACCTGCCCGGCCAGTCCGGCTACAACAAACGCCTACGCGCCGCGAACACCCTGATCAGCCGCTTCATCCGCACACTGGCCCGCGACAGCGACCTGTGGCACGACGACGTGTGGGTCGTGGACTCCACACCGGTGGAATGCGCCCGCTCCCGCCCGACGGCCAAACGCTCCGACCTGGCCGGATGGGCCGGCTACGGCTACTGCCCCTCGCACTCACGGTTCTTCTGGGGCCTGCGTCTGCACCTGATGTGCACCCCCGGCGGACTGCCCATCGCCTGGGCTCTGGCCAACCCCAAGGTCGACGAACGCGAAGTCCTGGCCGACATGCTCACCCGCGACCCCGACCTGCCGGCCACCCACCCCGGGCAGACCATCATCGGCGACAAGGGCTACGTCTCCCACCAGCTCGACGCCCACCTGGCGCAGCTGGGCCTGACCCTGATCAGACCCAGCTACCGCAACCGCAAACCCCGCCCCGACGAGCACCTGCTCAAGCCGATCCGGCAGCTCATCGAGTCCGTCAACGACACCCTCAAAGGCCAACTCGACCTCGAACGCCACGGCGCCAGAACACCAGAAGGAGTCCTGGCCCGCATCGGCCAACGCATCCTCGCCCTGACCACCGCCATCTGGCACAACCGCAACACCGGAAGCCCCATCACCAGATCACTGATCGCCTACGACCACTAACCCCCAGACTTCGGACTTACTCGTCTAGGCCGAGCAGTCAGGCGCTGCAGCCCGCGCCAGCGTCTTATCCATCCGCGCACACTGCCTGGTCACCGGCCTCCAGGGGGCGGGCTCGTTGCGTACCTGACGCACAACCTGTAAGTACCCGTTGCCCCCGCCAAGTTCGCGCACGCCTTGGCCACCGGCCGCGGCCCTACGCGGACCCGGCCGCCCGGCAGGCCGCCGCGGACCTCTTGCCGCGCCCGGTGCTCACCCACGGCGCGTTGCTGGCCGCCCTCGCCGGCCTCCAGCCCGGCGCCGACGTCGACCAGCTGGCGTTCGCCAGCCGCCTCGCCCCTGCCGACCCGCAGGCCGCCGCGGACTTGGTCGCGTTCCTCACCAGCGCCTCGGACCCGGTGTCACGCTGACGCAGTGTGAGCGTGACACCGTCCGGACGGGGGCCCCGCAGCGCGTGACACCCCCGGGCCCGACCGTCGCACCGGCTAAGTCGCAGCTCAAAGCCGGTTCGGCGTCGCGCTGTACCGGCTCTCCTCGCGGGGCAGAGGGGCGCAACGCGCTTCGTACACCTGCTCCCCGGGGCGTCTCAGGGGCCGATCCGAGGACCCCTCGGCCGGAGCGTGACAGTGTCACGCTCACCGAACGTGAACACCTCGGGGCAGGGCGATGCTCGCGGGTCGCGGGCTTCGTCGGCAGCGACGGCCCGGTTGCCTGCCGCTCCCACGCCACCTCAGCCCGGAGCCTGCCGCCCCGTAACCGTTCCGGGGCGGGCTCGTTGAGCACCGCGGACCCCCCACGATGAGCCCGGTGCCGGCGCCCCACGGCGGCCCGGGCTTCGTGCTACGCCCGGGCTCCTGCAAGGCGGCCCGGGCGGCGCCGCGGCGGCGCTACCGTGGATCCACCACAGTCCTTGGGAGTCGAAGATGAGCGACGACGCCTCGCAGCGGGCCACCGCGCCTGCCCGTCAGCCCCTCGATGAGCACGCCGCCGCATCGGCGCTCGCGTACGCGGCCGCGGAGCGGGCCAAGACCGACGTCCTGGCCTCGGTGCTCGAGGACATCGCCGCCAACGGCTACCCCTCGCCCGAGTCCGGCATCGCGTGGGAGACCGCCCGCGACAACCACCTCGCCCGCCTCGCCGGCGAGCAGCCCCGTGTCGCCTGACCACGCCCCGCGCCGCTCGCGCGTCGTCCTGGTCGAGCCCGCGCTCACCCAGCTGAGCAAGCTCACCGCGAGCGAGACGCACCGCCTGGACCGCGCGATCGTCGCCATCAGCGTCAACCCGGAGCTGGGCACCGAAGTACCCGGCACCCTGCTGCGCGACTACTCCGACGAGATCGACGGGGTCCGCGTGATCTTCTATGTCACCGCGTTGCAGACCATCACGATCGTCGCGTACATCGAGGCGTAGCCCGCGAAGGAGAGCAGGGTGCAATCCCTCTTAGACATCGTTTCTTATGGTCGGCCCCACCCCCTTCCAGGCGGGGATACTGCTTTCAGTGCTGTTGACATGGATCGCTGAGGTGGCCGAAGAGCCGCTTGCATTGGAGCCGGGTAACCGGCGGGTGGAGTGGGAGACGAACACCTGGTCGCTGGGTGCAGGTGACGAGGACGGGCGGCCGTTGTCCGCTGCCGAGGTGGTCGCTGCCTTCGAACAGACTGCTGCCGGCATCCGGGAACGCATTCGCGAGCTGGGCTTCTCCGGAGTGGCGACGTTCTATGTGTGGCACGACGGGCAGGCCGGGCAGCTCCGGTGCTCGACCGGCTCCGTTCCTCCGGAGGAGTTGCCGTTCGACGGCACCTACAGGGTTGCCGACCAACTTGGTCCGATCGTGGAGGGTTTCCTGGCCGACAACATGCCAGGGGTCGTCGCCTGGCCGGAGCTGGACGAGGCGGACGGCCACTTGGAGCAGGTCATGACGGAGCCTGAGATCGCGCCCTTGCGTGTCTGGACCAGCAGCGTTGGAACCTCACACTGAATGCCCTTGCGCATCTAGGCGGGCGAGTCGGCGGTGGCCGATGAGGATTGCGGCTATGCCGACGAAGGCGAGGAAGTGCTCGGCCTTGCGTTCGTAGCGGCGGTGGAGCCGTCGGCAGCCGGCCAGCCAGGAGACGGTTCTCTCCACGACCCAGCGGTGTCGGCCCAGCCGTTGTGAGGACTCGATGCCTTTGCGGGCGATGCGGGGGCGGATGCCGCGCTCGCGGAGCCATCGGCGCAGGTGGTCGTAGTCGTAGCCCTTGTCGGCGTGCAGTTTCGCCGGCTTCCGTCGCCGGGGCCCGCAGCGGGAGCGGATGGGCGTGATGCCTCGCACGAGCGGCTCCAGGCCCTGGCTGTCGTGCATGTTCGCGCCGGAAATCCCCAGGGACAGGGGCAGCCCGTTCCGGTCGGTGATCAGGTGGATCTTCGATCCGAGTTTGCCGCGGTCGGTCGGATTCGGTCCCGTCAAAGGCCCCCTTTTGTCGCCCGCAGACTGACCGAGTCGATAGCGCACCGCGACCAGTCCAACTCGCCCCGCGCCCCGAGCTCGTCGAGGATCACGCGATACAACCGCGCCCAGACCCGCTCCCGGCTCCACTGGGCGAACCGCCGGTAGACCGTCTGCCAGGCCGGCCCGAACACCGGCGGCAACTGCCGCCACGTGCAGCCCGACGTCGCCACGAAGATGATCGCAGCCAGAGCCTCGCGGTCACCAGCCCGGCGTCGGCCGCCGCCCTGCGGACGTATCACCTCAGTCGGTGGCACCACCCGCCGGAACAACACCCACAACTCGTCCGGCACCAACCGCTCAACCAGATCCGTCATGCACGGAACAACGAACGATCGCGCCATAAGAAACGAAGTCTTAGGACGACTGGTTGCCTCGGCCGCGCTCCCACCGCGACCTACCGGTCTGCGCTCGCTCAGGGGCGGCCTGGGCAGATGGTCTTCGGAGGCGACCGGCGAACTGAGTCGTGACCGGCTGTTTCCCCGGTTAGCTCTGTTCGTCCCTCTCGTTGCCGCTGTCCCGTTCGCTTTCTGGGCCTGCGGTCTCATCTTTATCGCTGGGTGCGGTGTCACCCGCATCCTCGTGAGCGTGACCTTCGATGTCGTATTTTGGGAGACGGTATGTCGGGCGGTTGCTCTCCATGGTGTCTCGCAAGGTGCGGTAGAGCGAGCTGTAATCAATTTTGGGGGCGAGGGAGCTAAGGTCCAGGTTGCGCATGGCGGACTGCGCGGCAATCTTTCTGAGGGCGTCGATGTATTCAGGTGACCAAGCCCAGTTGGATGTCAATTGGTCAGAAACTTTGGTCCACTTCTGGCGGAGTGAATCCTTCATTCGCGCAAGAGTGGTTGCGCATCGCTTGTCTTCGAGATCGGGGAGAGAGGGCACGCCGGATGACAAAAGCGTGGGCTCTCTCTTCTCACTGTTTGCTGAAAAAAGAATCTTAGTCGCCCAGGTGCAGGCAACCCTGTCTATCAGGCTGCGTTCACCGGTGAAGGTCGGGCCGAAAAGTAGCCACTCGGCTTTCGCCGTGTACCAGACATCGTGGCCGATCTCGTGGCCCTCCACGGCGGAGACACTCAACAATTCGACGTCGGGGGCGAGGAGCCAGGTGCTCCATTGAACCGGCGCGGACGTGCTGTCAATCCCGATAAATGGGTGCGGCGACTCCATCCCAAGGGCGGCCTGTGCGATCTCATCCCGTATCTCGATAGAACTCAGGAGTGCTTCGGCAGTGGCAAGCGCGGTCTCGCCGGAGACGGCTTTGGTGAAGGTGCGTACGACTGCGTCGAAGTCTTTGAGGCGACTGAGGCGGATTTCCATGCCGCGCAAATCCTCGTTCATTGGGAAGGGGTAGTCGGTGCCGTTCCCAAAATCATGGTGGTTATCTGTGACAAAGCAGGCGTGCTCGTCGGGGTTCGCGCGCAGGTACTCAAGGATGGAAAACCAGATCGCTACGTCTCGCCCGCCTTCCGCACGTTCATTCTGCTTCGCGGGCGGTAGTGCCATAGCTTCGCGGGCGAGAGCCATGCGGGCAGCATCTCCGCTGGTCTCGATCACCTCGAAAATCTCACTGTATTGTGTTCGCCAGTGATCCTGGAGGCGCTTCAGCGCGAGTTCCTCCACATGCGCGTCCAACTTCCAGGCAGTAGCTGCCTGCAGCTCCGTTATTGCCTTTTCTGCTTTCTGATGCCGTGACAGGTAGATCTTTGCTTGGTGGGCAACTAGTTCCTCAAGCACCATCCACGGCACAGCGACCCGATGTTTCCCCGACTTCCGGAGCTTCCGGATGATGTCGGCTCTGTCGCTCGTGGGATTGAGCCGGTTCACGGCATTCGTATCGAAGATGATCAGAGATCCACTCTCGGTCATCTCAGCATCCCCCCTTGATCGCCCCGCGCTATGCAGGACGGCGCCTGGCCCCCAACCGGGGCGTCAGCGACGACCCTATGCCCATTCCAGCCCCAGTCCGGCGAGCTGCTCCCGAGTGCGCGTTGCCCGCCTGGACTTCGTGTTGGAGATCCAGACGTCCAGCTTCACCGTCACCCGCCGATGACCTGCGAATAGGGCAGGCCCGGACCGGGTTCAGGGCGCCGGGACGGGAAGGATTCCGCGGATGCCCGGCTGAGGGCCGTAGGGGGTGGGCTTCGGCTCCATCCGCACGCCGGTGCGCAGCGCCTTCGCCGATCTGCGGTAGCCCTGGAGCGGGCCGTGGCAGATGAGCCCGGCGGGTACCGGCGTCGGAGGAAGCTGAGGGTTCACCGAGCTGATGCCCAGGGCGGCGGGCGGGTCCTGCGCGGAGCGGGTGATGGAGAACCACCTGGTGCTGGCGCGGCGGTGCACCGCTTTCCGGTGCATCCGGGGTGTTCCTCGCATCGTGTCGGAATTCCGTACCGGCGGGGTCAACTCCCGCACTACGATGCGCGGATGAGCGAGTTGGCGCCGGCCGTGCGGCGCACCCTGTATCAGCGCGGTCCGCTGCGCCGCGCGCTGCTGGACACGTCGGTGTTGACCACGGACATCATCGCGGCCACCCGGCGGTCTTCGCCGTCGTTGTTCGTCGCCGGGGCGCGTGCGGGGACTGTGCGGTGCCTGATCCCGGTGCACGTGTGGGAAGAAGTACCGCGGGTCTTGGCCGACCGGCACCGCGAGGGGGGCCGCTTCGACCTGGGGCTCGCACTGGAGCTGTGGCAGTCGCGGTATGCGCCGGTCCTCTACGTCGTGGACGCCGTCGGCTGAGGGCCGCGGCGGAGATGTGGGCACCGGGCAGGTGGCCGGGGAACAGCCAGCCGGCACTCGTGTTCACGGCCCAGCCCTGGGGAGCGGGGCGGTCGGCCAGGGTGGTCAAGAGGTCGGCCAGGGTGGTGGGGAGCGGGATCGGGGTCCTGCCCAAAGTGAGGAACGTCGTCCCGTCTCCGGTGGTCAGGGCGGTGGTGGGCAGGGCAGCGATCCGGGTGAGGTGTTGGCCGAACAGCAGGAGGATCGCGCCGGCGGCCCGGACGTCGAGGTCGAGGCGGGTGTCGGTGAGGCACTGGTGGAGGAGGTCCCAGTGGGAGTCCTCGTCCAGGCCGACCGGGTCGGCCTTCGGGCGGTGCGGCACGAGGAGGTCGCGGGCGTGGTGGCGGCGGTGGGCCCAGACGACGAAGTCACGGACTTCGTAGCGTGTTCCTGGGTTGGCCGCGAGCCAGGTGTCGAGGCGGCCTTGGTCGAGAGTGGCGATGGTCAGGCCGTGGCCGGCGATGGTGGTGAGGAGTTCAGCGGCGAGATTGATGCGGGTGTAGGCCCAGCGGATCCGGTGCTTGACCCCGCCGGCCCGGACGGCCTGGTGGCGTTTGGCACGGGGCAGCAGGGACCAGCGGACGTAGGCGCGGAGCAGGGCTCCGTGCTCGGGATGCCGGGCGACGGTCCGCTCCAGGTGCCGGACGATCCGCACCGCGAGTTCGTCCCGGGGCTCCAGAACCTGGTAGGCGATCAGCAGGCCGCGCAGGTACTCGGCGGTCATCGCCGTGCCACGGCCGTCGATCGTGGCATCGAGGTCGGTGTGGGAGGGCGGGCGGCCGGTGGCCATGAGGTCGCGCAGGAGGCGGGCAGACCGGGAGCCGCGCAGCCAGTTCAGGACCGTTCCCGCATCCGGAGCCTCGGCCAGCGCCGTCCGCATCGCCGCGAGCGGCCTGGTGCCCACCGCTTCGGGCACGTCGGTGAACAGCTCCTCCAGGTGGTCGGCGACGGCGCAGCGGTCGCAGAGTCGGCCGACCTTGTAGGAGCGCGGTCCGGCGCAGCGTTCGCAGGCGTAGGGGTCGGGGACGCCGGCGCAGGGCCCGCAGACCCGGCGGTGCTCGGCGCGACCGATCAGTACCCGGGCCCGGTCACAGTCCGGGCAGGGCATGGGGTGGCTGCGGGCGGTCCGGTAGCAGGGGGTGCAGACGGGGCCGAGCGGCCATCGTGCGGTCACGGGGGCGGTGGTGTGGCAGAGCGCGCATGGGGTCGCCGGCCGGGGGCGGCAGTTCGAGCAGGGGTCCAGTTCGGCCGGTTTACCGCAGGCCGAGCAGGTGCGGGTCGCCGCGGCCTGCCGGCGGCGGCAGGCCGCGCAGGTGTTCCGGCTCGGTCGCGGTCCGATGGTTCCGCAGACCGTGCAGGCGCCGACGTTGCCGCGGTTGGCGAGGATCCCTTCGCAACCGAGACAGACCCGGCCGCCCGGGACGGCCCGGCGCAGCGGCCGGACGCGTCCGCAGCGCAGGCAGGCCGGGGCCCGCACTCCGGTGACCCCGTGGTCGGCCAGGGTGGTGATGAGGGCCTGGACGGAACGGGGTGCGGTGGATGCTCCGCTGACCAGGGCGTCGGGGTGGACGATGAGGTGGGCCCGGATGCGGCCGCGGGCTGCCGGGGTCAGGTCGGCGACGATCCGGGCCGCATCCGGATCGGCAAGGTCGGGGAGGGAGGCTGTCATCAGGCGGGCGAGTTCCCGCCAGGTGTCCGGGGCAGAGGCAGGGGCCATCATCGGTCTCCCGGCCGGGTCAGGCGTACGCGGCGAGCCGGCGGAGCCTTCGCGACGGCGGTGGTCTCGCCGGTCGCGGTCGGCTTGGCGACCTGGACGTGGGTCTCGGTGACGGTGATCAGGTCTGCCGGGGTGACGTGGAGAATCGAGCAGAGCGCGGCCAGCACATCCATCGACAGCCTCTGCGGGACCTGGGCGACGAGACGGTAGACCTGCTCGCGGGAGAGATGGACCCCGTGCTCGGCCAGGGCCGGGATCAGATCGGTGGTCTGGAACATGTCCCGCTCGGCCATCAGCCGGCGCAGGTTCCACACGATCCCCATGCGCTTCACCACGACAGCACCCCCTCCTCCTTCGAGCCGGGCTCCAGCCGTCGCCGCAGCGCGCTCTCGATCAGCCGGTTGCGGTACTCGTCAGACACCCACGTGTACAAGGCTGTCGTCGAGCCGTAGGCGTGTCCGACCTGCTGCTGCACGAACCGCTCCGGATAGCCGAACTCGACGAGGTGCGTGATGTAGGTGTGCCGCAGGCAGTGCAGGTCCAGCTCGCCCGGCAGCCCGGCACGCTCGCGCACCGAAGCGAACACCTCGTCCAGGCGGCGCACCCCGATCCGACCACACCGCTCCGTCACCCACAGTGCCGGATGCCGGCCCGGAGAGAAGCCGGGCCTCACCTCGGCCGCCCATTCCTCGATGAGGGGGACGATCCACTCGACCTCCGGAACCGTCAGCACCGTCCGCCGCTTCGGCGGACTCCCCCGCGACGCCTTCCCGAACCGCACCTCCACCGCACCCACCCGCCCGTACTGCGGCGCACGCGGATTCCGCCGCAGGTCGGCCAGATCCAGCATCACCGTCTCCCGGCGCCGCGTCCCGTAGGCGTAGACCTGCTTGAGGAGGATCGCGTCCCGCCACGCCGCGAGCACCCCCTTGCGCCGCTTCCGGCGGGTCTCCTCAACCCGATCGTCGGCGGCATCAAACAACATCTGAAGCTCGTCGAACGTCAGCGCCCGCCGTCCGGGCCGGCCCTCGTACTCCACGACGTGAGCCGCGGTGTTCCAGTCGTGACACACCTGAACCGGGAACCGGCCGAACTCCTCCGAGCAGGCCGCCGCCCAGCCGTACCGCGCGTCGGTGATGAACGCGCAGAACATCTCCAAGTCGCCCTGCTGCCCCCGCACCGTCGACCACACCAGCTCGCCGCGCGAGAGCCTGGCGGAGAAGTACGCCTCGACGTCTTCGGGGGCCCAGTCCCAGGGGTAGGTGCCGGTGAACTCGGCGAACCGACGTACCAGACTGACCCGGTCACTGATCGTCTTCTTCGTCAGCAGCCGACTGCGCTGCTGCTGTTCCCACCCGGTCAGCATCGCGGCGAACATCGCCGCCTCAGGATCCAACGCGGCCACATTCGCCGCCTGCACAAGCCGGATCGCCCCAGGCAAACTCGCCCTGCTCAATACCGCCTCCGAGAGTTGCATCAGATGCAACATCGTGGCGTTGAACGCCCCTCCGCAGGTCAGAACGCACCTACCGTCACCTCTACGAGTGACAACCCCATCCGCGACCTACCCCGCGCCGTCAGCGTGCGGGAGCAGAATGATGCGTCGAGCCCAACTCCGCCTACTTGCTGTCCCATGCTTCGGCGAGCGGTACCAAGTGGTCGATGTCCAGCGCGCTGGCGTTGTCGACCTCGGTGTCGTCGTACCACGACCACCAGGTCCCGCCGGTGAGGGTGCAGGTGCCGGTGACGGCCGGCGCGGTGACGGCCTCGTCGATCAACACCTCCTTGCGGGTGTTGCAGCCGTCGTGGTCGGCGTCCACCCAGCCGCCGAAGCTCGTTGCTCGGTTGTAGCCGGTGCGGTCTTCGGCTGCGACGGGGAGCTGGGCGACGGCCGCGTGCAGGGCGACGTGATCGGTGCCGGCCCGCGCCGGCGCTGTCGTGATCTGAGGCGGCGGCCGGGACAGAGGTGGTGAGACAGGCGGCCAGCAGTGCCACCGCGGCGGCCGCTGCCGCCGTGGACGGGGGTTTCGCATAATCGGGACGTGTCCCGGCGAATCGGTTCCCCATGCGGCCGGGCCCTGATGTTCATTCAGACGGAGGAGCCTGCCGCTGATGCCGTGGCGCGGCGAGTCGCCTGGGCCGGGTGGACCTGTTCGGCGCCTGGCCGATGCGCCAGGGGAGTTCAAGAAGGCTTCGGAGGCCGGCTTCGACGGGACGGAAGAGCTGTTCACTGACGACGTACCGCCAGGAGTTTGCGACGTACGGCCGGTGGCGGCCACCGGCCGTACGGACTGAACCGCTCCGGGTTCGGTGAAGACTTCACATGTTGACTGTGACCTGGGGGTTTGTGGTTGCTCGGTAGTGGTGGGTCTCGTATTGGACGGGTGGGACGTAGCCGATCTCACCGTGGAGTCGGCGGTGGTTGTACCAGTCGACGTACTCGGCGGTGGCGAGTTCGACGTCGGACAGCGTCTTCCAGGGCGGTCGGGGTTTGATCAGCTCGGTCGTGAACAGGCCGATTGTGCTCTCCGTCAGGGCGTTGTCGTAGGCGTCGCCGACGGATCCGATGGAGGCGGCGATGCCGGTGGCCTGGATGTGTTCGGCGAGCCGGACACTGGTGTACTGCGACCTGGCGTCGCTGTGGTGCCAGATTTTCCTCGCCCCGTGGACGCGGTAGTTGGCTTCGAAGACGTTGCTGGTGTGCTCCTTCAGTTCGGCGTCCTGCACGGTCTTGGCGGAGGGCGTGTTCCGGCGTTTGTGGTGGGCGTAGTAGGTGGAGGGGGGCGATCTGGCAGTCGTGCGCGGTCAGCACGCGGCAGATCGGCTCGACACCGCCGAAGCGGTCGCGATGCTCGTCGATGAACGCTACGAGCGCGGATGTGGCCGGTCGAGCTCGGCCGTGAAGAAAGACGCCGCGGCTTTCAGGATCTCGTTGGCCCGCTTGAGCTCGGCGTTCTTCTTCAGCCGCTTCAGCTCGGCCTCCTCCGTCGTCGAGCCGGGCCGGACGCCGGTGTCGATCTGGTCCTGCCGCACCCGCTTCCGGAGCGTCTCGGTCGTGCCGATGCCCAACTTCTGGGCGGCCGCTTTCATCGCGGCCCATTCGGTGTCGTCATCAGGCCGCACCTCGGCGACCATCCGCACCGCACGGCGCCGCAGCTCAAGCGGGTACGGGGGAAGGACGTGCCATGACTCGGTCCTCTCAGACGATCGAGCCTCCACCGAACGGAGCGGTTCACCAGCCTCTGCGCGGCTGGCGACGGCGCGCAGACGAAACCACCCATCAGGCCGTGGCCACTTGGGGTGGGTTCGGGCGGGCGGCTGAGCTGTCCACCCGCCCGAACCAGTAGAGTTCAAGAGCCGATCATGCGTCTGCGATCCTCAGCTGAGTCATCACCTCTTCGAGGGTCATGAATCGGCATGCGCCCGTGACGGGGTCCACGAGGACCGGCATATTCCCGAGGAGTGCCTTGCCGTGCTGGCCTTCGTCCAGGAACGCCCGAGCGTTCCACGGTACGAAGACGTGGCCGTTCTCGATGCGAGCCCTCTCCGGTTGAAGTCGCATCGTGTTCGGATCCCAGCCGCCGCAGTTCTGCTCCAAGAACACCGCGGCTGCTTCCAGCGCTTGCTCCATTGACAGCACGTCAGTCCGTCCTCATGATCTCGTACCTTGCCCAGCCGGTCGGCTTGGCTTTCCCGAGCTGGTAGTCGAGGAAGACAACACTGCCATCCACGTTGACCACATTGAAGACGTGGCCTACACCATCCTGTGGCCACACTGCAATGAAACCCCGGCCACCAGAGCCCCAGCCGAGGACATCCTTCACCACCTGGCTGAGGCGCCCTGCCTCTTTGACGAAGGTTCGGCCTGTGGCAGCTTCCAGATAGTCACGGTCGTAGGGGCCGACTCCACCTGGTGCCGGTTTCACAGGCCTACCAGCGATCAGGTCGTCCCCTGCGAGGGTGCACAGAACGCAGTTGGAGTACCCGTTGTCCGGGTTGATCAAGGCCCTGGCCTGGGGAGTCTCCGGCGTGTAGTAGCGCAGCCCGTTAGCTGCGGTGTTTGCCGAGCCGAGATCAGCGGCACCGAGCCGGATCTCGTCTTCTGCGAGAGATGTACCTACTCCACCCCCCCTTGAATCCACCTAGCACTGTGACAGCCAACTGCTGGGTGAGTTGGTCGCCTGCGGCGTCGTACTGGTCGGCGAGTTGGTCGCAGCCTTGGTTGTGGAGCATTTCGGCTGCCCGGTAGAGGCGGTAGGCGGGGCGGATGGGGAAGTAGGTGTCGAGGAAGTTTCCGGCGCCGCCGTTGCGGCCGGAGACGGCGTCGGCGAGGTCTCCGACGAAGGTGAAGGGGAGTTCGGCGCTTTCTTTCAGGCCGCTGCCGATGGCCTGGAGGCGGCTGGTGATCGGGTCGAGCCAGTTCTGGCCGGAGGGATCGATGCCATTGGTGGGGCTGTTTCCGGCGTAGGAGTAGGCGGAGGTGTAGGGGTCGCTTGGGCGGAGCTGGATGGGGTCGGTGCTGGTGAAGCGGCCGGTGGTGGGGTCGTAATTGCGGGCGCGCAGGTCGTAGCCGGCGGCGTTGGTGGTGGGTTCTTTGTACTGCCCGGTGTAGGTGAAGCGGTTGGTGGGCGGGTTGGTGGCGGTGTCTGTTTGGGTGAGTGCGCCGTAGGCGGTGTAGCTGTAGCTGGTCTGCAGGGCTCCGGCGGTGTCGGTGATGTCGGTGACGGAGCCGAGCTGGTCGTGGTGGTAGTAGAAGGGCGCGGCGGCGCTGGTGGTCTGGGACTGGATCTGTTCCAGCGGGTTGTACTGGTAGGCGGCGATGAGGCTGCCGCTGGCGCCGTATTCCGCGGCGACCTGGGGGAGGTCGTAGTTGGGGTCCCAGATGGTGTTGCGGAGCAGGCCGGTGCCGGCTTTGGAGGCGCTGGTGCGGTTGCCTTCAGCGTCGTAGCCGTAGGTGTAGGTGGCGCTTGGCGTGGTGAGCGACGACAGGTGGCTGGTGGCGTCGTAGGTGAAGGTGTTGGTGCCGTCGCCGGTCTGGTTGCCGTTCTTGTCGTAGGTGTAGCTGGTGGTCTTGTTGCCGGTTAGGGCGTTGCTGAGCTGGTCGGCAGCGTCGTAGGTGTAGGTGGTGAGAGTGCCAGCGGTGGTGGCGGTGGTGCGGTTGCCGACGCCGTCGTAGGTGTAGGTGGTGCCGGCGGTGGCGTCTGCGGCGGGGCACTGCGCGGCCAGGGTGGCCGAGGTGCAGTCGGTCAGGAGCAGGCCTGCGGAGTCGTAGGTGTAGTACTGGTGGCTGGCAGGCTTACCGGAACGGTTGACGTCGACGCGCTGCAGCTGGCCGGCTTCGTCGAGGGTGAGCTGCCAGTCTGCGAAGGTGGTGCTGCCCTTGGTGCTGCTGATCTCGGTGAGGCGGCCGTCGTTGTCGTAGGAGCGTTTCTCGGTGTAGCCGTTGCCGGTGGGCAGGATCGTGGCGGTCAGGTCCGCTGCGGGGTCGTAGCGGTAGACGGCGGTGCCGGCAGGCCCGGACTGGGTACGGGTGTTGCCGTCGTCGTCGTAGCTGTAGAGGGTGCGGCTGCCGGTGTACGCGGTGGTCGCGGTCAGGGCGCCGCTGAAGTGCCCGGCGCCGTCGCCACTCCAGGTCCGCACGTGGGAGCTGGAGTCGGTGGCGGCGATGCCCAGGCCGGAGCCGTAGTCGAACCGGCCGGCCACCGGTATCCCGTAGGACGTCCAGGTGTCGGCCTGGGGGATACGAGCGGAGAAGGTGCCGGAACCGGTGCCGGGGTAGACGTACACCTTGTGGTTGGTGGTGTCGTCGGCGGCGAAGTCGTCCTTGCCGTCACCGGTGAAGTCCCCGGCAGTGAGCTGGAAGTTGGTCCAGCCGACGCCGAGGTCGGTGCGGGTGCCTAGGGTGCCGGTACCAGTGCCGGGATAGAAGTACAGGTGGTCGTTGCCTGGGTAGATCGCCAGCAGGTCGAGCTTGTGGTCGTTGTTGAAGTCGATCGCAGTCAGACGCAGGCCGCCATAGTTGGCGCCGAGGTCGGTGCGGGTGCCGAACGTGCCGGTGCCGTTGCCCGGGTAAAAGTACAGATGGCCGCTGGCGGCGCTGGTGTCCTGCACCATGAGGTCGTTCTTGCCGTCGCCGTTGAAGTCGCCGCCGATGATGTTCATCGTGGTGTAGCCCGGCCCGACCTGGACACCTGCGGCGAAGCCGCCGGCGCCGTCGCCGGTGTACCTGCCTCGCCGCCCGAACGTTGGCCGCCCATTTGTCGGCCTGCGTACGGGGCGCCGGCGGCCGCTCCGAGGCATCCGCCGGGGTGAGGTGGAGCATGTTCTCCAGCTGCGATGTGCCGCTTTCGTGTCAGTGGGGTGATGTCAGTGACGGCGTGTCAGGTTGAGTGTTTGTGCTGGTGGGGGTGGGAGTGGTGGTTTGGTTTGCTGACGTGGGGCGGCACATGTGGTGGGTGTCGCTGTCATGGCGCGGTACACCCTGCCGCGGCTCACTGTCATGGGAACGGCACTTCTGATCCGTTGGATGGACGTGCGGCTGCACCGTGGTGGGCGTCGGTGTCTGCAGTGGAGGAACGGGCGTGGGGGAGAGCGGTGGCGCAGCGCGCGTGGCCACCGGGGGCGGGCTGCCGGCGGCGTCGAGGGCAGCGTTGCGGGGCCCGGCGGTGCGGCGGCTGCTTGCTGTGCGGACGGCCGGAGGGCTGACGGCCGGCCATGTGCGGGTGGCCGCGGACGCGCTGGGGGTGACGGAGCGCACCGTGTGGCGGTGGCTGGCCGCCGCCGGGCGCGACGAGGCCGCGGCCGCGCGGCCTGGTGCCCGGGCCCGGGAGGATACGAGGTTCACGGTCACGCCTGAGGTGCGCTGCCTGCTGGCGTTGTGGAAGGGGAACGTGCGGGCGGTTCATCGTGAGCTGGTCGCGCGGGCTGCTCGGCAGTCTCCGCCGGGATACGTGCCGTCGTTGACGACGCTGCACCGGGCGCTGCGCCGGGATCTGGATGCGGGGGAGCGCGCCGGTCTCGCTCTCGGGCCGGAGGCGGCACGGGCCCACGACGTGTTCGGCAAGCGGCCGGCGTCGTGGCGCAACCACGCCTGGGAGAGCGACCACGTCCAGGCCCCGCTGCTGGTCGACGCCGACGGCGACCTGGTGCGTCCGTGGATCACCTGGTTCATCGACACTGCCACCAAGGTCATCACCGGTACCGCCGTCACCCCGGGCCATCCCTCCCGCGCGTCGGTACTGGCGGCCTTGCGCGCTGCCGTGGTGCGGGAGGAGCCCTACGGCCCGGCCGGGGGAGTGCCGGAACAGGTGAGGGTGGACCGGGGCAAGGACTTTCTGTCCACCGCCGTCACCACCGCGCTCGGCGCGATGGGCGTGACCGTCAAGGACCTGCCCGCCTACAGCCCCCACTTGAAGGGCACGGTGGAGAACCTCAACCGGGCCGCAGACCGCATGCTGTTCGCCGCCCTGCCCGGCTACACCGCCGGCCCCACCGCGCGCCGCGGTTCCGGCAGACGCGGACGCACCGCCGGTTCCGAAAAGCCAGCATCCACCCTGTCGTTCCAGGATTTCACCGAGCAGGTCCTGACCTGGACGAACTGGTGGAACACCGCGCATCATCCGAAAGCCCTGTCAGGCCGTACACCGCTGGAGGCGTGGCAGGCCGATCCGACCCCTGTCACCGACATCCCCGCAGCCGACCTGTGGGCCTTCACCCTCGAAGACGACGGCCGGCCCCGGAAACTGACCGGCCACGGCGTGCACTGGCGCGGCCGCACCTACAGCGCCGCGTGGATGACCGGCCAGGCCGGCATCCGGGTGCAGGTGCGGTACATGCCCCACCACGACCACCGCATCGAGGTCTTCGACCCCGTCACCGGCCGCTACCTGGGTTCTGCGGACCTGGCCGACCAGGCCACCGCAGAGCAGATCAGTGCCGTACGCAAAGTGCGGGCCGCGCGCACCCGCCGCCTGAGGAAGGATCTCGAGGCATCCCAGCGCGAGCGCTACGCCGCCGCCACGAAGCCCGCCCCGCCCCGCCGCCTGGGCGCGCTCAGCGCCGCTGAGGCCGACCGCGAGCTCGGCGAGGCCGCCGAGTCGGACCTGTCGAAGCTGGCGCTGCCCGATCTGATCCCGCACGCCCCGCCGCCGGCGCACTGGCGCACCCCGCCCGCCGTCGCGGCCGGCACTGCCCCGCTCCCGCCCGTCTCCGCTCCAGACGATGTCCCGCCGGACGCTCCGCCACACGCAGTGCCGGAGCCGGACACGCACCCGGCAGGAGATGCCTGATGACCGCTGCCACCTACCAGTACGTCGACCTGCCCGACGCCGCCGTGGTCACCACCCGGGCACTGCTCACCGCGCGGGAGAACATCACCGACACCGTCGCCGCACGCGCCATGATGTGCATTCACGGCGGTGCCGGCTTCGGCAAGACCCTCGCGGTCAACATCTGCCTGCACGAACTCGAACCCGCAGAAGACGTCCGCCGGGTCACCTTCCGGGCCCGCCCCACGGCCCGCGCGGTGCGCTACGAACTGTTCACCGCGCTGGACCTGCCCGGCGAGCCGCCCCGCCACCCCAGCGAGTTCGACCGCCTGCTGAAGAACGCCCTGGCCGAGCATCCTCGCACCTTCTTGGTGGACGAGGCCCAGTGGCTCAACGGGGAGGCGTTCGAGTACTTCCGCTACCTGTGGGACGAGCCCGCCACCCGCTTCGCGGTCGTCTTCGTCGGCGGCGAGGGCTGCCACACGGTGCTGCGCCGCGAACCGATGCTCTCCTCGCGGGTCTTCATCTGGCAGCACTTCACCCGCCTCACCCCCGAAGAGGTCCAGCAGGTCATCCCCCTGTTCCATCCCGTATGGGCCGGCGCCGATCCCGACGACATCGCCTTCGCCGACAGCCACGCCGCGCACGGAAACTTCCGCGCCTGGGCCCAGCTGACCGCTCACACCCGCACCGCGCTCGCCCGCACCGGCCGCACCACACCTGACCGGGAACTCCTGCGCTGGGCCTTCAGCCGCCTCGCATGACCGCCCACCCCACCAGCACCACCACGCAGCCTCCTCCGGTGGTGCTCGTGCTGGACCGCTACGACGACGCGGCACACACCCACGCCGCTCTGGCTGCCCACGACTCCGCTGCTGGCCGGATCACCCTGCATCCCGGGCCCGGCACTACCAGCGACACCGCCCTTGCCCACGACCTCCTGGCTGCCCTGGGCAAGCCGCCGCTGCTGCCGGGCCGCTACCGGCCGGGCCGGCAACCGGCATGGGAGGCCGCCACAGCCTGGATCCACGCCATGCCCCCAGCCCGCCTCACCGTCCTGCGAGCCCACCGACTCACCACCCGCCGTCTCGAGCAACTCCTGCGCCTGCGCGAGGCCACCGGCATCACCTTGACCCTGGTCTGCCACCGACCCCGCCCGCCGCGCTCCACCGGGCTCTGCACGCCCTGCCCCACACCGTCACCAGCGACCTCGGCACCGCCCGCCGCCACTACTACGACGGCGCCCCCACCCCCTCCGCGGGCCTTCCCACGCCAGCGTCCCTCCCACGCCCGCCGACGGCCCGGTGGATGACACTGCCCGCCCTGGACCGCCTTGTCTCCTACAACCCCGCCCAGCCCTGCACCGGCCCGTGCACGCCCGCACCGATCGACTGGAAGCAACGTCCACCACCCCAACCGCTCACTGATGCAGCCGCTTTGGAGATCACCCGCAGAATCCACCAGGCGACCGCCCACCCGCGCTCGGCCGCCGCCCTCATCACCACCCTGCTGACCGGCGCGTCCTTCCAGCAACTCCTCACCGTCCGCACCGACGACCTCGGCCCCGACGCAGCCACCATCGCCTTCCACGACCCCGCCCGCTACACCGACGGCTGCGCCACCCACCCCACCCCGACCTGGGCCCGCCCGTTCCTGCGCGCCGCCGCCTGCTACGCCACCCTCACCGGCAGCCAGGAACTACTGGCCCACCCGAACGAACGCCACCACCTCCTGCGCCTCGCCGAGAGCGCCAAACTGCGCCCGACCCAACCTCCGGGACGGCGCAAGGCCGCGCCCGGCGGGCCGGTGGTGTGGGACTGGGCGGAGCACAGGGAAGCCGAGCACTACCAGCGACTGCTGGCCGTCCCACGCACGGCGCCCACCCGCGACCGGTAGCCCCCGGCACCCCACACTCGCCCTCGTACGGGGGAGGGCCGGGTCAGCCGACGGCGAAGTCGGCGAACTCCACGTCGCAGAAGGCCACTCGAAGCCCGTGGGCCCGCGTCTCACCGTCGCGGAAGTAGGCGTGCCCCAGTGCCCGGGCCAGGATGACCATCTGCTGCGCCTCACTGGCGCCGGCGTCCCGGGCGGCGAACAGCTCCCGCGCGACCGCACCGGACAGGTGCTGGGTGATCAGCCGCAGGCGGGGGTCGTCGGAGGAACCGGCCGCGGAGGCGAACCCGAACCGGGCCCGGGCGTGCACGGACAAGCCGCGCTCCTCGGCCCGCACCCGCAACCGCTCGCGAATCCGGGGCTGCCACCGCGCCCGGACGACGTCCTCGATCACGCGCCTCTGTACCGCGCCTGGCGGGCGCCGCCCCGGGCCAGGCGTGACCCACCGCTGCACGGTCCGCTGCGAGACCCCCAGAACCCCCGCCAGCCTCTTCGTGGAGCCCTTCTCCAACCTGAGCAGGAAGCCCAGCCGGGCTGTGACACTGCCCGGCAGCGGCCGGGTACGCAAAGCCCGCTCCAGACCGTCATTGATCTCACCCAAGGCCCGCTCCTCTCACACACCGCTGTCGGTACCCAGGTGTCCCACACCCTCACTGCGGCCCCCACCCTGTTCCTGCGTACCGCTGCCCGCGACGGCTTCCTCTGCTACTCGTTTCGTGGTCTACAGGGCTGCCAGATCGAGTGGGCGGCGCCGTACGCCGGCAGGCGCCGAGGGGCAATCTCTCTAGGTACGGCTGTCGGTACCGCCCGGGGTGCCCTACGGCTCGGCCTCCGCCTTCGGGGGCCATGTCGTTATTGGCATATGCCTAAGGGCTGTCCCGTAATTGATCTTCGGGAGTCTCGGACGTGGGTCGATGCTCGGTGGTCGTTGGCCTCAGGCGGCCTGGAGGAGGTTATGCAGGCGGGCGATGCCGAGCATGGCGTGGTGGACACCCTCGCCCTTGAGGCGGCAGTCGCGGAGGATCTTCCAAGTCTTCATCCGGGCGAAGACGTGCTCGACGCGGGCACGGACCTGCTTATGTTCGCGGTTGTGCTCGGCCTGCCATTCGGTGAGCTCGCCGCCGCGTGGCCGGCGGTGCGGGATGACCAGGCCCGTGCTCGGGTAGCCGCCGTCAGCGATCGTTGCGGTCCGGCCGACCGCGTCCTTGGCGCCGGATTCCTCCCATGCCTTGCAGTCGTTCCGGTTGCCGGGAAGGGGCTTGCCAATGGCGACGACAGGGCGTGTCTTTCGGATCATCGGATCGTTGGTCTGGTGTGTCGTTGACCGACGCCCAGTGGGCGCGTATCGAGCCGTTGCTGCCGGATCGGACCCCTCGGCGGGGTGGGCGTTGGCGTGATCACCGGCAGGTGATCGATGCGATCGCCTACAAGTACCGCACCGGCACGCCGTGGGCGGACCTGCCCGGGCATTTCGGGTCGTGGAAGGGCGCCCACAACCGGCTGCGGATGTGGGCGGCCGACGGCACCTGGGAGAAGGTCTTCACCGCCCTGCTCGCGCAGGCCGACGCCGAAGGCGACCTCGAATGGGTCGTCGCGGTCGATTCCACCGTCGTCCGCGCTCATCAGCACGCCGCCGGGGCCCGTCAAAAGGGGCTCCGGCAGGCGAGCCGGACGACCATGCCCTCGGACGGTCCCGCGGCGGGCTGACCACCAAGATCCACCTCGCCGCGGACGGCCGGTGCCGGCCACTCGCATTCGTGCTCACGCCGGGCCAGGCAGGCGACGCCCCCGCGTTCGGGCAGGTCATGGCCCGGTTACGGGTGCCCAGACGGACCGGCCGCCCCAGAATCACACCGGACGCAGTCCTGGCCGACAAGGCTTACTCGTCCCGGGCGATCCGCCTCCACCTGCGGCAGCGGAAGATCCGGGCGGTGATCCCGCAGCCCGCCGACCAGGCGGCGAACCGCAAGCGGCGCGGCAGTCGCGGCGGCCGCCCGCCGGCCTTCGACCGCCGGGCATACAAGCAGCGCAACACCGTCGAGCGGTGCATCAACAAGCTCAAGCAATGGCGCGGCCTGGCCACCCGCTACGACAAGACCGCAACCATCTACCTCGCCGGACTCCACCTCGCCGCCATCCTCATCTGGTCAGCACGATGATCCGAAAGAAACGCCCTAGGCGGGTGTCGGCGTCGATGACCACCTGGTGGTTGGTGGAGTACCGGTAGTTCTTGGACTGCTCGGCGATCGTGTGGTCGCGGGTGGGCACGAGGGTGCCGTCCACGATCAGCACGGTGCCCTTGCGGAAGCGTTGTCGCGGCTTGAGCGCGAGCTGTGGGCCGATGTGGTCGATGATGCGGTTGGCCGCCGACTTGGACACCCCGAACAGCGGCGCGAGCTGTCGCAGCGTCAGGTTGGTACGCCAGTAGGCGGCGACCAGCAGGACCCGGTCCTCCAAGGGCAGGCCCCATGGCCGGCCGGGGCGGCCCGCGTTAGCGCCCTCACGATGCAGCATCGTGGTCAGCTTGCGGAAGTCGCGGGGGCTCAGCCCGGTGAACGGGGCTATCGAGGACGGCTCCGACGCCGTGATCACACCAGCCACCGCAAGATCATCCCACCGCTTCGGGACCCCCCGTGTGTCAGTGCGGCCCGGCACTGCTCCACCTGTTCGGCCACCTGCTTCATGAACCAGCGCACGATCTCGTACGGGATGACGTGCTCGTCGTGGCTGTGGAAATGGACGGACGGCTCCAAGTCCGGGTCCTCGTCGGGAATCACCGCCACGAGGAAGGCGGCTCCGGGCATGTGGGTCGCGGCGTTGGGGATCTCGGTCCACACGGCCGGCGCGGGGACGGCTTCGCTTAGCTCCACGCACCAGGCGTCGTCGGGCAAGGAGTAGTGGAACTGCACGGCGTAGTGACGGCCTGCGTGTTCTCGCAGCTCTGGCATGTCCGCAGGCTGCCACGGGCTCCGGGCTGGAGTCGCGTGGATATCGGGCGAGGTCGACCGGTCGCCGCCGGGCCTGTCGCTCGGCGGCTCGACAAGCGGTTACGGGACAGCTCTTACAGCGGCTAACACAATGAGGTGGTTCGGTCCTGGTGGCCCTGTCCAGGGTGGTTGTTGCGCGTTCGGTTTGGTGTGAGTGCTGAGCCGTGGAAGGTGTCGGATGACTTGTGGCAGCGGATCGAGCCGCTGTTGCCGAGGCGGGAGCGGCGGTTTCGGTATCCGGGCCGCAGGCCGGTGCCGGACCGGGATGTGCTGTGCGGGATCTTGTACGTGCTGCATACCGGGGTGCAGTGGGAGTACCTGCCCAAGGAGCTGGGCTTCGGCTCAGGGATGACGTGCTGGCGGCGGCTACGGGACTGGAACGAGGCTGGAGTCTGGCAGCGTCTTCACGAGGTCCTGCTCGCCGAGCTCAACGCGGCCTCGCGCCTGGACTGGTCACGATGCGTGGTGGACTCTTCGCACGTCAGGGCGTTAAAAGGGGGCTCGCGACGGGCCCGTCGCCGGTCGACCGAGGCCGGGCGGGCTCGAAACACCACCTGATCACCGACGGGCACGGCACCCCGCTGGCAGTGCTGCTCACTGGCGGCAACCGCAATGACGTCACCCAGCTCCTGCCACTGCTCGACGCGGTTCCGCCGGTGCGCGGCCGACGTGGCCGCCCGCGCCGCAAGCCCGACTCGCTGTTCGCCGACCGCGGCTACGACCACGACGTCTACCGCGACCAGGTCCGCGCCCGCCGCATCGTGCCGGCCATCGCCCGCCGGGGAACCAGGCACGGCACCGGCCTGGGAACCTACCGCTGGGTCGTGGAACGCACCTTCGCCTGGCTCCACGGGTTCAAACGACTCCGCACCCGCTGGGAACGAAGGGCCGACATCCACGAGGCCTTCCTCAAACTCGCCTGCTGCCTCATCACTCACCGACAACTCAGCTCATTGTGTTAGCCGCTGTTAGCTCGGTGAGCGTCGTGTGCCGCTGGCCTCAGCTTTCTTGCGGGGCTGGCTGGTTCTTGCGCCGGCGGCGCAGGGCACGTTGGGCTTGGGCGCGGGCGCATTCCCGGGTGCAGTATTTGACGCCACTGGTGCGGTTTTGCCCGTACTCGGCGCGTCCGCGTTGGCGTACGAAGGGGCGACGGCAGGTCTCGTTGGCGCATTCGCGGATCGTGGCGTCTTCGGCAAGGTGGTTGTAGAGCTGCAGGAAGGCGACCGAGAGGATGGTGGGGTAGCGCTCGGTCAGGCTGCCGATGCCGATGCTGAACGGTTCTAGCGCGCCATTCAACTCAGCCACCAGGTCGCCGATCTTGATGTCCAGGACGAGTTCGCGCAGATGGCCCAGGTCGCGTGG
The DNA here is from genome assembly GCF_035825295.1 of Actinacidiphila sp. DG2A-62. Lineage (NCBI taxonomy): Bacteria > Bacillati > Actinomycetota > Actinomycetes > Kitasatosporales > Streptomycetaceae > Actinacidiphila > Actinacidiphila sp. DG2A-62. Next base: position 8,551,352 of record NZ_JAYMGI010000002.1, read on the forward strand.
CCATGCCTCGTTCCGATGTGTGTTCTGGGAACGCCAGTACGCCAGCTGCTCCTCGCCGACTTCGGGCTCGATGAGCGCGTCGAGTCCGCCTTTGCGCCGCAGGGCGAGCCAGGTGGTGATGGCCGCCTGGGCCTGCGTGATGTAGAGCGTGGCCAGTTCGCCATGCAGGCAGAACGGACCGTGTCGCGGGTGCTCGCGCTCGGTGAGCTCCTTGAGGCGCTCGTATTCATCGACGTCCCAACTGCCGGTGGTGATGCTGCCGCCCAGGTGTCCATAGGTGCGCATCAAGGTGGCCACGCCGTCGAGATCGGCGGGGTCAAGTTCCATGAACTCACGCAAGTAGAAGTCCTCCGGAAGCGGACTGGTCTCTTGGGTGCCTCGTACGTGCGGCTCCCAGACGATCCAGTCGCCGTCGGCTCGTGCTTTGGGTACGGGCTCCAACTCCGGCGTGGGTACGGGTGTCCCCGGCCAGAGCGTGGGACGAAAGCGTGGGTCAACGTATGCCGCCATACGGGGCATCATAGCTATGCGGGGGTGGCACGAAAAGGGAGTTGTTCGTATCACGCACGCGGAAGCTGGGAAGGGGTAGGCGTCGTTGACGCAATGGCAGGACCGCAAGAGAGTCGGCGAGGCGCACGAGCAGCGCATCGCCGCAGAACTGCAGTTACGCGGATGGACGGTCCAGCGCTGCGGACAGGGCACCTTCCCGCCTGCGATCAGGCATGCTCTGGCGCGTACCGATTCCGCGTTGCGGTACTTCCCTGACCTGATCGCTGCCCGCGACGGTGAACTGGTCACCATCGATGCCAAGGACCGCATGCCGAGCACCCACTCGGACCGCTACGCGATCAGCACCGCTGCGCTGAAAGCGGGTCTGCTTTTCACCGCCACCCACGCCCCAACGCCGATGTACTACGTTTTCGGTGACTTGAGCGTCCTGACCCCTTCTGAGGTCCACCACTACAGCACGCACACCCGACATCACCCCAGTGGAGCCTGGGTCTTGGTCGCCACACGCCAGGCACATCCCTTCGAGGAAGTCTTCGGTACGAACACCGCTGTGGCCGCTTAAGCGGCGCCGACGACGTGGCGGATTGCGGTCCGCGCACCGGTGAGTGGGCTGGTCCCGGTCCTACGCGCTCCACCACGGTTTGAGGTCCTTCAGGTGTGCGGCGACAGCATTCAGGTACGCGGTCTCGTGCTCGCGCAGGGGCCGTAGATCGATCACGGACGGTGGGATGTTCATGCCGGCGTCGTTGTCCAGCGGGGGAGCGGTCCACGCCTGGTTCATCGCCAGGCCGGCGGTGGCGCGCAGACGATCGACGAGGTTCTGGTACGCGGCCCCGACCGTAGGTGATTCCAGGAGGGTCCACGCCTGGTGGTAGGCCAGGCGGGACTGGATCTCCCGGAGCGTCTCGGAGAGCCGGATGCGTTCTTCGGCGGGCTGGTCGGCGCGCCGCCGGCGGATCGCGTACGGCAGCTCCTTGTACGCGCTGTACGTCGCGAAGGCCTCGGCGAAGGCGGCGCGCAGCCGGTTGCGTTCCTCCTCGTGGCTCTTGCGGCGGGCGAGCCAGATGTTGATGCTCGCGGTGATCAGCGCGGCGAGGAACGCACCGGAGAGCACTCCCAGCAGCAGCGTGGTTCCGCCCCCGGAGGCGGCGGTGTGCACGGCGGGCGCGGTCGTGTGGGCGATCACCGTTGAGGGAGCGACGGGCGGCGCAACGAGCGGCAGACGGGTCATGCGGCCTCCTGGGCGGTGTGCGGGGCCTCGGGGCCGGCCCACTCGCCGGTGCGGCGCCACCATTCCTCGCGCAGCAGATGGGCGAGGACCAGCCCGAGGAGCACGACCGGTCCGTCGCGCCGCCGGTCCCAGCGCTGCTCGGGGGGATCTTCTGGGTACCACATGCACAGCGAGTCGTCGTCGTAGCGGTGGGGGGAGTGCCGCGGGCCGTCGGAGAAGACGTGCGGGGTGTCCGGCCGCCCGCGGCCGAAGACGATGGTCACGGTCTGCTCGGGCAGATCGGGGTCGCGGATGTCGATGGCCACGGCGAAGCCGCCTCGCAACGCTCTGGGCGGGCGTACTGCCCGCACGGCCAGCCCGGTGGAGGCGATGCGGTGCTGGAAGAGCAGCCGCGGGGCCGGCCTGGAGAACCAGGCCGGCCGGTGCGGTCCGGGGCGTGTCACTGACCGGTGCCGTCGCCGAAGGCGCGGGTGGGGGGCAGCGTCACCGCCGCGCCGCCGAGCCCGAGCGTGGCCGTGGAGACCGGGGCTGGCTGCCGCAGAGCGGCGATCCGGGCGCCGAGGCCACGCGGGGAGGGGTCGGTGAGGTAGTTGTAGAACACTGTCGACAGCGCCGTCTGCACGGCCTGCCGGTCACTGTCGCTCGCCAGGGCGCGGGTCACGCCGCCGGCGGCCGTGCGCAGCCGGCGCGCCGCCACGTCCCGCGAGACCAGCAGCCGCACGTTGGGGGAGACTCCCGCCGGGTCGAGCGTCGCCGAGCCGGAGGCCACCCGGGCCGCGGCCTTGTTGAGCACGGTCTGCAGGCCGCCGGCCATTCCCATGCCCGGCGTCACGAACTCCCACGCCCACACGGTCAGGTTGTGGGAGGAGAAGCCGGGCTCGCTGTACTGCTTGTTCCAGGCCTTCAGCAGCCGCACGATCCGGCGCCGGGTCCGCCGCAGCGCCAGGCTGCCCGAGGTGAACAGCTCCACGTGCTTCTCGGGGTCCGACGCCTCCCACCGGTTCTGCTTCAGGTTCGGGATCCACAGCCCCGACCCGTCGCGGCGGGTCAGCGCGACGACGAGGTCGACGGTGGGGTCCTGGCCGTCGACCGGCTGGCCGAACGTCAGCTTCGGCCCCCGCTTGGATGTGCCGCACCGGGCGTTGGGGTAGACCTTCCGCACCGCCGGCCCCAGCAGGGCGCACAGTTCGGCGGCGATGTCCCGGGGCGTCTGCCCGCCTCCGTCCGGGCCCAGATGCGGGTAGACCCGCCGGTCCAGGACCAGGCCGCCGTCGCCGTCGCCGACCGGGTGGATGAAGGTGTGCTGCGCCAGGGAGCCGCTGGCGTAGGTGCGCTTGGCGCCCTTGAAGCCGCTCGCCGAGGAGCGCACCAGTTCCAGGCGCTTGCGCGCCTCGGCCAGGGGCTCGGGGTGGGCGTCGATCTGGGCGCGGATGTCGTTGAGGATGTCTTCGGTGTGTCCCATGGCGAGCTCTGTTCGCTGTAGGGCCCGTGGGGCCCGGGTGGCGCCCCCGCGTGGGGCGGGACGCCACCGGTGGCGTCCACCGATGCCTGACGTCACACCGGGCGAATCGTCCGAGCCCGTGGCAGAACCGCTGGTGAGAGCGGGTATGAGGGGCCCCGGGCGGAGCTATTCCAGGCAGTCCCGGCAGATGGTGCTGCCCGGCGGGAACTGCACCGTGGACTTCTTCAGGTAGCACCGGGTGCACATTGGATCTGCGGCGGCCCGGGCGGCGGTGCAGCCGCAGTGTCCCTGGGGGCACTGCGGCTGCCGGCACTGCTCGCAGTCCCCGGACACCGTGAAGCCCTCGTGGCAGGTCTCGCAGATCCACCCCGAACGGAATCGGTTCGTGCCGGTGCCGGGCCGGGGTGCGGTGAACCGGCGCCAGGCCACCTGGTCGACGCCGAGGACCGCCACCAGGTAGTCCTGGTCCATCCAGTCGGCCTGACCGTACAGATCCTCGCCGCGGTGCCCGTCGCGGAAGAGGATGTGGGTCCGGTCCACCTGGGCGCTTCCGCGGCTCTTGAGTGCGGCACGGACCAGAGGGGTGGCCGCCTGGTCGGAACCGCGGGCCGGCGGGATCATGCCGTGGCGGGCCGCGAAGACGACTGTGCCGTCTGTGTCGAGGAGCACCACGGTGCCGCTGCTGATGATGAACTCCGAGGCGCGCACGCAGCAGGCCTCCCGTGAGGCCCGCGAGCTTTCGAACAGCGCGACCACGTCGGCAGCAGTCGGCCCCCTCTCCCGCAGGTGGTCGGGAAGTTGGGACTCGGGCAGCAGAATGCGCGCGGCGAAGGCGTCACACGCCGCTTCCTCCAGAGCTTCGGAGTCGCTCCAGTCGAACAGCCGGTCGCCCAGGTCCGGGTCGGTCTGCTGCAGGTGGTGCCCCAGCTCGTGCAGGGCGGTGAACCCTTGCCTCCGCAGCGACCGCGCCTGGCCGACGTGCACGGTGGGCGGCACGGTCTCGTCGTCGTAGCTGCCGGCCACCGAGCAGCGGCCCCCGCCGCCGCTCTCGGGCACCATGCGTATCTGAATCTCCGGCCAGGCGCCCAGCTCTGCCAACGTCTCCGTACGCAAGGCTTCGCGCCGGCCCGGGTGCCGCTGCTCCAGTACGGCCAGCATCGCGCGCGCCTGCTCGGGCGCCGCCGTGGTGAAGACCCGCGCCATCACGCCTCCCTTTGCCGCCCGTGGCTGGCCAGAAACTGCTTGAGGCGGGCGTCCCAGTCCGGGGAACTGCCGCCGGTCTCCCGCGCGGCTAGGGCGAAGGCGCCGTACCCGGCCTGCCGCCGTGCCTGTACCTCGTCTCCCGCGCCGTGCTTGGCCAGGTGGGTCATCACCGGTCGCCACCGTGGGTGTTCCACTGCCTCGACCAGATCTTCGGGCAGTGGCTGGACGGTGTCGGCGATCTGCTCCTGCGACAGGCCCGTCGCACGGGCGAGGCCGGCGATGTCCTCGGGCTCCAGGAGTCTCCTGCCCCGCAATATCGCCATGACCTGGGACTGGGGCTTGCCCAGCGCTTTGGTCAGCTGTGCGATGTCGGGCCGGCCACCGAGGAGGACGGCCAGAGGTCCCTGGGCGGGGCTGGCACCGGCGGCCGAGGCCAGTCCGGGCGCCGCTTGCAGCTCGGCCAGGTCGTCCTCAAGTTCGGCGCGCAGGGCCACCGAGTCCTCGAACAGCGATGCCGGAGCGCTCCCCGCGCGCATGCCCACCGCGGGATCCCCGGGTCGGCCTTGGGCCACGGCTCTGGTGCACCCGACGAGGTCGCTGTCCCAGGCATCGAGAACCTGATCCAGTACGCGTACCGGAACGGTCTGCGCCATGCCGGCCCAGACGGTGACATCGACGCCGAAGACCGACCGCCGGCCGTCCAGAACCAGGCAGGACTCGTCTTCCGCCGGAGGATCCAACGTCACCGGCACGGCCCACACGTCACGGTCGCCAACGTCCAGGACCAGCACGAGCACGACGGCACTGTTCCAGCGAGCCCGCCACACCTGGCCTTCCTCGATGCGCACCTGCTCAGCTGCCCCGAAACGCTCGCGTAGCCGGGCAGGCTGCAAGTCCGGCTTGGCAGCCTGCGCTGCCAGACGCAGCAGATGTTCCGGCACTTCCCATTCATGCATGGCTTCCTCCTGCATCGACGCCCCCAGCAGGCCTCCACCACGTTCTGACGTCACACCGCACGCCGAGTCTGCTCCGGTCCGCTCTCAGGCGGTCTTGGCTGCCGCTGTGCACAGCAGCATCACCTCCGCCATCACTGCCGGCGCGTCCGGCTGCTCCCCGACCAACAATTTCAGTTTCTCCCGCACCCGCTGGACGCGCAGATAGGCCTGAGAACGTCCGCAGCCCAGGAGCTCCTGGGCGGCAGCGGCGGGAGAGGGGCCGTCCAGAAGCAGGACCAGGGCACACTCCTCGGCGGATAGTCTGCCCACGACCTCCGCAGCGCTCACGGCGACATCGAGCTGGTCCTCCTGGAGGATGACGGCACGCTGCGGGTCCAGTACGTCCTCGCGGTCACCGCCGACAGGCAGATCGGCAAGATCACTGTCCTCCGTTGCGACCTCGACGGGGTCCAAGGACGCCGGGAACCGCTGTGCGAACACCGACACCAGCGCCGCCACCTCCACCGACCCCTGCGCTGTGCTCAGCACCGCGCGCAAGATAGCAACGATCGACGCCCGATCAGCCACCGGCGAGCGACGCTTCTGGCTGGACCACACCGGAACACGGACGTCCGTGACCGCGTACGCCGCCTGTACAAGCCCGCTCAGGGCCCCGGACCACGGGCCAGCCTGCGAGCCGGAAAGCCGCCAACGGCCGCTTCCCTCATGGCTGGCCGGGACCTGTTCGAACGCGTCGTCCTCCTCCAGGACGTCCTCCAACCGGCGACGCAACGCTCCGCGGGGCGTCTTGCGCACCCAGTCAATCAACCAACTGCGGATGGAACGACGCAGCAGCTTCCCCATCGAGTCGTCGTCCGTGGCCAACGCCAACAGATTGGCGGTCACTGCCTCGATCCGGTCCGCGAAGAACTCCTGGACGGTGTCCTCGTAATCCGCCGGCTGCCACCCTGCGGAAGGGATCAGGTCCGGGAAGCGCCGCACCTCCTGGCGCAGGAGGCGATCGATCAGCTGCAGCCCCTGGGGACCCAGATGGCCAAGATCGCGAAGTTCTTCAAAAGACGAGATGGCTTGCCCCCCTATAGATCGGTTCAGAAGCTACACCTGACCGCATCCCGACGTCGCGATTACGAGGTGGGCCAGAACCCGGAGTCGGCACGGTAGTGGCCGGTCTGCTGAGGGAGACGCCCTGCTCTTGCGGACAAAGTGTCCGATGTTCCTGAAGCGGTTTCTACGCCCAGCGCATGCCCAGCTCGGTCAGTTCTTGGCGCCGCTCGGGGCTGAGCTTGTCGGCCCGCCTGCGTGCGTTGTCGAGGAACATGCCGAGCTTGTACGGCATGCCGTCGACTTCTTCGACGTGCTTGCGCGGGACGTGGAGGTGGCCTTCGCGGGCGTGGAATTGCCGGGCTGCCCTGATGTTGGCTGCCCATTTGTCGGCTTGTGTGCGGGGTGCCGGGGGCCGCTCGTCGGGCTCTGCCGGGCTGAGGTGGAGCATGTGCTCGAGCATCCACTGCTGTGCGGGCTGCAGCTGGTCCCAGTTCAGGCGCTGTGCCTGGACCCACGCCCCGAGGTCTTCGCCCTGGAGTGTCGTCTGCCCGGGCGTGGTGGGCGGCTCGGTGCCGGCCTCGATGAGGTTGCGGCACAGCCGGTAGGCGCGTTGCCAGGCGACGGGCCAGGCCGGGCACCAGGATGGGTCGATCGCCTCGAGCGCGTCCCTGCGCTCTTCGGTGAGCGCCCCGGCGGTCGAGCTGACCGGCAGCCCCTGCTCGCGCCGCGCCTCGATCTCCGCCAACTTCCGGCCGGCGGTCCTCAAATTTTTCAGCCATACCCCCACTGGATGGCCGTTGAAGACCGCTGTCGTAGGGGCCAGCAGGTGGCCGTGTTCGGCTGCCCACCCCTGCGCTGCTGACAGTCCCTCCTGGAAAGCGACGTCCCAGTGCGACCAGATCATGCCGAGTTCTTCGAGTTCCTTGACCCGCGAGGGCTTCATCTCACCCGCGTTGTAAAACCTCCTCTGGTCGGCAATCCATGTTCCCAGCGGAAATCCGGCGGGCTGCCACTCCTCCGGAGTGACGAACGCATACGGGACTTTCAGATCCCCGTTCTCCTTCACGTACCGGGTCGCTGCCTGGATTCCCTGACGCCAGTACGTGTTTTCCGGCTGGAGAATCCTCAGTTTCATGAACTGCGCCAGCACGGCGGGGTCGCGCGGGGTGGAGAAGGACAGCAGGCTCTGTGCGGGAGCCGACGTTCCGCGCTCCTCACCCCGGCCTGCTGCGTCGCGCTCTGCCGCCGACGGCTTCCGGTGCCGGGTGTTCGACTGCTGCTCCGCGAGGGCTTCCACGGTGTCCGCGTCGTGACTACGGAGAGCAGCCAAAATCCGGGCCAACCCGTTGTACCCCTTGCTGGTGAGCATGGCGTTCGGGTCCTCGTCCTTGCCGAGAAAGACCGGCACGATCAGGGACGCCACCTTGCCTTCTCCGGGTTTCATGCGCAGGGCGCGGCCGATGATCTGGAGGATGTCGACGGCGGAGCCGCGCACGTCTCCGAAGAACACAGAGTCACAACCTGGCGTGTCCACGCCTTCCCCGAGGACTCGAACGCTGCTGAGCAGCCGTAGCCGCATCGGGACGAGGTCGCCGTCGACGCTCTCGCCGACGGGGTCGGCGAAGGTGGCCAGCGTCGCCCGCCGGCGCTTGGGGCTGTGCTCGCCGCACAGCCAGTCCGCCCACACCCGCTCCGGCTCCGGGTACGTCTCGGGGGCGTCCTCCCACAGCCGCTGCGCCACGGCCGGCACCCCGGCCGCCATGGCTTCGGCTTCGCTGGTCCGGTAGTGGAAGCTGAGCATCCTGCGCAGGCCGCGCTCCGCGGCGGTCTTCACCGCGGCGGTTTGCAGCGCCGCGAGACGTGAACCCCGTACGTTGTCCGACCTGGCCTCGATTCCCAGCAGCGCGGCCGCCTGGAGCTCCGGGTCGGTCACGTCGACACACACGACCTGCCAGGCCGCGACCAGGCCGAGGTTGCGGGCCTGCGACAAGGTGAGCTTGTAGGCCACGCTGCCGAACAGCCCGTCCGGGTCGTCCTCCATGCTGGCCACCAGCACCGGCGCGCCACTGCCGCCCTCGTCGGTCTCCGGCGCCTCCCACACCCGTGGGGTGGCGGTCATGTAGAGCCTGCGGTCGGCCGGGATGCGGGTGTTGTCGTGGATCGCCGCCCACGGCTTCGAGCCGCGCCCGCTGGTCCTGTGCGCCTCGTCGACCACCACCAGCGACCACGGGGCCAGACCGGCCTCGTGCGCCCGCTGGAGCGTCCCCAGACCCACGCTGGCGTACGTGGCGAACACGGTCACGTGCTCCTGGCCGCGCGTCCACGCCACCAGCTCGTCCACGTCCGTCGTGCACGCCGCCAGCCCCTGCGCCTCATCTGCACGCAGCGAGCAGATCCCGTAGAACGGCCCCGTGCGGCCGCCGGCGCGCCACGCGGCCGCCATCTGCGTCAGCAGATCCAGAGTCGGCACCAGCACCAATACCCGGCCCGCCCGCAATTTCCGCGCGGTCAGCACCGCCATAAAGGTTTTTCCCGAACCGGTCGCCGCAATGACCTGCGTGCGCAGACCCTGCGCGGGCATTTCCTGGCCCGGCTGCAATTCGAGTTTCCGCACCGCCGCATCGGACGCCTCGACCTGATGCGGAAGCGGGTCCATCTCCACGACCGTGTTTTCCGCTTCAGCTGTGACCACTGCCACCATGGTTTGACGCTCCCCCGTCCCGGGACGATGCGCGGCCCCGGGCGGGTGTGCTCCGGGGGTGGTGTCTGAGTCCAGAGGCTAGCGCACTTGTGACTTTGACGCACCATCGATCGGCGCGATCCGCTCCCGGCTCGAACCCGAACGTTCGAGCCGTCCCGCCGGTCGCACCCCCGGTCCCGCTCTACGACAAGGCCG